>CAYYZR010000072.1:0-11648 GCA_964476005.1 uncultured Halomonas sp.
GGGTTCCGATATGGCGCCATTTTGGCACCAATTGCCAGTGGGAACAAGCAGGTCCTAGTTGATAACCACCAGCTCGAAATCGTCCGGCGCCTGTGCATTCGCAGTGCCGGCGATGGCCATTGTGGCCAGCGCAAAGGGCATGATGCCGAATGCAATGGGATGGAAAGTCTTCAGCATAGTTACGGTCTCCTGGGATGAGTGGATCGGAAAAGTCTCCGATACGCTTTCAGCAAGCGATCAAATTGAGCGTCTTGCATCGCCGAAAAATGCACAGCGATCCTATGCCGTATTTACGTCCCGGCTCCCCCCTTGCGAACCACTGATGCGCAGGTCACTGCCGCGCTTCCTGGCCCGTCGCCAAAGCGACAACGCCAGGCTGCGTAAAATGCGCGCGGCCCGTGACGGACAAGTGAAGGAAACGAAAAAGCCTTGGGGTCAGGTTTTGTTTCCAGCGCCGGTCAGGCCACCCGCCCGCAGCATCAGCGGCAGACCGATGAAGCGATGGATGAGGAACGTCGCCAAGGCCATGAGCGAACCGAACATCGCCGGCAGGGAGGCGCCGGCACGCCGTCGTGGAAATGCTGCCACTTGCAGCGTGGACGACCGGAACGGGAAACGCGGGTGCCGTGTGTTGCTAGCGCATTTTTCGCCGCTGCGGACTTTTCGCCCTGAGTATTCGCGACTTGCGTTCAAGGAATACGGGTCATGCACAACATTGGGCCTGCCAGTCGACTGGCTTCGCGATCAGCGCCGGGCCGCTGAACAGGCCTTCAGCAACGCCCTCGCCCGCGCGCCGGCCTGGAGCGCTTCGGCTGCCGCCGGCACGTCGTCCACGCTGATCACTTCGGCGCCGTTGTCGGCGAGCAGTCGGTAGTCGACGGTACCGTTGCGTTCGCCGCGAAAGTCACCGTAGCTGGTCTCCACCTCACGTTCGGCGAGCGCGGCGTCGAGGGGCGGGTTGCCGTAACCGGTGCCCAACCAGGCCTGGACCCGGGTCAGGTCGACGCCGGCGTCTTCCAGGCGCTGGAGATCGGCGAGATCGTCGATACCGACCGATACGAGGATCTCCGGCAGCGCCCGATGCAGGGCGATCGCTTGATTGACTGACGAGACGATGACGACGCTGCGGTCCGCCGCGCCGGCCGTTTCGATTGCGCGGGAAATGGCGGCCATGCCGATGCCCTTCAGGTCGATCTGGGCAATGCCGCGGCCGTCCAGCGCATCGAGCGCGTCGGCGAGCGCAGGCGGGGCTTCGGGCAGGCGCGTGCCGTCCAGGTCTTCGAGCTTCAGGGCCGCGAAGTCCGCATAGGCCATCTCGGTCACGCGGCCCTGCCCGTTCGTGGTGCGCTCGACGGTCCGGTCGTGCATCAGCACGAGCACGCCGTCGGCCGTCCGCGCCACATCGATCTCCATGAACACGGCGCCGTCGGCAAGAGAAGCCTTGATGGCGCCAAGGCTGTTCTCCGCCGCGCCAGGGCGATCTCCGGCCCGGTGCGCCTGGAGCAGGGTGACGTCCTGCTCGCGCGCGCAGTCGAGGTAGGCGGCGAGGTCGACGCCTTCGAGCCAGCGGTCTGCCGGGGGCGGCGCGGACGGGGCCGGGCCGCAGGCGGCGAGGAAAAGTGCAACCACAATTACAGCAACGCTACGCATGTTTCGGGCTCGTTTTGCGGAGAAGGAATGTGCCGGCAAGAATGGCACAGGCACGTCTGCTGGATGTAGAACGCTCATCGCTCGGCGAAGGCGGCCTCCCCCGGATCATGCGGACGACCGGCCTGTATATGAATGCTGAGCCTCAATGCGCCGGGAGGCACCTCCTGCCAAACCTCGTAGGCGCGACGGGATGACGGATGGCCGGAGCGTTGGCCGCGAGGCCGCTAGTGGGCCATGCGGTTAATTAGGTAACGATGACGGTGCGGTCGCTTCCGGCCCGCCGGAGTAGAATCCCGTCATGCCCAACGCTGCCGAACACGAAACGGTCATCGAGGCCACCCGCCGTTGGCTGGAGAAATCCGTGATCGGGCTGAATCTTTGCCCGTTTGCCGGTACGCCCTGGCGGCAGGGCCGGGTCAGGTTCCGGGTGAGCGAGGCGACCGGCCTGCAGCAATTGGCCGAGGACCTGGCCGACGAGCTGCTGGCGCTGCAAGCGACCGATCCGGCCGCGCGCGAGACCACGCTGCTGATTCATCCGCACGTGCTGGACGATTTCTTCGATTACAACGATTTCCTGGATATTGCCGACGGAGTGGTGGAGCAGCTCGAGCTCGACGGCACCCTCCAGGTGGCCAGTTTTCATCCCGATTACCGGTTTGCCGACAGCCCGCCTGACGACCCGGCCAATTGCACGAACCGATCGCCCTACCCGATGCTTCATTTGTTGCGAGAAGCCAGCATCGAGGCGGCGACGGCGAGTCATCCCGATCCGGACGCGATTTACCAGCGGAATATCGAGACGATGCGGGGGCTCGGCATGGAAAAGTGGAAGGCGTTGGTGGCGCGTGACTAGAAGACGCGGGTTTAGGGTTTAGGGTTTAGGGAAATTCAAAAGCTTCGCTTGCAGGCGAGCGCCTGGATCCGTCGCCGGGTTGGGTTTCGGGTTTCGGGCAATTCAGGATCGTGACAGACAGGATGGACATGCAAAGCTACGCGGTCATCGATTTCGAGACCACCGGACTTTCTCCGGCGCACGGGGCACGGCCGACCGAGATTGCGGTGGTGCTGGTGCGCGGCGGCGAGATCGTCGATCGCTTCCAGAGCCTGATGAACCCGGGCGTGCGCATCCCTTACGAAATCCAGGCGTTCACCGGCATCACCGATGCAATGGTGCGCGAAGCGCCGCCCGTTCGACAGGTTATGAACCAGGCGGTGCGGTTTGCCGGCGGGCATCCGATCGTGGCGCACAACGCGTCGTTCGATCGCAAGTTCTGGGCGCGCGAAGCGTCGAGCATTTCGGACGGCGAGCCCGACACGTTCATCTGCTCGCTGCTGCTGGCCCGGCGCCTGTTTCCGGGCGCACCCAACCACAAGCTGGCAACGCTGGTGCGCGTATTGCGACTACCGTCAGACGGCCGTTTTCACCGGGCGCTGGCCGACGCCGAATGCACGGCACACCTGTTCATCCGATTGCAGCAGGAAATTGCGCGCGCCTTTCGGATCGACGTTTGCGACTGCGGGCTGCTTCAGAAGATGCAGGCGGCGAATCGGCACCAGTTGGAAAAGTGTGTGCGGAAGCATGTCGGGGCGTTGACGGGTTAGTTGGTTGGTTGGCTGGTTGGCTGGTTGGACTGGAATTCCGGGTCGTCGTCGTCGGCGCGCAGAATTTCGTGGAGGGCGGTGCCCTGCAGTGCATCGATCAATATGTGCGCGACGATAGGCAGCCAGATCGAGCCGGTCCCTACGTAAAGGGCGCCGAATCCGAGGCCGATCAGCGTCACCCGCAGCACACCGTTCATG
Organism: uncultured Halomonas sp.; assembly: GCA_964476005.1. GTDB lineage: Bacteria > Pseudomonadota > Gammaproteobacteria > Xanthomonadales > Wenzhouxiangellaceae. Next base: position 3,451 of record CAYYZR010000072.1, read on the forward strand.
CCCTGGTAGCTGTGCGCCAGGCCGAACACAACGGACGAAACGCCGACGGCAAGCCATAGCGGCATGACGTGCGCGAGGTACCAGAACATGAAACCGCGATACACGATCTCCTCGACGATACCGGCGGTTACCGATACGCCGAAGAAACTTCGAAGCTCGCGCCGCGTGTGTGGCAGGTAGCGGACCATCTTGCCAAGCAATTTCGCTTGTTCGTCTTTTTCCGCCTGACTGGCCCGCGTCGCCCACCGCCACGCGTATACAAGGTGGCCGGTCAGCAAGGCCACAATGACGATTCCAACCCAGAAACCCGGGCCGATCGAAGTCGAAAAGCCGAGACCGGCCAGCGGGCGGTTCAGCATCATCCAGGCGGCAAGCAACGCGGCAAGGAAAGCCCACTCGACAAGCATGGTCTCCCGAAAATAACGAATTCGATTCAGGGGCCGGCCGGCTATTTCCAGCGCATCGTGCCGGCGTGCCTCGAAGACTCCGTAGAGGGGTTGGACCACGAGCAGAAGAATCATGAAGATATGGTCGACAAATAGCATTGGTCCGGGTATCCTGAATATTCACGTAATTGTGAATGGATAATATTCACGTTAGCGTGAATAGTCAAGCCCTGTTTCACCATAATTGCGGATGACGTGAAAGAAACACACAAAATCAAGGATCTGGAACAGATCCGGCTGCTTTCCGACCCGCTTAAGCTCAAGCTACTGCAGGCTTTTGCAGAGTCGCCCAAGACGACCAAGCAAGTGGCTGCCGAGCTCGATGAAAGCGTGACCAAGCTGTATCGACACGTCGACGCGCTGCACGATGCGGGCTTGCTCGTCGTGGTCGAGGAAAAGCAGAAGCGCGGCACGGTCGAGCGGACGTTTCGCGCCGTGGCGCAGCGATTCGAGGCCGACCATTCGCTGTTCAGCGGCGACGCTGCGGAGCAATGGGCGGAGGCGGTGCGCGAAACGCTGCGGGTCAGCGAAGCCGAGATTCTGCAAGTGCTGGCGAACGCCGGTGACGACGAAACCCAGCCGACCTTCATGCGAATCCGGGGCAGGGCCAGCCCGGCGAAAATCGCGGAGTTGCAGGCGATGCTCGGCGACTGGCTGGAGTCGGTCACCGAATGCGAGGAATCGTCCGCCGAAGCGACAAAGGAGTTTGGCGGGCTTGTTGCCTTTTATCGAATCGACTGAAGCCGCCTGAAGCCGAAAGATCGGAACGACTTCAACCTGAAGAGAGGCATTTTGCTACCTGAATCGGAATGATTTGTATTATGATTATGTTACGCGATCCATGATCATTCTTGAAACAGAATCAGGAGCACGAGAGCCACCATGTATCCGAACCGCACCCAGGCCCTTGCCGGGCTTTTGGGCCTGGCACTTGCCTGCCCGCTTTCAATCCACGCCCAGACCACCAGTGCCGACCCGATCGACGAGACCGATGAAGCCCGGACCGACGAAGACCAGATGGCCCTGCCACGCGTCTATGTGCGCGGCGCCCAGGGCGGGCGCCATTACGGCATTACCGGCACCAAGACCGGCACGCCGCTGATCGAGACGCCGCAGTCGGTATCCGTGATTACCGAGGAACAGATCCGCAAGCAGGGCGTCGACGACCTGGCCCAGGCGCTGCGCTACGCGCCGGGCGTGAGCGGCGAGCCGTTCGGCTTCGAGCCGCGCACCACCTTCATCCGTCTGCGCGGTTTCGACGCCACCACCACCGGGCTTTACCGCGACGGCCTGCAGCTGCGTAACCCGCGCTTCGCGGTCGGCTACAACATCGAGCTCTACGGCGCCGAGCGCATCGACGTGCTGCGCGGCCCGGCCTCGGTGCTGTACGGCCAGGGCAGCCCGGGCGGGCTGATCAACTACGTCTCCAAGCGGCCGAAGCCGTTCGCGTTCGGCGAGGCCGAACTGGAGCTCGGCAGCTTCGACCAGGTGCAGGGCCAGTTCGATTTCGGCGCGCCCATTGGTGAATCCGGTGCGCTGGCCTACCGGCTGACCGGGCTGGTGCGCGACAGCGACACCCAGGTGGATTTCGTCAACAACGATCGCGTATTCATCGCGCCCAGCCTGACCTGGCGGCCCGGCATCAATACCTCGATCACGTTCCTGGGCTATTACCAGGACGACGAGACGCGCGCCTCGCAGGCCTACCCGGCCGAAGGCACGTTCCAGCCCAACCCGAACGGCCGCGTGCCCACCGACCGGTTCACCGGCGAGCCGGACGTCGATCAGTACGATCGCCAGGAGTACTCGGTCGGCTGGCTGGCCGAGCACCAGCTGACCGACGACTGGACGCTACGCCAGAACGCGCGCGTGTACGCCAGCGAGCTCGACGACGTGACCGTGTTCGTCAACGGCCTGGACCAGGCCGACCTGCGCACGCTCAACCGCGCCATCTTCGGCAGCTTCGGCGACCTCGACGGCTTCGCCATCGACAACCAGGCGCAGTGGCAGTTCGACACCGGCCGGATCGGACACACGCTGCTGTTCGGGCTGGATTACCAGGACGTCGACGTCGGCTCGGTGCAGACCTTCGGCGCGGCGCCGCCGCTGGACGTGTTCGACCCGGTCTACGGCTCGCCGGTGGCCGACCCGCCGGTATTCAGCGACACCGACACCAGCCAGGAGCAGCTCGGCTTCTACCTGCAGGACCAGCTCGAGTTCGGCCGCTGGACGATGACGCTGAACGCGCGCTTTGATGAGGCCGAAACAAAGACCCGCAACCTGCTGTTCGATACGGTGGACGAGCAGGACGACGAGGAATTCACCGGCCGGGCCGGCCTGGTATACGTGGCCGACAACGGCCTGGCGCCGTACATCAGCTATGCCACGTCTTTCCTGCCGACGCTGGGCACCGATGCCGACGGCGATCCGCTGAAACCCGAAACCGGCGAACAGCTGGAAATCGGCGTCAAGTACCAACCGCCCGGCGCGCGCAGTTTCGTGACGTTCGCGCTCTTTGATATCGAGCGCGACGACGTGGTCGAATTCGACCCGGCCACCTTCCTGCCCATCCAGACCGGCCAGATCCGCTCGCGCGGTCTCGAGGTCGAGGCCGTGGCCGATTTCCGCTGGGGTTTGGACGTGATCGCCAGCTACAGCTACCTGGACATGGAAATCCGCGAGAGCGTCATCGAATCCCAACTCGGCGAACGGCCGGCGCAGGTGCCCGAGCACAAGGCCTCGATCTGGGCCGACTATCGATTTCGCGGCGGCGCGCTGGACGGGCTGGGCTTCGGCCTGGGCGTGCGCTACAACGGCGAGACGTTCGGCAACGTGCCCAACACCGTGAAGGTGCCCGACCATACGCTGGTCGATGCCGCGGCTTATTACAACCTGGGCGCCTGGCAGCTGTCGCTGAACCTGCAGAACGCGCTGGACAACCGGGTCGTACCCGGCTGCTTTGTTCGTGCGAGTGTGCTGTGCACCTACGGCCAGGTGCGCACCGTATCGGGCAGCATCCGGTATCGTTGGGGGCAATAGCAAAACGATGCAGCCGGCATGAAGCAGAAGACATTCCGCAACTGGTACCTGGTGCACAAGTGGACCAGCCTGGTCTGCACGGCATTCATTCTGATGCTGTGCATTACCGGGCTGCCGCTGATCTTCCACCACGAGATCGACCACTGGCTGGGCTATTCGGCCGACGTGCCGGAGGTTGTTCCGGAAAACGCCGATGCCGCGGCGGTCACCGACGCCGATGCGATCGTTGAAGACGCGCTGGCACGACGGCCGGGCGAGACGGTCCAGTTCCTGGTCGCCGATCCCGACGAGCCGCACGCGCTGTACGTGCGGCTGGGCACGACGGTGAAGAGCGAAGACATCTCGGCGTTCCTCACGTTCGACAATCGCACCGGCGAACTGGTCGGCGACTATCCGCTGGGCCAGGGCTTCATGAATCTGATGCTCAGGCTGCACGTCGACATGTTCGCCGGCCTGCCCGGCACGCTGTTCCTGGGCTTCATGGGCGTGCTGCTGCTGGCGTCGGTGGTCTCCGGGGCGGTGGTCTACGGCCCGCATGCGCGCAAATCCGGCTTCGGCCATGTCCGGCGCCGCCGGTCGTCGCGGCTGCGCTGGCTGGACATGCACAATCTGCTCGGCATTGTCACCCTCGTCTGGCTGTTCGTGGTCACGGCCACCGGCGTGATCAATACGCTGTCCATTCCGATCTTTGCCGACTGGCAGGCCACCCAGCTGGCCGAGATGACCGCGCCCTACCAGGACGATCCGCCGCCGCGGCAGATCGCCGATCTCGACCGGGTACTGGCCGCCGCCGACCGCGCGGCGCCGGACAAGCAGCTGAGCTTCATGGCGTTTCCCGGCAACGAGTTCGCCTCGCCGCACCACTTCACCGCGTTCATGCAGGGCAGCACACCGCTGACCTCCCGGCTGCTCACGCCGGTGCTGATCGACGCCGAGACCGCCGAGGTAACGGCCACTGCCGAGATGCCGTGGACGGTCAGCACGCTGATGCTGTCGCAGCCGCTGCACTTCGGCGACTACGGCGGCATGCCGCTGAAAATCCTGTGGGCGGTGCTGGATCTCATCACCATTGTCGTGCTGGTCACCGGTCTCTACCTGTGGCTGCAGCGGCGCGAGCCGGTCACTCGCACCGACCGGGCGATCGAAACCGCATCCGGGGCGCCAGCGCGATGAGCCGCACGCGCGAGGCCCGCACCGTATGGCGCGCGCCTTTGCTCCTGGGCGCGATTTCGGCGGTCGGCCTGGTTACCGCACTGCTGTCCGATAGCTGGGGCGATTGGGTGTCCTGGGCGACGCTGGGCGCGGTCTGCGCGGCCGGGGCCTCGATCTGCGTGCGCGGATTCGCGCGACGGGATCGGGCTGCGATCCGGCGAGCGCCGCTAGACTCGAGGTCGTGAACAGCGCAAGCCAGGACGAAACCGCCGCCGCCAGGATCGATCGAACCCTGTCCGATTCCACGCTGCGTTGTCCTTGGTCGGCCCTGCCTTGCAGCTAAGCGCTTTCCGACTCGCTGAAAGTTACAGGATTAGCGACGGGGTACGCTAGACGATGTCCTGCTTCTGATTGACTTTTCGTATTACAGTGATACACCTCACACAAACTCGTCGTGTGGGCATGGGCGCAATTGTGTCGATGATGCGGGAGCGGAAAAGCGCTGATGAGAACGTTCCGGTTTTTGCTGTTGAGCCTGCTTGCCTTGACAGGCAGCCTGACGTCTTCGCCCGCCTACAGCCTTTCCCGGGGCGCCGCCAATACGCCGGCGCTTTCCGCAACGCCCGAATCGATGGCGTTCGCCGACTTCCCCGTGGGCGTGTCGTCTAGCCCTTCGCCGGTCGAATTCACGAACACCAGCGACCTGCAGATTTCCATCGCCGCGGTCTCGATTGTCGGCATGCATTCGGCCGATTTCCGGATCGATTCCGAGGATTGCCAGGGTGCAGTGCTGGCGCCCGGGAATGCCTGTTCGGTGGCGGTGGTGTTCGAGCCGACAAGCCCCGGCGTCCGGCGCGGACAACTGCAGCTGGACGGGACGCCGCTGGGGCTGCGCGCGCGGGTGCCGCTGGCTGGCAGCAGCGACGTAACGTTTTTCGACGGCTTCGAGTTGGCCGAGCCGATTCCGAACAGCGCGCCGACCGCCGATGCCGGCGACGATGCCGATACCGGCAACGGCATCGCCACTGCGCTGGACGGCAGCGGGTCTTTCGATCCCGATGGCCAGCCGCTGATCCATCTTTGGCAGTTGCAGGGCCCGGCCGGAAGTTCGGCCGCGCTGGACAACACCGGCTTCGCCTCGCCGTCGTTCACGCCGGACGTCGTCGGCGATTACCTGGCCACGCTTCGGGTAAGCGATCGCACCTTCGTTTCCGCACCCGACACCGTCGCGGTGCGCGCGCTGCCGCGACTGACAGTCGGCAGCCGGGTGCTGCCGACGTTCTTCACCGACGACCTGGCGATTTCGCTGGAAGCGGCCGCCGGCGCCGGCGGGGTGGAGATTTCGATCGCCAACCCCGCGCCCTCGCCAGTCTCCGCGCCGGCAGCGATCGCCGTGCCGCAGGGAGATAATTCGGCCGCGGTACCGCTGGAAAGCGCTGCGCTGGCCGGAAGTACCACGATCGGCGCGAGCGCGCCCGACTACTGGCCCGACCAGGGCCTGGTCACCGTACAGCCGCGCGGCATGACGTTCGAGGTCGATCCGCTGGTGCGCATCGGCGGCAGCAACCCCGGCGCCATCGTGCTCGATCTGCCGGCGCCGACCGGCGGCATCAGCGTTGCACTGGCCAGCGATCTGCCCGGCCTGGTGGATCTCGCGCCGGCAAGCGTGCCCATCGCGGCCGGCGAGACGCGCGCGCCGATCACGATCAGCGGCGAAGGCGCGGGCCCGGCAAGCCTGTCCGCGACGGCCACCGGTTACGCGGATGCAGAAGCGACGGTGGCCGGCACCACGACCACGGTGGACCTGGCGATCATCCCGACCCTGGTGGTGGACGACGAGATCGCGCTGGCAGTCTCGCTCAGCGAGCCGGCCCCGGCCGGCGGCGTGGCACTGGAACTTCAAAGCAGCGATCCGACCGTGCTGGCCGTGGACGCTTCAGTCTTCGTCGCTGCAGGCGCCAGCGCCCCCGACCCGGCGCCGCTGGCCAGGGCGCTGGCCGCCGGCACGGCTCGGGTCTCGGTGCGCGCAACAGGCTATGCGCCGGACTTCGGCGACGCCGAGGTGCTCGATTTCAGCCTGACGTTCAGCCCGGACCCGGTCGCCGTGCCGGCGGGCTGGACCGAGCCGGTGACGATCTCGCTGGCACAGCCAGCGCCGGCCGGCGGCCGCACCATCGAGCTTTCCAGCAGCGACGAATCGCTGTTCACGGTGCCGGCGTCGGTGTTCGTCGCCGAGGGCGACACCGTCGCCGGTTTCGAAGTCGCCGGCATCGCGCAGGGCGCCGGCACGCTTACCGCCGGCGGCGTGTTCGACCTGGCCGTCACGGTGGATCCACCGCCGGCCGTAAGCATCGACCCGCTTGCGATCGAGACGTTCTCGGCCGGCGTGCTGACGGTTCGTCTGGCGCGGCCGGCCAGGGCCGGCGGCGTCGAAATCTCGCTCGTCAGCGATGCGCCGGCGGTGCTCGATCCGCCGGCCACGGCCAGCATGGCCGAGGGTCTTTTCCACGTGGACGTGCCGGTGCAGTCGACGGCCGCGACCGGCGGCGCCACGATCAGCGCCAGCGCGATCGACTACAGCAACGGCTCCGGCAGCGCGATCGTCTCGCCGCGCACGATGGGCTTCGAGATCGATCCGCTGGTGGCCATCGGCAACACCAATCCGGCCGAAGTACTGCTGGACCGGCCCGCGCCGGCCGGCGGCGTGAACGTCGGCCTGTCCAGCAGCGATCCGTCGCTGGTCAGCGTCGACCCGGCCGGTGTGTTCATTGCCGAAGGCGACACCGCGGCCGCGTTCTCGGTGACGGGCGAATCGGGGGGCAGTGCGGTCATTACCGCGACGGCGACCGGATTCGCCGACGCCGATGTTCTGGTCGGCAGCACCAGCGACACGGTGAGCGTGGGCGAGATTCCCCGGATGACGCCGGGCAAGAGCGTCAGCCTGCCGATCAGCCTCAGCGAGCCGGCGCCGCCCGGCGGCACCACCATCCTGCTCGAATCGATGGACCCCTCGGTGGCCACGGTCAACGTCTCGGTGTTCATCGCCGAGGGGAATTCGACGCCGCCGACCAATCCGCAGGTGACCGGCATCGCGGTGGGCAGTACGGTCATCACCGCGCGCGCCGAAGATTTCGCGCCCGACTCGCGCACCGCCACGGTTTCCCCGTTCACGGTCTCGCTCAGCCAGGATCCGCTGCAGGTCTTCGAAGGCTGGGTGCGCCCCATTACCGTCACGCTTTCCGACAGCGCGCCGCCGGGCGGCCTGGAACTGACCCTGGTCAGCGCTGATGAATCCGTTTTTACCACCGACCCGACGGTGCTGGTCGCCGCGGGGCAAACCACGGCGGGCTTCGAGATCTCGGGAATCGCACCGGGGGCCTCCACGCTGAGCGTGAGCGGCACTGACGTCGAGTCCGCGGTGTTCGACGTCAACGTCGATCCCACCCCGGACATCTCGATAAACAGCGTGGCGGTCGGCGAGCATCTCCAGACCAGCCAATCGGTTCGCCTGTCGGTCAGCCCACCGGGCGACACCGAGATCACGCTGACCGTCGCCGACGG
>CAYYZR010000073.1:0-11277 GCA_964476005.1 uncultured Halomonas sp.
GCATGAACATGGTCGGCAAGGCGACCTTCGCGGCCTGCAACTGGATTCTGCAGAACTTTCGTGATGCCGAGATTCAGGAATTTTTTCTCGAGGCCAATTTCGCCACCGACAAGAAAGCCTCCATGATCAATACCATGCGCACCCGCGGCAAGCGTGTGACGGCCGAATGTCTGATCAAGCGCGAGGTGCTGCGCGACATCATGGACGCCGATACCGAGCAACTCTACAAGCATGGCAAGGTCGCCAACGTCGGCAGCATGCTTTCCGGGGCCAACAACAACGGCTGCCATGCCGCCAATGCAATTACCGCGATGTTCATCGCCACCGGCCAGGACGTGGCCAACGTCGCCGAATCCTCGACCGGAATCCTCTATGGCGATCTGACCGAGAACAAGGACCTGTACCTGTCGATCACGCTGCCGTCGCTGATCGTCGCGACCGTCGGCGGCGGTACCGGTCTGCCGACCCAGAATGAAAGTCTGCGGATCATGGACTGCGCCGGCGTGGGGAAAGTACGCAAGCTGGCCGAAATCGTAGCCGGGACCGTATTGGCCGGCGAGATTTCCCTGGCCGCCGCGATATCATCTCTGGATTGGGTTTCAAGCCACGATCAACTGGGGCGCAACGACCCTACGCGCAAGCAAGCCTGAGGCAGCGTCGCCGCCGGGGCGGTCTCGGGCCGCCCGCCCTGAAAGCCGGCCGAGCGCCGCCGGTTTGCGAGCGCCGGGACCTTGCAGCCTGGACTCCGTGCCTCAGTACTTGATCGTGCATCCGTAGGGTCTTGTCACCGGATCGGCGACCGCACGTCCGGCTTGCATAGCCTGAAGCGCGGCGACGACGTATTGCGTCGAAGACGGGATGTCGGCCGGGTCGGCGCTGGGGTTGGAGTCGATTCCGCCCATGTAGACCAGCGCGCCGGATTGGTCGATGATGTACATGTGCGGCGTAACCTGGGCGGCGTAGGCGCGCCCGACATCGCCCGATTCGTCGATCAGTACCGCTGTCGGGGCCGCATTGCGCGAGCGGGTCAGTTCGTCGGCGCGCTCAGGCGAGACGTGGCCCTGGGCCCCGGGTTTGGACGAGATGATGGTCAGCCATACGGCGTCGTGTTTGCCCGTGGCCAGTTGCTGCTGGTCCTGCATGTTGCCCGACGAATAATGTTTCTGCACGAACGGGCAGTCGTGGTTGGTCCATTCCAGCACAACCTTGCGGCCCTTGAAATCGGACAGGGCGTGCGTGTTGCCGGCGGTGTCGGTGAGCTCGAACTGCGGCGCCGGCTCGCCGATTTTCGGGGCAGCGATCGCAGGCAACGCCACAGCTGCGGTGGCGGCCGACAACAGGGCAAGGAATGCGAGATTGCGGATGGTCATCGTGTTCTCCTGAAGTTCTGGTTGAAGGAAGCGGTCAGTTGCGGTTCAGCGCCGCGGCAACGGTCGCTGGCGTAAGAATCTGCGGCAGTACTACGGGATTTTCGGCGTTGCCGGCCGGATAGAAGACATAAAGCGGGACGCCGTTGCGACCGAAGCGTTCCAGGTAGCGCGTAATCGCCGGGTCGCGCCGGGTCCAGTCGCCCTTCAGGTAGATGGTGCCGGATTCGCGCATTGCGCGCCGTACCGTCTCGGTATTCAGTGACACGCGTTCGTTGACCAGACAGGTCACGCACCAGTCCGCAGTCATGTTGACGAATGCGCCGATCTCCGGGTTCGCATTGATCTCGGCCAGGCGCGCGTCGCTGAAACGTTCCCACGGCGATTCCGCTGTCGGTCGAGTTTCGCCCTGCTGGCGCGTGGCAGCGACCAGTGCGGCCAGCGCAACGATCAATGCAAGTGCAGTGGCCGCATGAGCTGGCGCCGCCGTTGGCCGGTGCGTCGCGGAGCGTCCGACCATCCAGAGCGCGAAAGCCAGTGCGACCAGCCCGGCCAGCAGCGCGCCGACACCATCGGGCCCCGTCTGGCGAGCCAGTACCCAGATCAGCCAGACGACGGTGAGGTAGAGCGGAAACGCCATGAACTGCTTGAACGTTTCCATCCATGGACCGGGGCGGGGCAGAATGCGCGCCAGCGGCGGCCACAAACCGATCGCCGCCAGCGGCAGCGCCAGCCCCAAGCCCAGTGCCAGAAACACGGTCATCGCCTGTGCCGACGGCAGCATCACCGCAACGCCCAGCGCGGTGCCCATGAAGGGCGCGGTACAGGGGCTGGCCACCAGCGTGGCCAGGACGCCGGTAAAGAAAGACCCCCGCGGGCCCTCGCTATCGGCAAAATTCTGCCCCAGGCCCATCCAGCGCGTGCCGAATTCGACCAGCCCCGAAAGCGAAAGGCCCATCGCGAACAGCAGGTAGATCAAAACGCCGACGAACCATGGTGATTGCAGCTGGAAGCCCCAGCCGATAGCCTCGCCGCCTGCCCTGAGGGCAAGTAGCGTGCCGGCCAGGACGGCGAACGCAACCAATATGCCGGCGGTATAAGCCAGCGCGTGGCTGAGTGGACGTTCCAGCCCGCTGGACACCAGGCTCATCGCCTTTAGCGAAAGAACCGGAAAGACACAGGGCATCAGGTTGAGCAAGATGCCCCCGGCCAGCGCCATTGCGATCAGGAGGTACAGCGGTTGGTCTGCGCCGGCCGCCCCCGGTACCGGACCGACGCTCTGGAGCGTGCCCGGTTGCGCGGTCAGCGCCCAGGCGCGCGCCGCGTCAGGATCGACCAGAAGAAATTGCAGACTTTCCGGTGGCTGGCTGAAATAAGGCGACAAAGGCTGCGAGATCTGCAACGTGTGGCCGTCGAGAGCAAAAAAAGGCGTTGCGGCGTGCTCGACCAGAGTGGGGTGAGCCGGGAAGAACAGAAGCGAATCGATTTCCAGCCGGTCGGCGCCCTGAACCTGAATGCTTAGCCGGCCGCCGTCGGTGGCGAATCGTGCCTGCCAATCGACCGGTTCCGGTCGACGTGCGTCGGCGCGCGCGAAGCGTGGTGCAAGGTCGGACCGAGGAATGGGCTGTTGCGCACCGGTGTCGCGGTCGAGCACTGGCAACTCCAGCGCGAGTTCGGCGGTGCCGGGTATGCATTCGATCTTGCACACCAGCCAGTCCGCCTTCAGGCCAACGGTCACTGTCTGGTAATTCGCTAGCGTGTCGGGTGGCGCTATTTGAACCGGCAGGAGAATTTCACCCGAATAGCCGAAATTGACGAGGTGCTCGATTACATGGCGCTCCGGGTACGGCCACTGGATCTCGCCCGCCGCGAAACCATCGGGCAACGCCCAGTCAAAGCGGGTTTCCAGGCCCGAATCGCCTGGGTTGCGCCAGTAGGTATGCCAATCGGGCGCGTGGCGAAGCGATAGCCCGACGCGGAACGGCTGGCCGGGAGTGACCGCTTCGACCTCGCTGACCAGTTCCACGACGACATGGTCGCGCTGGACTTCACCGCTGCGCTGCGCCTGGGCCGGCATCCACGCAGACCAGAGCAGCACAAACACCCATAGCGGCAATGATTTATTCAAAGTCGACGACGTCATTGATTTATTCGAAAGTATACGAATCGTTGCGTGAATGGGGCCCGACATTCCGGGTCAGAAGATCGAAAGCTCCAATCGGTCGGTCAGGTCGTGCAGGGCTATCCGGCCGGCAAGCGAGTTGCCTGCGTCGTCAAGCGGCGGCGACCAGGCGCAGATGCCGGAGTGATCGGGCGCGGCGGCCATGATGCCGCCGGCGACGCCGCTCTTGCAGGGCAGGCCGACGCTGAAGGCGAATTCGCCGGCGGCGTCGTAAGTGCCGCAGGTCAGCATGATCGCCATGACGCGCTTGGCCAGCGAGGCCGAAAGAATCTGTGTGCCGCTGGCCGGATCGATGCCGTCGTTGGCGAGAAAGCGCATGCTGCGCGCGATCTGGCGCGCAGTCATCATCAGCGAGCACTGCGTGTTGTAGACATCCAGCACCGCATCGACATCGTTTTCCAGATTGTCGAACGATGCCATCAGATTGGCCATGGCCCGGTTGCGCTGGGAGGACAGGTCTTCCGCCGCCGCGATAGCGGGATCCGGTTCGACGTTTTCTCCGGCCAGTTCCCGGACCAGTTCCACGATGCTGGCCACTGGGTCCTCGCAGTGCTCGATCAGAAGGTCGTCGATGACCAGTGCGCCGGCGTTGATCATCGGGTTGCGGGGGATGCCGCACTCGTATTCAAGCTGCACCAGCGAATTGAACGGGTCGCCGGAAGGTTCGCGGCCTACGCGTTCCCATATCTCGCGGCGAACATCACGTTCACCGCCGATCTTCTGCATCGCCAGCACCAGCGCGAAGACCTTGGACATGCTCTGGATCGGAAAGGCCACGTCCACGTCGCCGACCATGTGTTCGGTGCCGTCCAGTTCAATGACGGCCAGGCCGAAGCGGTCGGGCTCGATCTCGGCCAGTTGCGGAATATAGTCGGCGACGCGGCCGCGCGCCGCCGAAGGCCGGGCTGTTTCGGCCGCCGCGGCGATTGCTTGCGAAATATCCATTTTTACCCTACCCGATGTCGATAAACAGCCAACCATGTTAACGTCCGCCCGCCGCGTCCGGCTACCCGGTCGGTCGACCGCGATGAAGATTCGTCCGGCCCGTCCCCGGTAAGATGTCGCTCTGTCCGGAACCTCTCGCGTCGCGCGGGTTCAGACGTATCGGCAAAGTGTTCAACGGGATATATCGCTTGCAACGTTTTTCTTTCTTTGCGCTGCTGTCAGTCGTTTGCCTGCCGCTCTCGTTGTCGTTCGCTTCCGAAAGCGACGGCGAGGCGGCGTTCAGCGCGTGTATCGCCAATCTCCAGTCGATTGCACGTCGCCGGGCGGTTCCGGAGCCGGTCGTGACCGAGGTGCTCGGCGCGCTCCGGCATCAGCCGCGCGTGATCGAACTCGATCGATCGCAGCCGGAATTCCGCCAGTCGTTTTCGGCCTATCTGCGCGCAAGAGTCAGTGATACACGAGTTCGTCGCGGCCGTGAACTGCTCGCCACCCATCGCCGGTTACTCGATCGCCTGACGCGCGAATACGGGATTCCCGGCCATTACCTGGTTTCCTTCTGGGGCATGGAAACGAATTTCGGCTCCTATCTGGGCAGCATGCCGACGCTGGATTCGCTCGCCACCCTGGCCTGTGATCCAAGACGACGCGAATTCTTCACCGGCGAATTGATCACCGCGCTGCTGCTGATTTCTCGCGAACAACTGGATCCTGACGCGATGCGCGGTTCCTGGGCCGGTGCCATGGGACACACCCAGTTCATGCCGTCGGCGTACGCCAGCCATGCCGTCGACGGCGACGGGGACGGCAGAATCAACTTGTGGAAAAGCGAGGTCGATGCGCTGGCCTCGGCGGCGAACTACCTCGCGCAGCTCGGCTGGCGGCGCAGCGAGCGCTGGGGCCGCGAAGTCATGCTGCCCGATGGATTCCCCTATGGGCAGACCGGGCTTGCGCATTCGGCTCCGCTTGCCGATTGGCGAGCGCTGGGCGTGCGTCAGGCAGACGGATCCGAATTACCAACGGCCGACATGCAGGCGTCGATTCTCGTGCCGATGGGGCATGAGGGGCCGGCGTTCATGGTGTACGCCAATTTTGAGGTGATCATGGCCTGGAACCGCTCGCAGGCCTACGCGCTTGCGGTCGGGCACCTCGCGGACCGGATCGCCGGCGGCGGAAGGTTGACGGCTGCCCTGCCCGAGGTTGAAACCGCGCCGGCGCGAACTCGGATCGCGGCATTGCAGCGCGGCCTGGCCGAGGCCGGATTCGATCCGGGCGAACCGGACGGCATGCTGGGCCCGGCCACGCGCTCGGCCCTTCGAGCGTGGCAGCAGGCGAATGATCGAGTGGCCGACGGCTATCCCGACCCCGAAACGCTGTCCGCCCTTGGCGCGAATCCGCTCGAACAGCAAGGAAATATCGAGGAATGACCGAAGACAAGCCGCAGTCGCAGAACTCGCGAACCCACGCGACAAGGATCACCGACCAACTTCGACGTGCGCTGGCGGCGACCGCCATCGTCGTCGGCCTGGCGGTGGTACTGGCAGCACTGTTTTCACAGGCGCCGCAGCGTCTGCCGGATTTCTCCACCATATCCGACATCTCGGATCGCAAGCAGGCGTTCTTTGAATTTCTGGCGCCGGTTGTGGAAGCCGAGAACGAACGCGTGCTGGCGCAGCGCGCGCGCCTTCTGGACCTGGCCGAGCGGGTTCGGGCCGGTGAGAGGGCTGGCTGGCTGGACAGGCGCTGGCTCGACAGCCTGGCCGAGGAGTACGCGGTGGTCTGGAATCCCGATCTGACCGAAAGCGAACGGCTGGAATCCCTTGCCATGCTTGAGCGACGCGTGGATGCGGTGCCGGTGCCGCTGGCGCTGGTCCAGGCGGCTACCGAATCCGGCTGGGGCAGGTCGCGCTTCGCGACCGAGGGCAACAACCTGTTCGGACACTGGTGTTACGAATCCGGCTGCGGCCTGGTACCGGCGCGCAGAAACCCCGATGCCGCGCACGAAGTGGCGGCGTTCGACAGCGTTTCCGAATCGGTTTCGCGCTACCTGCACAACCTCAACACGCATGCGGCCTATGCGCCGCTACGCGCGATTCGCGCGCGGTTGCGCCGCCAGGGTGAATCGCTCACGGCCATGGCGCTGGCCGACGGTCTGATGCTTTACTCGGAGCGTCGGGAGGATTATGTCGAAGAGATCAAGACCGTCATCAGGATCAATCGCCCGATCATTGCCCGGGTGCGGGAGACGCTTTGATGCATCGTTTCACGCATATGATCGCTGGATTGCTGTTCGCTTCGTTCCTGCAGGGCGGCCAGGCCGCGACGCCGCACGGCGTGATTCTCCTCTACCACCACGTCAGCGACGAGACACCGGCCTCGACCAGTGTCACGCCGGCGCAGTTTTCAAGCCATCTGGATTATCTCGCCGAATACGGCTACCGGGTCTGGCCGCTGGAGCGACTGCTGGACGCCGTTTTGCGCGGTACCGAAGCCGTTCCTGCGGACGTCGTGGCGATCACCTTCGACGACGCCTACGAATCGGTTTTCACCGAGGCCCGGCCGCGGCTGGCCGAACGTGGCTGGCCCTACACGGTGTTCGTCAACACCGACGCCATCGACGCCGGGCATTCGCCGTACATGGACTGGGCCCAGATCAGGACCCTCCACGAATCGGGCGTGGCGATCGAAAACCACAGCGCCGCTCACGGGCATATGTCCAGGCCGGCGGAAGGTGAATCGCCGAACGCCTGGCAAAGCCGCGTGGCCGGGGACGTCGCCAGCGCGCGGGCGAGAATTGCCGATGAAACCGGACGCGCGCCGACGCTGTTCGCATACCCGTACGGCGAGGATTCCGATGCGCTGGCCGAAATCGTCGACCAGGCGCACGCGTACGCGCTGGCTCAGCGCTCCGGCCCGGTTGGCGTGCTGAGCGATCCCCTGAGCGTTCCGCGCTTTCCCATGGCCACCGGCTTCGCCTCGCTGGAGCGCCTGGAGCTGGCGGTACGGTCCAGGCCGTTGCCGGTGACGTCGACAAAGGAAACGCGCGATGAAGACGGCCGCGAAGGCGATATCCGGGCGATCGAGCTCACGCTTGGCATGCCAAGCGAGAGCCAGGGGTTCCGGGCCGGACAACTCAACTGTTTTGCCGCTTCCGGCCGACGGCTGGATACGGCTATCGAGGGCGACGACCCGCTCGTCTTCCGCGTAGACGTGCACGGCGTGGGCGCGCCGGGACGCAACAAGATCAATTGCACCGCCCCGGCGGTCGACGGCAGCGGCGATTTCTTCTGGTATTCCCGGCAGTGGCTGGTCGGCAGCCCCGGAGCCGGCGACTGACCATATTTCGTATTTCTGAAGAGTGCGACCGGATAGGATCGTTTTTTCAGACGGAAAACAATATGCCCGCGAACCCGAGTAACGAAACCGTTTCAGTGCCGAGGGTCTTGGCCGGCCTGGCCATCGATTATTTCCGCTGGACGCAACTCGTGCCGATGATCACCGCCTGGGCGTTTCTGCTGATCATGGTCGGCGCGATGCTGCTGGTCAATTTCCAGCAGCAGTCGTTTTCGCTGATCGAATGGGGCGCGACCACATACGAGCGCTTTTTCGGTCCGCTCGAGCCCGCGCCGGCCGCGCAAACCGAGTCCGGCGGGCCGGAGGACGGTGTTATCAGGTTCAGCGACGAGGACTTCATGCCGTGGGTGCTCAGGGCATGGGCAATCCTGGCGCTGGCCGGATGGTTGCTTGGCATGCTGCGCGCAGTGTTTTTCGGGCCGCGCGGATCGATGCGACTGAAGCGCAAACTGTTGCTGGCCGCTTTGCCCGCGGCGGCTTGCACGGCGTTATTTGGCCTGGCGTACTTTTTCGGCTCCGAAGAGTTCCACGGCAGTCCGTTCGGCTGGCTGTTGATGTTCACCGGTTTTCCGCTGGGCGTATGGCTGGTCAGCGCCTATAGTCTGGCGGTGGCCCATGGCCTCGACATCGTGCGAAGGCGGTTGGTCGAGCCCGCTTAGAGTTTCTGCCGGGTTGCTGCAACGGCGGCATCGTATTCGTACAATGGCTTGAATTCTTTTCAAGCGAAAACGCGTATGAGCAATATCGTGATCACCGGCGCCAACCGCGGCATCGGGCTGGCGCTGACCCGAAAGTACCGGGACCGCGGCGACAGCGTCGTGGCAATTTGTCGCCAATCCTCCAGCGAGCTGGACGCGCTGGGTGTTCGGGTCGAATCCGGCATCGAGGTCACCGACGGTGAATCGCTGGCCGACCTGGCCGATCGGTTGTCGGAGGTGGAAATCGGCGTTCTGATCAACAACGCCGGGGTGATGCGTCGAACCGATTTCAACGAGATCGAAGACCAGCTCGACGCGTTCCGGCTGCAGTTCGAGGTCAACTCGCTGGCGCCGCTGCGCGTGACGCGTGCGTTGCTGGACAGGCTGGGCCGGGGTTCGAAGGTCGCCATCGTCACCAGCCGGATGGGCTCGATCGCCGACAACGATTCAGGCGGCCATTACGGCTACCGGATGTCCAAGGCGGCGGTCAACATGGGTGGCGTTTCGATGGCCCATGAACTCGCGGAACGCGGCATCGCCGTTGGCCTGCTGCATCCGGGCTACGTCAGGACCGACATGACCGGCAACACCGGTCACGTCGACACCGACGAATCCGCAGCCGGGCTGATCAGGCGCATCGACGAGCTTTCGCTGGAAACCACCGGCAGCTTCCACCACGCCAACGGCGAGGAATTGCCCTGGTAGCAGGGCGCATGCCAGGCGGATTTTTTCGAACCGGAAAACAGGTCTGCAAAGACTTCTAACGCGCTAACGAAAGCTAAGTCAAAAGCAGATAACCACGAAGGCCACGAAGCACACGAAGAACATCAACACCATGGTCTGGAAGCGCCGCTTCGGTTTCCCGACCTTGCGTGGGTGAGCGCGGTCAAGGGGCCTGAATTGGATCGCTGTTCTCTTCTTCGTGCCCTTCGTGTTCTTCGTGGTTATCGGCTTTAAGGCTTCTTGGAAATTGCCCGTCGCGAGCGGTATTTCTCAAGCACTCCCCAGCCGCTGCTGTTCCGAGAGCAGGCTGAGCCAGGCTTCGTAGCGCGATTCGGGGATCGCGCCGTCGGCCACCGCCGCGCGTATGCGACAGCCGGGCTCGTGATCGTGGGTGCAGTTCCTGAAGCGGCAGCCGCCGGCCACCGCGGCGAATTCCGGAAATCCGCGCTCGAGTTCGGTCACCGGCATCTGCCACAGGCCGTATTCCCAGACGCCCGGGGTATCGACCAGCCAGCCGCCGGCCGGCAGCCTGAGCAGTCGCGCGCTGGTGGTGGTGTGGCGGCCCTTGCCGGTGGAGCGCGAGAGCCGGTCGGTCTGAAGGGAAAGATCGGGCAGCAGGGCGTTGGCCAGCGACGACTTGCCCACGCCCGACTGCCCGGCCAGCAGGTGGATGCCGTCCTGCAACAGCGAGTCCAGCCCGTCCAGCGAGATTTCGCCGTCGCATCGGGTGTGGAAGACTTCGACGTTCATGTCGTCCAGGTGGGTGAACGGCGCCGCGTCGGGCACCGGGATGTCGGACTTGTTGACGATCACTACCGGCCGAATGCCGTGGATGTGGGCGGCGGCCACGTAGCGGTGGAGCAGATCCACGCTCGGCGCCGGCTCCGGCGCGATCACGATCAGCAGCGTGTTCAGGTTGGCCGCGACCGGCTGGAAACGCCCGCGGTTGCCGCCGCGGCCAAACACGGTCCTGCGCTCGAGGATGGCGCTGACCGCGCCGTGCTCGTCGATGGTGACCAGATCGCCCGGCAGAGGACGGCCCACGTTTCTCCGGAACTGGATTTCGATCGTCTCGATTCCCCTTGCCTCGGGCGTCTCGGTTGGCGCGCCGTCGCTCGCCGCCAGGCCGTGGTTGCCCAGCGCGATCAGTACGCGAAACGATGCGGTCATTCGAATGCCATGCCTGTAAGCCTTGCTCGTCGATGAAATCAGTATACGGCTGGTATAGTTCAAGCTGGAGCACGGGGATGATCGAAATGGACGAAACGAGACTGATCTGGATCGACCTGGAAATGACCGGCCTCGACGTCCGGCGCGACCGGATCATCGAAATCGCGACCATCGTGACCGATTCGGAACTCGTGGAAGTCGCCACCGGGCCCAACCTGGCGATTCGTGCTACCGACGACGAACTGGCCGACATGGACGAGTGGAACACCCGCACGCACACGGCCTCCGGGCTGATCCAGCGCTGCCTGGAAAGCCACATCGATACCCGTGCCGCCGAGCGCCGGACCCTGGAATTCCTGGCCGACCTGGTCCCGCCCGGCAAATCGCCGATGTGCGGTAACTCGATCTGCCAGGACCGCCGCTTCCTGGCCCGTTTGATGCCCGAACTGGAAGCCTTTTTCCACTACCGCAACCTCGACGTCAGTACCCTCAAGGAACTGGCGCGCCGCTGGGCCCCCGAGATCGCCGAAGGTCTGGTCAAGGATACCGGCCACGAAGCCCTGGCCGACATCCGCGACTCGATCGAAGAGCTCAAGTACTACCGGGGATTTATGGGGGCGCTGGCCGGGCAGGGTGGTAGTGGCTGAAGGTTCCGGGAAGTCGGGAGTTCACGGTTTAGGGTTTAAGGGTTAGGGTTTAAGGGTTAGGGTTTAAGGTAAAACCGTGGCGAATGAATCGAAGCATGGCGTTCGCCGGACGCTCCGTTTTTTTCCCCTAAACCCTAAACCCTAAACCCTAAACCCTAAACCTTCAATCCTGGCTTTCCGCCAACCGCCGCCAG
>CAYYZR010000074.1:0-11181 GCA_964476005.1 uncultured Halomonas sp.
CGGTCAGCGTCGGCACCTACGCGGTGGCGGTGGCCTGGCTGGCGTCGAAGAACATTAGCTTCGAAGCCCAGATGCCGGTGCTCCTGGTGGTGCTGGAGGTGCCGGCTATCCTGGTCGGAATCATGCTGGTGCGCGGCCGCAAGAGCCAGACCCGCTGGGGCGAAATCATGCACGAGGTGTTCCTGGGCAAGGGCATCGTGCTGTTGATCGGCGGTCTGCTGATCGGCTGGTTGTCCGATCCCGAAGCGCTGGTCTCCATCGAGCCGCTGTTCTTCGACCTGTTCAAGGGCATCCTCGCGGTATTCCTGCTCGAAATGGGGCTGATTGCCGCCACCCGTGCCGGCAGCCTGCGCCAGCACGGGCCGTTCCTGATCGCCTTCGGCGTCGCGATGCCGCTGTTCGGCGCGCTGGTCGGCGGGGCATTGGGGCTGGCGCTTGGCCTGTCGCCCGGCGGCACCATGCTGCTCGCGACGCTGGCCGCCAGCGCTTCGTATATCGCGGTGCCCGCGGCCATGCGAATTTCGGTGCCGGAGGCCAACCCCACGCTTTCGCTTACCGCGTCGCTGGGCGTCACGTTTCCGTTCAATGTGCTGATCGGCATCCCGCTGTACTGGCGGTTTGCCGAGTTTCTGCACACGCTGCCAGGAGGTGGCTGAGCCATGACCCAGGATAGTGTGAAAAAGCAATCCTACGTACTCAAGCTGTTGACGGTCGTGACCGAGAGCGTGCTCGAACCCCAGCTGGTGCGCGACATCGAGCGGCTGGGCGCGCGCGGTTACACGATTACCAATGCACGCGGCAAGGGCAATCGCGGGGTGCGCGAGGCCGGTTGGGAAACCGAAAGCAACATCCGGCTAGAAGTGGTCTGCGACGAGGCCACGGCGCGGCGAATCGCGTCGCACCTGCAAGAGAAGTATTACGACAACTACGCGATGATCCTGCTGCTCGGCGAGGTGGAAGTGCTGCGCCCGGAGAAATTCCAGACGTGATTGGGTGGCAATGATCAGGTTGAGCGACAGCCCGGCCGACCTGGCGCGCGCCGCGGCACTGCTGCGCGCCGGAAAGCTGGTGGCGTTCCCGACCGAGACCGTCTACGGGCTGGGCGCAGACGCCGGCAACCCCGAAGCAGTAAGCGGCATCTTTCGCGCCAAGGGCAGGCCCGAAGACCATCCGGTCATCGTCCACCTGCCTTCGGCCGCGGCGCTGGCTGACTGGGCTTCGGAAGTTCCCGATTCGGCGCTTCGGCTGGCCGGCATGTTCTGGCCGGGACCGCTGACGCTGGTGCTCAAACGGGCACCCGGGGTTGCCGATGCAATCACCGGCGGACAGGATACCGTCGGTCTGCGGGTGCCCGGAAATCGCACGGCGCTCGCCTTGCTGCGTGCGTTCGGCGGGGCGCTGGCCGCGCCGTCGGCCAACCGCTTCGGGCACGTCAGCCCGACCACCGCGGATCATGTCGAGCAGGAATTCGGCGACGAGGTCGCGGCGGTCGTCGACGGCGGCCAATGCACCGTCGGCGTTGAATCGACCATCGTGGACCTGACCGGCGACCGGCCGAGACTTCTCCGGCCCGGCATGATCCGTGTCGATGCGCTGGAGGCCGAGCTCGGTCAGCCGCTGGAGCGGGTCGGGGATGAAGACGGACCGCGGGCGTCCGGGCGCCTGGCATCGCATTACGCCCCCCGCGCAAGCGTCGAACTGGTGCCCATCGGACATCTGAACGCCCGCATGGATGAGTGCGCACAGGGCGGCAAGCGCGTGGTTGTTCTGGCCAGGCGCGAGTCGCCGCCGACCGCTGATGGCGAACTCTGGATCGAGATGCCACGCCAGCCGGTCCAGTTCGCGCGCGCGCTCTACGCCGAACTGCGGCGAGCAGATCAAGTTCGCCCGGACCGGATCCTGATCGAAATGCCACCCGATTCTCCCGGGTGGGACGCAATTTCGGATCGATTGCGCAGGGCTTCGGCGAAAAGCCGGTTGGGCGACTGAAAAAGCCCCCTGTTACCGGCAGGGGGCCGCGTCTCCGTCTACATTACGGTTGTCACCAGGAATACCGTGTAAGCGATATATGCGGCCAGCAGGAGTCCGCCTTCGTAACGATTGATTCGACCCTGGCCGCGGCGCCAGCCGTATCCGAACACGAACAGGGAAACCGTCAGAACCGCCATGACCGGCAGGTCGCGAGACAAAACGGCGGGTTCGACGGCCATCGGATGAATCGTGCCCGCGATGCCGACCACCGCCAGGGTGTTGAACATGTTCGAGCCGACAATGTTGCCCAGGGCGATGTCGTGTTCGCCCTTGCGGGCGGCAATGAGAGAGGATGCCAACTCGGGCAGCGATGTGCCTATCGCGATCACGGTCAGGCCGATCACCAGGTCGCTGACGCCGAAGCCTTGGGCGATCTCTACCGCACCCCAGACCAGCAGGCGGGAGCTGGCGATCAGTACGACCAGCCCGACCAACAGCCAGACCGCGGCCCTGGCCGGCGGCATGGCCCGCTGGTCCAGTTCCTGCTCGAATTCCGCGCCCATGTTGTCCTCCGGCGCACGTGTGCCCTGCCAGATCGACCAGCCCATCAGGCCTGCGAACAGGCCGAGCAGAACGAAACCGTCCATGCGCGAGATATCGCCGTCCAGCAACTGCCAGGCGGCGACCAGCGTGATGCCGAGCAGCACCGGCAGTTCCTTTTTCAGGATGCTCGACTGCACTGCAATCGGACTGATGACCGCGGTAATGCCGAGAATCAGCGCAATGTTCGTGATGTTGGAGCCATAGGCGTTACCCAGCGCAATGCCGGGGTTGCCCTGGGAGGAAGCAAGTGCGGAAACCAGCATCTCCGGCGCCGAGGTGCCGAAGCCGACGATCACCATGCCGATCAGCAGTGCCGACATGCCGAAATGACGCGCAACCGAAGCGGCACCCTCGACGAAACGATCCGCCGACCACAGCAGCAGAATCAGGCCGCTAACAACGGCCAGAATTGGACTGGTCATATGACTCGGGCAGTTTGAACAACCGTCAATGCTATAGCAAGATGCTCATTCGCTGTTCACTGTCCCGCGGTTGCCGCCTCGTCCGACCGGCGGTCGAGTGTTAACGGATTAACGACGGGGTACACTAGCATTCGTAGCCGTGCTGTTCCAGACCCGTCGTCAAATGCTCTGCCAGCATCGGGTGGGCCAGTAGATACTCGCCGGTTTGCTCGTTCCAGGCATCGGCTGCATAATCCAGTGCATCTTCCCACTCGTCGAGTTCGTAATCTCCGCGGCCCAGCCAGAGCAGTCCGACGATCTGCTGCTGCTGGTCCGGATTGAGATCTGCCACGACCGAGCAGAATTCCTCGAGGATCGGATCCTCCGCATGGGGTTCGAGGATCTGCGACTGCCAGTCATCATCTAGCGCCTGCGGTTCGTTTTCGATCACGATTTCCTGTTGAGCGTGAAACTCGCGCGCCAGGTCGATCAAGCGACAAACCACTCCGGGGCTTACATCCAGCATGGGCAACCTCTCGATTCAGGGGACTGAATATTGAGAATAGGTCTCCATGGTGCGGCACAAGTTGACGGTCGTCAATAACCCGTTCGAGACTGGAGATCGGATGGTGTTGGATGGGGTCATACCGAGCAAGCGGGTTCGACTCTCGCCCAAGGAACCTCGGGACCGGGCTGCGCGGAGTGAGTTTCAGTCGGAGATTCCGCAGATCGTGTGGTGCGATCCGACTGACAGTAGCCATCGCTACGGCCGAGGTTCGCAGCGCGCGAGATGGGGTATCTCCGGCGAAAGGCACCCGTGCAGACTGGTTTCGAGGTTCCTTCAAATAAAAAAGGGCCGACATTTCTGCCGGCCCTTCCGGGGCCGTTGCGAGCCGGTGTGCTCGCGAATGTGACGTCGCGGAGCGACACAGCCTGGATTTGTGGAGGCGGCGGGGCGTTGCGTGTCGGTGTACACGCGAATAGTGGTCGCGTCAGCGACGCTTATGGCGCCTTCCCTGAGGGAAGGGGAAACAGTGGATGGGGTCATACGGAGCAAGCGGGTTCGACTCTCGCCAGCAAAAAAAGGGCCGACATTGCTGCCGGCCCTTCCGGGGATCTGGTGGAGGCGGCGGGAGTCGAACCCGCGTCCGCAAACCATCTGATCCTGGTTCTACATGCTTAGCCCGCTCGATTTTTTCTCGCCGTCATGCCGCCCGAGGGGCAGGGCATGCATGCCGGCCAGTTGCGGTTTGATTTAACACCAGGCCCCGAAACTCGACCTGATGCGATCCTGCTAAATGATCTCCCGTCGAAAGCGCAGGCTCAAACGGGGGAGAGCAAGCCGGTTTTTAGGCGGCTAGTGCGTAGTTGTCGTCGTTGGCAACTAACAATTTGCAGCCAGGTTTAACGAGGATTGCTGCCTCCTCGGCATGCCCCAGGGTACGTCCGATCCACGTCGAAGCCAGAACGCCCCCGGCGAAACAGCTTTGGCAGCTACTACGCGACTGCCTGAAGGCGCCCGGAGGTGCTCAAAATCCTCATGTACCAACTCGTACATTGCGGTTTCTGCGCTCCTGCGGTCACCATCATGCAGCCGCTCGCTACGCTGCGCAAACTGTTTCACGCGTAGTATACGACGGATTTCGCCTCGGAAAGTTCCGCGAGAATCGTTCCCCGAAAACGGCAGTCCCGAATTCACACCCGCCCAGTCAGCGCTGCTTGAGGATTCTGCCCTTCTCGCGCTGCCAGTCGCGCTCCTTTTCGGTGCGCCGCTTGTCGTGCTGTTTCTTGCCCTTGGCCAGCGCGATCTCGACCTTCACCTTGCCGCGACTCCAGTACATGGCGGTCGGGATCAGCGTGTAGCCCTTGCGCTCCACCTGGCCGATCAGTCTCGCGAGTTCGTGCTTGTGCAGCAGCAGGCGACGCGTGCGCATGGGGTCGCGGTCGACGTGGCTGGAGGCCGACGTGAGCGGGTTGATGACGCAGCCGAACAGGAATGCCTCGCCGCCGCGCACCAGTACGTGGCTTTCGCCGAACTGGATGTTGCCGGCGCGCAGCGCCTTGACCTCCCAGCCGAGCAGGGAAACGCCGGCCTCGATGCGCTCTTCCAGGTGATACTCGAAACGCGCCCGCTTGTTCAGCGCGATTGTCGAGCCTGGATTCTTCGTTTTTCCCTCTGAACTCACCACTGCCTCGCTTGCAAACCATCCGAAAATCAGTTTATCTCATCAGGTATCATTTCGCCCCATGCCTGAGATTAAACGTTCGGCCCTCGTCACCTACAGTCCGATGCAGATGTTCGATCTGGTCCGCGACGTCGAGCGCTATCCCGAATTTCTGTCCTGGGTGGTCGACGCCGAGTGCTACGAGGAAACCGAAGATCACCAGTATGCGTCGATTGTCGTGTCGGTCGCCGGGATCAATCGCCGCATCGCCACGCGCAACGACCTGATTCCGGGAGAACTGTTGCGGCTGAACCTGGCCGAGGGCCCGTTCCGCCATTTCTCCGGGGAATGGCATTTTTCGGATTTGGGTATCGGGAGCCGGGTTCAGCTTTCGCTTGGATTCGAATTCGACAACCCGATGCTGGTGGCAGCCTTCAGCCGCGGGTTCGTCAGCGTGGCCAACCGCATGGTCGACGATTTCTGCCGCCGCGCGGATGTCCTGTACGACGGTGGCTGAAGACAGTCGCCGAATCGCCGTCGAGGTTGCGGTTGCCTGGCCGGAACTGCAAGCGGTCGTTCCTCTGCGCCTGGCCGAAAATTCGACTGTTGCCGATGCGATCGAGCTTTCCGGGCTCGCCGAACGGTTTCCGGCCCTGGAAATCAGCCCGGAGCGTCTGGGTGTATTCGCCGAGCGGCGGTCCCCGGACGATCGGTTGCGCGATGGTGATCGGGTCGAGATCTATCGGCCGTTGAAAGTGGATCCCAAGGTCGCCAGGCGATTGGCCGCCGAGGCGAAGCGACAGCGCTGAGCGAGTTCGCCTTGTTCGCTGCTATTTCCAGTGCGACGAAGGGCCGTTGAAAATTCGGCTTCAGCCGCCGTCCGGATCGTTTCGGGTGGGAACCGGATCGTCTTCGATGTCGCGTGGCGGCAACACCGGCTGGTTGGTGTTCGGATCGATGATCTCGAGTTCTTCGAGTTCAGTGCCGGCAATCTCGGCGTCTTCGAGATAATTGCCGCTGAAATCCACGACCCGATCATTTTCGAATTCGATGGTCAGGGTGCGTCTTTCGGCCTTGCCGCCGCGCGGTGCGAACGAGTTGATGTAATCCCAGCGATCGGCATGAAACGGACTCTGGATGGCCGGGGAGCCCAGCAACACCATGACCTGACGCTTGGTCATTCCGGTCTCCAGACGCTCCATGTCGTCGCGATCGAGCACGTTGCCCTGCTGGATATTCTGTTTGTAGACGACGTTGCAGCCGGTAACCAGCAGAACCAGGAGCAGGAAGAGGATTCGGAACATAAAGTGGCATCATCTGGTGGGCAGTGAGCAAAATGATACAATAGCCAGTCCTAAAATCGGTGTTGATCGCATGTCCGAAGAAACACGGGAGTTACGCAGGGCCGGTCTTAAGGTAACGTTGCCGAGGTTGCGCATTCTTCAATTGCTGGATGCCGCGACTCAGAAACACGTTACGGCCGACGATGTGCACCGGATGCTGATCGATCAGGGAGAAGATATCGGTCTCGCAACGGTTTACCGGGTCCTCAACCAGTTCGAGACCGCTGGGCTGGTGCGAAAGCACATGTTCGATGATGGCTCGGGGCGCGCGCCGCAAGCCTGCTACGAGCTCGACGAGGGTGAACATCACGATCACATGGTGGACCTCGAGACGGGCGAGGTGATAGAGTTCTTCGACGAAGAAATCGAGCGGTTGCAGGAGCAGATCGCGGCCAAGCATGGCTTCGAGATCATCGACCACTCGCTCGTGCTTTACGTTCGAAAAGGTGCGCGCAAGACCAGACGCTGAAGCGACTGGGTACGCTACCGTTATCCCTCCTTCAACATGCTTTCGGCGTGCCGCCGGCTTGTTTCGGCGTCGGACGACCCGAGCATCCGGGCCAGTTCGACAACGCGCTGGTCTCCCTCGAGACGGTCGATGCTCACGCGTGTGGACGCGTTCTCCGGCCGCTTGACGACCCTGAACTGACAGTCGGCGCGGGCGGCCACCTGGGCAAGGTGCGTCACGCAGAATGCCTGACCGCCCTCGCTTGCCTGCTTGAGAAAACGTCCCACCGCGTGCGCGGTTTCACCGCCGACCCCGGCATCGATTTCATCGAATATCCGCACGCGTCCCGCGGCGCTTTCGGCAGCCCCGATGATCATGGCGAGGCTGACTCGCGACAGCTCACCACCCGAAGCAACGCGCTTGAGCGGCCGGGGAGACTGTCCCGGATTCGCGCTGAACAGGATTTCCACACGGTCAGCACCGCTTGGCGACACCGTCGCCTCGGGATCGAAATCCAGCTCGAATTCCAGCTTCGCGTCGTTCATGCCGAGTCTTGAAAGCGCTTTTGCGACCTTCTCGCTGGTCTCGGCCGCGGCCCGGACCCGTGCCTCGTGCAGTGCGCGGGCCGATTCGCCCCAGGCGCCGTGCG
This sequence comes from uncultured Halomonas sp., assembly GCA_964476005.1. Classification (GTDB taxonomy): domain Bacteria; phylum Pseudomonadota; class Gammaproteobacteria; order Xanthomonadales; family Wenzhouxiangellaceae. The sequence continues at coordinate 7,581 of CAYYZR010000074.1, forward strand.
CATCGGCAAGCGCTTTTTCGGCTTCTTCGCGCTCGGCCTGAAACTGGTCGACCCGTTCCAGTCGGCGCGCAAGCTCGGCGCGGACGCCGGGAAGAGCATTCGGTTCGACATGGTGCTTTCGGCCAAGCGAAATCGCCAGCGCCAGACGCTGCTCGACCTGTTCCAGCCTTGCCGGATCGTTTTCCAGCGATTCAGCCAGACGCTGGAGGGCGCTGGCGGCTTCGTCCAGATTCACCTGGGCGGTTGCGATCATGTCCAGGATTTCGGCGATTTCCGGTTCACGGTCGGAAAGCGATTCCAGCGATCGGCGCGCCCTGTGCGCCAGGCCGGCTGCCGTTCGTTCTTCGCCGCTCAGGGCGTCAAGCGCCTCGGCATATGCGCGCTGCAACTCTTCCACGGAAGCCAGGCGGCGCTGATCGATCTCGAGCTGTTCGAACTCGTCTTGCTGCAGGTCGAGACGATCAAGTTCGGCAATCTGAAATTGCATCATTTCGAGATCGTCGCTCCCGGCCTCGCTGAGCAGGTTTTCCAGCGCACGTGCGGCCATGCCATGGCGGTGCGCTCGCTCGGTCACTTCTTCGCAGGCCTCGTCGGCCACCTGTCGATCCAGCCATTGCCGCTGGTAGGTGGGATCCATCAACCTCTGGTGTTCGTGCTGGCCATGAATGTCTACCAGCAGCGCGCCAAGTTCCCGCAGCTGGCCGATCGTTGCCGGCTGTCCATTAATCCAGGCCCGCGATGCGCCGTCGGCGGGAATCACCCGTCGCAGCAACAGCAGTTCGCCGTCGTCTTCGATTGCCTGATCACGCAGCCAGCCGCGTGCCGGATGTTGCCGCGACAACTCGAATCCCGCAGTCAGATCGGCCTGCTTGGTCCCCTCCGCCACCAGCGTCGACTCGCCGCGGTCGCCGAGTAGCTGACCCAATGCATCGATGAGAATCGACTTTCCTGCACCTGTTTCACCGGTAATGGCACCGAAGCCGGGCTCGAATGCCAGTTCCAGCTGGTCGATGATGGTGAAGTTTCGAATCGCGAGCGAGCGCAGCATCTGCGTGAGAATCCGTTCCGGTTCAGAGCCATGCCGGCACCGCATGTTCGAATGCCGCCCGACCTCGCTATTGTATCGGCTGCAATCCGGTTGCAATCACCGAATTCGGGCCCCATGTTGGCCAGCAACATAATTGAACACGTTCATGCGTCGCGCGACAAGCGCGACGTCGTATCAGGAGTCGAGACAGCAATGAACCAGGACGAACGCAACCAAGTCGCAGGTGCAGGTGGGGTCGGAGACAAGCACGCGCCCGCCCGGGAACCTGATGCCGGAGACGTCGAGCAGCAAGAGCGCGCCAGCCCGGAAGGTGCACGCGCTGCTGAAAGCCAGCCCGACAGCGAGTCCGGCCGATCCGAAAGCGAAGAGCTCTCGCGCATGCGCGAGGCGATGCTGCGCCTGCAGGCAGAAATGGACAATCGCGAGAAGCGGCTCGAGCGCGAGATGGCCAAGTCGCGCAAGTTCGCGCTGGAAGCCGTGATGCGCGACCTTGTGCAGGTGCTCGATTCGATGGATCAGGCGCTTTCATCGGCCGATGCGGAAAACGCGCAGGCCGCGTACGAAGGTCTCGAACTGACGCGCAAGCAGGCGTTGCAGGTCCTGAACTCGCACGGTCTGGAAGTGGTGGACCCGGTCGGCGAGCGCTTCGACCCCAGTTGGCATGAAGCGATAGCGACCCAGCCCAGTGACGAGTTCGAGCCCGACACCGTCGCGCAGGTGTTGCAGAAGGGATACATGCTCAACGATCGCCTGATTCGTCCGGCGCGGGTGATCGTTGCCAAGTGACAGGGGCCAGGCAAGTTCGACCGGCCGACGAACAGGCTGGAGGGTATCGACCGAAAGATTGGCCGTGGCGCCGGGGAATGATTGCCGTAGAGAAAGGCTCTGGTCGCACGCCGCTGGCGAAAAAAGGGTTTGAAATTCGGTGGGCGGGGCCCCACTAACCAAGGCATGGAGACGCGCAACGATTGCCGCAGGCACGGTCGCAGCAATCGCCGCAGCGAAATTTTTCAGGAATCGAACTACAGGATTTTATTGACATGAGCAAGATAATCGGCATTGACTTGGGAACGACCAATTCCTGCGTGGCCGTGATGGAAGGCGGCAAGACCCGGGTGATAGAAAACGCCGAGGGTGATCGCACGACCCCGTCCATCGTGGCTTTCACCAAGGACGACGAAGTGCTTGTCGGACAGCCGGCCAAGCGCCAGGCCGTCACCAACCCGGATCGCACGCTCTACGCGGTCAAGCGCCTGATCGGCCGCAAGTATTCGGAAAAGGTGGTTCAGAAGGACAAGGACCTGGTTGGTTTCAAGATCATCGAAGCCGACAACGGCGATGCGTGGGTCCAGGTCGGCGACAAGAAGATGGCGCCGCCTGAAGTTTCGGCACGCGTGCTCATGAAGATGAAGAAGACCGCCGAGGACTATCTGGGTGAGGAAGTTACCGAAGCCGTGATCACGGTACCGGCCTACTTCAACGACTCGCAGCGCCAGGCGACCAAGGACGCCGGCAAGATCGCCGGCCTGAACGTGCGCCGGATCATCAACGAGCCCACCGCGGCCGCGCTGGCCTATGGGCTGGACAAGAAGGGCGCCGATCGCAAGGTCGCCGTCTACGACCTCGGCGGCGGCACGTTCGATGTGTCCATCATCGAGATCGCCGACGTCGACGGTGAGATGCAGTTCGAGGTGCTGGCGACCAACGGCGATACCTTCCTCGGTGGCGAGGATTTCGACAACCGCCTCCAGGACTACCTGATCGCCGAGTTCAAGAAGGACCAGGGCGTGGACCTGCGCAAGGATCCGCTTGCGTTGCAGCGTCTGCGCGAAGGCGCCGAACGGGCCAAGATCGAGCTTTCCTCGGCGCAGCAGACCGAAGTCAACCTGCCCTACATCACGGCCGACCAGTCGGGACCCAAGCACCTCAACATCAAGGTGACGCGAGCCAAGCTCGAATCGCTGGTCGAGGAACTGGTCAAGCGTTCGATCGAGCCGTGCAAGACCGCGCTCAACGACGCCGGCCTGAAGATCGGCGACGTCAACGAAGTCATCCTGGTCGGCGGCCAGACGCGCATGCCGATGGTGCAGAAGGCGGTGCAGGACTTCTTCGGTCGTGAACCGCGCAAGGACGTCAACCCCGACGAAGCCGTCGCGGTCGGTGCGGCCATCCAGGGCGGCGTGCTGCAGGGCGACGTCAAGGACGTGCTGCTGCTCGACGTCACGCCGCTGTCACTGGGCATCGAAACGCTGGGCGGCGTGTTCACCAAGCTGATCGAGAAGAACACCACGATCCCGACCAAGGCGTCGCAGACTTTCTCGACCGCCGAGGACAACCAGAGCGCGGTGACCGTGCACGTGCTGCAGGGCGAGCGCGAACAGGCCGCGGCCAACAAGTCGCTGGCGCGCTTCGACCTGGCAGGCATTCCGCCGAAGCCGCGCGGCATGCCGCAGATCGAGGTCACGTTCGATATCGACGCCAACGGCATCCTGCACGTGTCGGCCAAGGACAAGGAAACCGGCAAGGAGCAGCGCATCGAGATCAAGGCCGGTT
>CAYYZR010000075.1:0-11023 GCA_964476005.1 uncultured Halomonas sp.
TGGGCCTGAGTCCGGGCCGGGTGATGCAGGTGTTCGTCGTCCAGGGCATGTCGATAGGCGTCATCGGCACGCTGCTCGGCACGGTGGGTGGCATCTTGCTGGCGCTGAACGTCGAAAACATCGTGGCCGGACTGGAGTCGTTGCTCAACACGGAATTCCTGTCGGCCGACATCTATTACATCTCGGACCTGCCGTCGGATCTCAAGTGGGGCGACGTCGCCCGCTTTTCCGGCCTGGCGCTGGTGCTTTCGCTGCTTTCAACGCTCTATCCGGCGTGGCGTGCGGGTCGCACGCGGCCGGCGGAGGCGCTTCGCTATGAATGACGCGGTCGTGAAATGCACCGGCGTGACGCGCCGTTTTCTTCAGGGCAGAACCGCCCTCGACGTGCTGCGCGGGGTCGACCTTTCGATAGCCCGGGGCGAGCAAGTGGCCATCGTCGGCGCTTCGGGCGTCGGCAAGAGCACCCTGTTGCAGATAATGGGCGGCCTCGACGATCCGACCGAGGGCTCGGTCAGCGTGGCCGGGCGGGACATGGTCGCCGCCTCGGAGCTCGAACGCGCGCGCATCCGCAACCGCCACCTGGGATTCATCTACCAGTTCCATCACCTGCTGCCCGAGTTCAGCGCGGTCGAAAATGTCGCGCTGCCGCTGATGATCGGCGGCCAGTCCGCGGCCCGGGCCCGCCGCGCCGCAGCCGACCTGCTGGGGCGCGTCGGACTGGGCGAGCGCCTCGACCACAAGCCCGGCGAGCTTTCCGGCGGCGAGCGTCAGCGCGCCGCCGTGGCCCGCGCGTTGATCCACCAGCCGGACTGCGTGCTGGCCGACGAACCCACCGGCAACCTTGACGAGGCCACGGCGACGTCCGTTTATGAACTCATGCTCGGGCTGAACCAGGAGTTCGGCATCAGCTTCGTGGTGGTCACTCACGATACCGGCCTGGCCGGGCGCATGGACCGGCGCTTCGAAATGACTCACGGCGTGCTGCGCGCGATCGATTGATGCAGTCCCACGCGGCGGGCGCCGGCCGGGTCGCACTGCTGTTCTCCAGCGGTGCAATCTCCGCAGCGGCGTTCGCGTTGCTGGTCGATGTCCGGTCCGTACTTGCGCTGCTTGCCCTGGCCGTGGCGCTGCTGGGTTTTCGATCCACCCGAATCTGGGCAGCGCTGCCGGCTGGGATGCTGTGGTTTTCGTTGCACGCGCTGTGGCACCAGCACGATGCCTGGCCCGACGAGCGCGCAGGAGAAACCGTCGAATTGACCGGCACCATTATCGGGCTGCCCGAGCAGCGTGACGGTCGCGTCCGACTTGAATTCAAACCCGACGCCGAGGGGCGGCGAGCCGGTGCCCCGGGCCGTATCCTGTTGAGTTGGTATCGGCCCCTGGAATGGTTCCGGCCGGGCGAAACCTGGCGTCTTTCGGTCACGCTGACGCCGCCGCACGGAAGGGTCAATCCGGGGCTGTTCGACTATCACCGATACCTGGTCGCGCGCGGCATCGGCGCCCTCGGCCGCATCCAATCGGCCGCGCTGGAGTCCGGGTCCGGACCGCTTGCGGCGCCTGACCGGTTCCGGCAGCGGCTGGCGAACTGGCTGCAGGCCGAGACCGTCAGTCTCGATGCGGCCGCGCTGCACCGTGCGCTGACGGTGGGCGACCGCACCGCGATGTCGCCCGAACTTGCCGAGCGTCTGAGGCGCACCGGCACTGCGCATCTGCTCTCCATCTCCGGGCTCCACGTTGGCATGGTCGCCGGCCTTGCCGGGCTGTTGGCCGGATTGCTGGCGACGCCGTTGATACGCTTTCGCGGTGTTCCGGACCGCAAGCGCGTGATGCTGCTGGCCGGATTGGTCGCGGCGTTTGGCTACGCGCTGCTGGCCGGCTTCAGCCTGCCCACGGTGCGTGCGCTGGTGATGTTGCTGGCCGGTTTCGGCGCCATGCTCTGGCGGCGCGGGATTCAGCCGGGCAGGGCGCTCTTGACCGCGCTTGCAGCGGTGTTGCTGATCGATCCCATGGCGCCGTTGGCGATCGGGTTCTGGCTGTCGTTCGCCGCGGTGGCGGTGCTGATCTGGGCATTTTCGGGGCGTTCGCGCGGCACGGGTTGGCTGCGAGGGCTGATCACGGCGCAGGTCGTTATCGCGATCGGTCTTCTGCCGCTCAACATCGGCATTTTTCAGCAGTGGGCGCCGACCGCACTGGTCGCCAACCTGGTCGCCATTCCGCTGGTCGGACTCTGGATACTGCCGTGCCTGCTCGCGGCGCTGGCCCTGTTCGCGCTTGGCCTGCCGGCCGGGTTCATGGTCGCGCTTTCCGAGCACGGACTCGAACTGTTCCTGGGGATGCTGGATGGACTGACCGGCGCTGATCGATGGCTCGCCGGCCTGAGCGCGCCCGCACTGCCGGCACCCGGTCTTGCCGCGATCGTGATCGCGGCGGTTGGCGCGCTCTGGCTGCTGGCGCCGCGCGGCTGGCCGATGCGTCCGCTGGGAGCGGTTCTTCTGCTGCCCCTGTTGTGGCCGGCCGGACGCGGACCCGGCTCCGATCCGGGCGAGTTCGAGCTGATGATTCCTGATCTCGGCGACGGCCAGGCGGTGATCGTCAGGACGGCAAGCAGCGTCCTGCTCTACGGCACTGGTCCGGGCGACGGCGCCGAGCGCAGCCTGGTGCCAGGAACCATCGCGCCGCTGGTGCGGCAAGGTGGCCGCGATGCAGTTGACAGCGTCATCGTGCCCTATGGTCACAGGGATTTCGCCGGCGGTCTGGCCGAGGTGAAGCGCCGTTGGCCGGGCGCCGATGTGATTACGCCAGATGGGTCCGGCGACAGTCGCTGCGTTGAGGAGAGTCGCTGGATGGTCGATGGCGTCGGGTTCCGTTTTCTGCATCCGTCGGCGGCCCTGCCGGACCTGGGCGGCGATTCCAGCTGCGTGCTCGAGATTCGCTCCAGCTTCGGCAGCGTTCTGCTGACCGGCGGCATAGGTGCCAACGTGACCCGGCGGTTGGCCATGCGCCAATCGTTGCGGCCTGTGGACGTGCTGATCATGCCGCGCTTCGGACGTGTCGACGGTCTGGATGCGGGTTGGCTGTCGGCACTTTCACCGACGATCGGTATCGCGACGGTGAGCGCGTTCAACCGCCGCGGAATGCCGCACCCGGAGAGCCGGGCGATGTTGCGAGACGCCGGGGGACGCTTGCTGTCGACCGGCGACTGCGGCGCGTTGTCGATACGTTTCGAGGCCGGGGCGAATCCCTTGGTACTCAGCGAAGTGTCGGCCCGGCCGCGGTTCTGGCGCAACTCCGCGAACTGCGCCGCGTCCGTTGCGGATCGGCGATAGCGGTACGGCGGGATACACCGCTCTCGACTCCGTTATCATGCATGGATTCGATTCGCGGAAGATGCAGGGCTATGCTTGAAATCGTATTGGCCGGCGGCTGGTTGATGGCACCCATCGTGCTGTGCTCGGTACTGTCGGCAACCATCATCTTCAATCGTGCCTGGATGCTGCGCAGACGCCGGGTCATGCCGGCCGGGATTGCCGAAAAGGTCTCCGCCTGGGCACGCCAGCGGGAACTGGACCGCAAGCACCTCGAAGCGCTGCGCCGAAGCTCGCCGCTGGGCCGCGTGCTGGCCGCGGCGCTGGACAATCGCGACCGGGCGCGCGACGTGGTCAAGGAGGCGGTGGAAGACACCGGGCGCCAGGTGGTTCATGAACTCGAGAGCTTTCTCAATACTTTGGGAACCATCGCCGGCATCACGCCGCTGCTGGGCCTGCTGGGCACGGTCATCGGCATGATCAAGGTCTTCAGCGCGATCATGGAAGCCGGCGTCGGTGATCCCGCGCCGCTGGCCGGCGGCATTTCCGAGGCGCTGATCACCACCGCGGCAGGGCTCACGGTGGCCATTCCGACCTATTTCTTCTATCGATACTTTCGCGGAAAAGTCCGCGCCTACGTCGTCGGCATGGAACAGCAGGCGCTCGACCTGATCAATACCATCGAACACGGCAACCGCCAGCTCCGGCGCTCGGAACTGGGCTGGGGCTGACCGGACAGATGGAATAGCACCATGCGTCTCCAGACTGAACAGGACGAGGAGCCGGAAATCAACCTGACGTCGTTGATCGACGTGGTGTTCCTGCTGCTGATTTTCTTCATGGTCTCGGCCACCTTCGAGCGCCAGGCCTTGCTGCGCGTCCAATTGCCCGAAGCCGCGACCGCCGAGCGCGAGACCTTGCCCGAGCGTGTAGAACTGGTGATCACCGAGACCGGGGACTACTTCGTCGGCGACAACATGCTGGCCGATCAGCGCCGGGATACGCTCAGGCTGGCGCTGTCGCAGGCGTTTGCCGACAGGCCCGAAGCGCTGCTGGTGATTCGGGCCGATTCCATGGCCCAGCACGGCCTGGTGGTGCGCGCCATGGACGCGGCGTCGGCCGAGGGCATTACCCGGCTCACCATCGCCACGGTTGAAGAGGACGGAGCGGATCCGTGAACCCCGGGGTGAATCCCGCGGAAAATGCCGCGCGGCCGGCCGTCGGGGTCTACCGGCGATTGCTCGGTTTCCTGGAAGGCCGTCGGGGCGTATTCGCGCTTGCATTGCTGGCCGTGGCCATGGACGCCGCCGGTCAGGCGACGTTCATCTACCTGTTGCGGCCGCTGATCGACGACACCCTGGTCACCAGCGCGCCGAGCTTCGACCTGATGCTGCCGGCGCTGGTACTCGGCGCGGTGATTCTTCGCGTCATCGGCAATTACGGCGGCATGTACGGCATGGAATGGATCGGCCGGGCGGTGATCGCGGATCTCAGGCGCGACCTGTTCGGCCGCTATCTCACGCTCCCGTTCGCCGATTTCGATCGCGAAGGCAGCGGTTCGATGATCTCGCGTCTGACCTATAACACCGAGCAGGTCGCTCAGGCCGCCACCACCGCGCTTATCGGGGTGGCGCGCGATTCGCTGATCGTGCTCGGGCTGCTGATCGTGATGCTGCTGCAGTCCTGGCGGCTGACCCTGACTATGTTGCTGCTGCTGCCGGTGGTGGCGTTCGTGGTGTTCGTCGTCAGCCGCCGTTTTCGCAAGATTTCAACCTCCATCCAGGATTCCATGGGCGCAGTCACTCAAATGACCGAGCAGGCCGTGCACGCGCAGGAAGTGATCCGCATATTCGACGGCCAGGGCCAGGAAGCCCAGGCTTTCGCCGAGTCCAACCACGCCAACCGCAAGTTGCACCTCAAACTTCGCGCAACCCAGCTGATGTCGTCGTCGCTGATCCAGGTCGCGGCCGGACTCGCAGTCGTCGCGCTGCTGGTCATCGCCGGCAGCCAGTTTATGCGCGCCGAGGTCACGGCCGGCATCTTCATGTCGGTGCTCGGCGCCATGGTGGCCACCATTCCGCCCCTGAAACGGCTGACCAACGTCCACGTGCTGATCCAGCGAGGTCTCGCGGCCGCAGAAAGCATCTTCGACGTGCTGGACCGACCGGCCGAGCGCGATACCGGCAGCTACCAGCCGGACTCCATTCGCGGGCACATAGATTTCAGGCGGGTTTCCTTCCGTTATCCGGACACGCCGCGACCGACCCTGGAGGACATCGACCTGACGCTGGCGCCGGGCACGGTCACCGCGCTGGTCGGGCGCTCCGGCTCGGGCAAGACCACGCTGGCCCGGCTGCTGCCGCGCTTTTACCATCCGACCTCCGGCGCCATCGAGCTCGACGAGGTCGACCTGGAGGAATACGCGCTTCGACCGCTCAGGCGCGCCATTGCAATGGTCGGTCAGCAGGTGGTGCTGTTCGACGGCACCATTGCCGACAATATCCGCTACGGCATGCTGTCGGAATGCTCGCGCGAGCAGGTGGCGCAGGCGGCGCAGGACGCCTGGGCGATGGAGTTCATCGACCGCCTGCCTGACGGGCTGGATACCGTGATCGGAAGCAACGGCATCCAGCTTTCGGGCGGTCAGCGTCAGCGCGTCGCGATCGCCCGGGCGCTGCTGAAGAACGCCCCGGTGCTGATCCTGGACGAAGCGACCTCGGCGCTGGACGCCGAATCCGAAAAGCTCGTCCAGCGCGGGCTGGCCCGATTGATGACCGACCGCACGACGCTGGTGATCGCCCACCGGCTGACGACCGTCGAGCGCGCCGACCAGGTGGTGGTACTGGATGCCGGGCGCATCGTCGAGCGCGGCACGCACGCATCGCTGCTGGCCGAGCGGGGCAGCCTTTACCAGCACCTCTACCAGGCGCAGTTCCGTGACCCGGACGCGAGCGCCGGGTAAGCGCGTGCGCGATTCAATCGCACCCAGGATTTCGCTGGCAATCGCCCGCCGGTTGACCGGCATCTGGTACTCGAAGAAATCGCCGCCCAGGCTGTTGAGAGCCGCTTCCGCTTTTTATGAGCGCGCCGTTCGCGACCGTCTTGTCCGGCCGTCCGGCCAGCCGCCGTGCCCGGTGATCGTGGTCGGCAACCTGGTGGTCGGCGGCAGCGGCAAGACGCCGGTGGTTTCGGCCCTGGCCGACTCGCTGTCGCTGGCCGGGTACGCCGTTTCGATCATCAGCCGGGGCTACGGCGGCCGGGCCGGCGTTCGGCCGGTGCGGGTCGAGTCGGGCTCATGCGCGGCCGAAGTCGGCGACGAAGCGCTGGAGCTTCACGCCAGGACGGGCCGGCCGGTGTGGGTTTGCCGCAAGCGCGATGCAGCGCTGGCGGCCGCGCTGTCCGACGGCGCCCAGGTCGTGTTGTCAGACGATGGATTGCAGCACGCGGCGCTGCCGCGCAGTTTCGAGATCTGCGTCGTCGACGCCCGGCGCGGCCTCGGGAACGGTTACTGTCTGCCTGCCGGGCCGTTGCGCCAGCCGGCGGACCGGCTGCAATCGGTCGACATGGTGTTGGTCAAGCGCGCGCCCGACGGAAACCCCGGAGACTTTTCGGGCACGGCATTCGACCTCGAAGCCAGCGAACTCGAGTCGATCCGCGGCAACGCGACCCCGCCGCTGCCGCCGGCACGGATCGATGCTCTGGCCGGCATCGCCGATCCCGAGGCCTTCTTCGAGACGCTGGAGCTTCGCGGGTTCCGGCTTCGACGCCACCCCTTGGTCGATCACCAGCCGATCACCGTCGAAATGCTCGCCGCGCTTCCCGGACCGGTCGTGCTGACCGAAAAGGACCGCATGCGCCTGCCGCGCCTTGAAATGGACCAGCAACGTGATGATCTGTTCGTGCTGCCGGTGCGCGCCCGGTTGCCGGAGGAGGTGTTGCAAAGGATTGCCGGTCATGTGCGAGAATTTGCGGCGTGACCCGTTTCCATATCATCATTCCGGCGCGCCTGGCCTCGACCCGCCTGCCGGAGAAGGCGCTGGCCGACCTGGCCGGGAAGCCGCTGGTGGTCAGGGTCTGGGGGCGTGCGCTGGCGGCGGGGGCGGCGAGCGTCCACGTGGCCACCGACAGCGAGCGCATCGCCGCTGCCATCCGGGCGGCCGGCGGCAACGTCGTGATGACCGCAGCCGATCACGATTCCGGCACTTCGAGACTGTCGGAGGCCGCGCGCCGCCTGGCCCTGGATCCGGAAGAAGTGGTGGTCAACGTTCAGGGCGACGAACCGGCGGTGCCGATCGGTTGTCTGAAGCAATTGGCCGATCTGCTGGCGTCGAAACCGGACGCACGCATGGCGACGCTATGGGTCGACCTCGCCGACCGGGCGCAGTGGATGGACCCGAACGTGGTCAAGCTGGTCGCGCGGGCCGACGGCAGCGCGCTTTATTTCAGCCGCGCGGCCATTCCGGCCCGGCGCGGCGGCGGCTGGCCGGAAGGGCTGGCGCGCCGCCACGTGGGGCTTTACGCCTACCGCGCCTCGGCTCTTTACGAATGGGTCGACCTGCCCGGAAGCGAACTCGAGGACTCCGAATCGCTGGAGCAGTTGCGCGCGCTGCAAGCCGGCTGGGAGATCGCCTGCGATCGCGCGGCAGAGCCGATCCCGCCGGGCGTCGACACGGCCGAGGACCTGGAGGCCATGCGCGCGTATTTCGCCGCACTTGAAACCGAACGGGAAAGACAACCATGAGTCATCGATTGCCATGAGTCACCGATTACTATTTGTCTGCATGGGCAACATCTGCCGCAGCCCGACCGCCAAGGGCATCTTCGACCGTGCGCTGGCCGAGGCGCGTGTCGCGTTCGAGAGCGAGTCGGCCGGTACCCACGATTACCACGTCGGTCACCCGCCCGACCGGCGGGCCGTCGAGGCCGCGCGACGCGCCGGCGTCGACATCGGCAGCGATATTTCCCGCCTGCTCGTGCGCGACGACTTCCATCGCTTCGACCGGATTTTCGCGATGGACAGGGCCAACCTCGAGCACATCAACGCGATCCGGCCCGATGACGCCACGGCGCGCGTGCAGCTGGTCATGGAAATGGTGCCGGATTACGGCATGGAAGAGGTGCCCGATCCCTACTACGGCGGCCATACCGGATTCGTGCAGGTCATCGACATGCTCGATGCCGCGGCCGAGGCACTGGTGCGCGAACTGCGGTCCTGATTCTGGCTGATGTCGAACAAGCGCTCGAAAAACGCGTTCGATGGTCGGGAATTCGCCCGCACCCTGGCCGAATCGCCGGGGGTGTACCTGATGCGCGATGCAGACGGCAAGGCGCTGTACGTCGGCAAGGCGCGCAACCTGAGAAAACGGGTGTCCAGCTATTTCGATCGCCGCGACAAGGGCCCGCGCATCGGCCTGATGATCTCGAAGATCGCGTCCATGGAGGTCAGCCTCACCCGCACCGAGGCCGAGGCGCTGCTGCTGGAGAACGAGTGGATCAAGTCGCTCGCGCCGCGTTACAACATCAACCTCCGCGACGACAAGAGCTATCCGTGGATCCGGCTGACCGCCCACCAGGAATTCCCGCGCATCGGGTTTTACCGCGGCGGCCGGTCCCGGCCCGGTGAATATTTCGGACCGTTTTCCAGCGCCGGGGCGGTGCGCGAGACGCTAAACCAGGTCTATCGACTGTTCGGCATCCGCCAGTGCACCGACAGCGTGTTCGCCAACCGCAGCAGGCCGTGCCTGCAATACCAGATCAAGCGCTGCAGCGCCCCCTGCGTCGGCTACATAGAGACCGACGACTACGCGCGTGACGTGGCGGCAGCCCGGGCCTTCCTGAAAGGCGAAAACGACACCGTCATCGAGCACCTGGGCGAGCGTATGCACCTGGCCAGCGAAGCGCTGGATTTCGAGACCGCTGCACTGCTGCGCGATCGCATCCAGGCCATTCGCAATATCCAGGGATCGCAGTTCGTCACCGACGGCGCCCAGGAGCTGGACGTCATCGCGTTGGCCGTCGAGGGCGGGGCAGCGGCCGCCCAGGTCGTCGAGTTCCGGGCCGGTCGAAATGTCGGCGGACGCACCTTCTTCCCCTCCAACGTGGATCCGGACGCGCCGGTCAGCCGGGTGATGGCGCAATTTCTCGGGCAGTACTACGCCGAGCGCCTGCCGCCGGCCGAGATCATCGCAAGCCCCGCGCCGGAAGACGCCGAGATCCTCGAACAGGCGCTGGCCGCGCGGCGCGGACGCAGCGTCCGGATTTCCGACAAGGTGCGCGGCGAACGACGGCAGTGGCGGGACATGGCCGAGACCAACGCCCGCGACGCGCTCAGGCGCAGGCGCGACGAGCGCGACCAGATCGGCAAGGAACTGGCTTCGCTGGCCGAGCTGCTGAAGCTCGAAGCGCCGCCCCAGCGTATCGAGTGCTTCGATATCAGCCATATCTCAGGCACCGAGACGGTGGCCTCCTGCGTGGTCCATACGCCGGCCGGCATGCAGCGCAAGCTTTACCGCCATTTCAACATCGAGAACATCGAGCCCGGCGATGATTATGCGGCGATGCAGCAGGCCCTGGAGCGGCGTTATCGGCGGGTGCTCAGCGAAGATCCCGATTCGCTGCCCGACCTGGTGCTGATCGACGGCGGTCGCGGCCAGTCCGATCGGGCCCGGGCGGTGCTGCTCGAGTTGGGACTGGACCAGTTGCCGGTCGTCGGCATCGCCAAGGGGCCGGCACGACGGGCCGGGCACGAAACCTGGGTGATGGACCGGCGCGAAGCCCTTCCGGGCCCCAATCATCCCGCGTCGCTGCTGGCCCAGCGCATCCGCGACGAAGCGCATCGTTTTGCGGTGCACGGACACCGGCGTCGCAGGCAGAACAAGGCAACCGAGTCGCCGCTGGAGAAGATTCCCGGCGTGGGTCCGCGCCGCCGCCAGCGTCTTCTGAATCACTTCGGCGGACTCAAGGGCGTACGCGCCGCGGGCGTCGAAGAGCTCAGTCGGGTGGCCGGCATCAACACGCAACTGGCCGAAACGATCTATCAGCACCTGAGAAAATGACGGACCCGCGGCGCCGGCTGCATGCAGGCCGGGGCAAAAAACGCGTACCATAACGCCTGATTCCACCCCTGGTCGCCCGCTTGTCAATCACGTTTCCGACAATCCTGACCTTGTTGCGCATCGTGATGATTCCGGTGCTGGTCGTGGCATTCTTCCTGCCGTATCCCTGGTCCAACGAGCTCGCCGTCGGCATTTTCATTGCCGCGGGCATCACCGACTGGGCCGATGGCTGGGTCGCCCGGCGCTACGGCCTGACGAGTCCCTTCGGCGCATTCCTGGACCCGGTGGCCGACAAGCTGATCGTGGCGGTCGCGCTCATCCTGATCGTGCAGCGTCATCCCGAGATCATGATTGCGGTCGCCGCGGCGGTGATCATGGGGCGCGAGATCACGATTTCGGCGCTTCGCGAGTGGATGGCGGAGCTTGGCGAACGTGCCCTGGTCAAGGTCTCCCATGTCGGAAAGTCCAAGACGATCTTCCAGATGGTCGCGATCGGTTTTCTGCTCTACGGCGAGCCGCTGCTCGGGCTTCCGGTGCTGCTGATCGGCAAGGTGCTGCTGGTGATCGCGGCGGTGTTGACGATATGGTCGATGGTGATATACCTCCAGTCCGCATGGCCCGCAATTTCTGGGGGCAGGGCGCCCTGAGACCGCGCGTGCCGGC
>CAYYZR010000076.1:0-10922 GCA_964476005.1 uncultured Halomonas sp.
ATCGATGGCCAGTTCCTGGTCGGGATCGACCGCGTACTGGTCGAAGTCGGTGACCCCGGCGGCGGTCAGGACTTCGTCGTCGATGAAGAAGTTACCAGTGGTCTCGGCTGACGAACGGGTCAGGACGTGGTGGGCGGCGTCGGCCAGAATTTCCGGCTTGCGGCAGTTTTCGGGCTTGATCACCCCGCCCAGCATCGCCAGCGCCGCGGTCGCGATGACCGTGCGCGGCCACAGCGCATTGACCGCGATTCCCTCGGATTTGAACTCCTCGGCCATGCCGAGCACGCACATGCTCATGCCGTACTTGGCCATGGTGTAGGCCACGTGCGGCGCGAACCATTTCGATTTCATGTTCAGCGGCGGCGACAGATTTAGAATGTGTGGATTGTCGGCCTGCTTCAGGTACGGCCAGGCGGCCTGGGAACAGACGAAAGTCCCCCGAACGTTGACCCCGAACATGAGGTCGAACCGTTTCATCGGTACTTCGGGGGTGGGCGCCAGGTAGATCGCCGAGGCGTTGTTGACCAGGATGTCGATGCCGCCGAAATGCTCGGCCGCCTGTTTCATGGCCGCCGCGACCGCGTCCTCGTCGCGGATGTCGACCTTCAGCGGCAGCGCCTTGCCGCCGGCTTTTTCGACCGCTTCGGCCACGCTGTGGATTGTGCCGGGCAGTTTAGGGTGGGGTCGGTCGGTCTTGGCGGCGATCACGATGTTCGCGCCCTCGGCGGCGGCGCGAACGGCGATGGCTTCGCCGATACCGCGCGAGGCCCCGGTAATGAAAAGCGTCTTTCCAGCCAGTGAAGTCATGAAATCACGTTCCATATTGAATTCGGTTGTAACGAGTGTAGCGCTTGCGAGCCCGGCGCGAAGTGATCGATTTGCCTGATTTCGAGCAAATGCTGCAATGGTCGGCGGCCCACCCGGGGCTGGTGCTGGCGGCCGGATTCGCGTTGGCGTTCATCGAGGCGCTGGCGCTGATCGGTATCGTGGTGCCCGGCATCCTGCTGCTGTTCGTGCTCGGCGCGCTGGTCGGCTGGGATCTGCCGCTGCTCGCAATGCTGGCGCTGGCCGTCATGTCCGGGGCCGTGGCCGGCGACGGGATCAGCTTCTGGCTGGGTTACCGCAATCGCGGCCGGTTGCGCGAGCGCTGGCCATTCGCGCGGCGGCATCGCTGGCTGGACCTGGGCGAGCAATTCTTTTTCCGCCACGGCGGCAAGAGCATCTTCATCGCCCGTTTCGTCGGCCCGCTGCGGCCTGTCGTGCCGCTGGTGGCCGGTTCGCTGGGCATGCCGCCGGCGACTTTCGTCCCGCGCATGCTGCTGGCCTGCGTTTTGTGGGCGCCGCTGATGCTCTTGCCCGGCGCGATTTTCGGTGAATCGCTTGCGCTCGCGGCCGAGTTCGGTGGCCGTCTTACCCTGCTGATGCTGGTGCTGGTCGTCGGCGGCTGGCTGCTGGCCTGGCTGACGCGCAGAGTCTACGAAGCCGCCGCCCGCCGGTCTCCCTGGTGGTTGAAGAACCTGGCGCTGTGGCTGCGTCGTCATCCGCTGCTGGGACGCTGGTTCGGCGGCCTGATCGAGCCGGGCCGCCGCGAGGTGCTGTCGGTGGTTGCCCTCGGCCTGCTGCTGGTGATTTCGCTGGCCGCGCTGTTCGGCGCGCTGCTGCTTGCCCCGCTGTCGACGACGGCCTGGGAATCCGGCTTCGAGCTGTACGGCCTGGCGGCCAGCCTGCGCAGCCACTTCGCCGATCCGCTGTTTTTCGTGATTGCCCTGGGTGTATCGAGACCTGTGCTGCTGGCATTGATCGGCCTGGTCGCGTTCATGTTGCTGATCCAGCGCCGCTGGAATGCACTGCTGCACTGGCTGCTGGCCACGCTGGGCGGCTGGCTGCTTGCGTTGATCCTCAACGCGATGATGGGTCTGTTGCTGGGCCGGCCGGAAGCGTCGGGCAGCGTCGGCCAGGTGCCGCATGTGGATTTCGTGCTGGCGGTGCTGGTCGTCGGCTTTGCCGCGCTGATCGTGGCCAAGGATTTCCGTCCACGGCAGCGCAAGTGGCTGTACCTGAGCGGCGTGTTGCTGATGGCGCTGGTCGCCTTTTCGCAGTTTTACCTGGCCCGCGCCACGGTCAACGGGCTGGCCGCCGGGCTGGCGCTGGCGATGGGCTGGCTGGCGCTGACCGGCATCGGCTATCGCTCGCGGGCCACGCCCTACGCCTCGCCTGGCTGGCGCCTGGCCGGCTTCTCCGTTGGCTGGCTGATGCTGTCGCTGGCGTTCATCCCCCAGCATTACGCGGAATTCGCGCGTCACCATCAGCTCGAGCAGCCCACCCGCCAGCTCGATGCATCAGCGTGGTGGGCCGACCAGTGGCGATCGTTGCCGGAGCTGCGTTCGCGCATCGGCAAGGATGAACGCCAGCGTTTCGACGCGCAGTTCGCGATGGCGCGGAACGCGCTTGAAGGCGCGCTGGCCTCGGACGGATGGAGCAGGGCTCCGGGGCCATCGCTGCGGGCGCTGCGTGCGTTGTTCGGCGATTCGCCGGCGCCGAGGCGACTGTTTCACCTGCCGCGGGATTTTGCCGGCCAGCCCGACGACCTGAGGTGGCGCCGGCTGACGGACGACGGCACGGCGATACTGCTTCGCGGGTGGGATTCCGGCGCCCGGCTGGGGCCGGAGGGCAAGCCGGTGTGGCTGATGCAGGTGCGCATCCTGGAGCCGGTCACCCGGTTCGGGATTTTCAACACCTGGCGTGAGATCGAAGGCTCGGCCCAGACGGCGCTGGGCGAGCTGCGCAGGGCCGACCAGGACTGGCGCTGGCGACGACCCGGCGAGACGGCCCCCTGGCTGGTCTGGCGTCTCGGCGATGCGACTGGCGCTCGGCTGCAAGCGCGCTGAACTGCAGCTGAATCAGTGCTCGGAAGGTTCTTCCGGGGTCTCTTCGAGCAGTATGCAAAGCGCGCGCAGACGATCATGGGGGTCGGTCACCGCCAGCAGCTCCTGCGCATTTTCGGATTCCAGCGGCAGTACCGATGCCAGCGCCATGCCCAGCGCGCTGGCGTCATCGGTGTCGGCATCGATCATGCCGGCAAAGGCCTGATGCTGCAGCAGTTCGCGCAGAATGTTTTGAAGCACCGCATGCTCGGGCTGCACCTCCAATCGTGGTTCGGCTGGAAGCCACTCGACGTCGCCGATGATCAGCCCGTCTTCGCGGGCTCGCGTGGAGCGGATACGGAAGCGACGGCTGCCGCGCACCGCGATGCCCAGCAGGCCGTCGTCAAGCGTCGAAAAGTCCTCGATGACCGCCTCGGTGCCGATTGCGGCATGGCGCGCCGGTTTTTTCTCGTCGGCCGGCGAGAAGTGCACCACGCCGAAGCCGGTGCCGTTTGCCGAGCACTCACGGGTCATGTCCAGGTAGCGCGATTCGAAGATTCGCAGCTGGGTCCGGGCACCCGGGAAAAGCACCAGTGGCAGGGGAAACAGCGGCAAAGACTCGGTTGTCGGCGCTTCCGTTTCGGTACCGTCCATCAACTGCCCTCCAGGAACCGGTGCGGCGCATTGCCGAAACCGCGATTGCTCATGAATACCACATGGTCGCCGGCGCGCACCTCGGCCCGGATATCGGCCAGCAGATTGTCGACCTGGGCCCGGAAACGGCCGCCGGCCTGCAGCTTGGCGAACACCGCTGAGGGATCCCAGTCCAGCGGTTCGGTGGAGTGAAGAAAGACGAAATCCGCCGGCGCCAGGGCCGGCGCGAGCTGGTCCAGGTGATGGCCGCCGCGCATCGTATTGCTGGCCGGCTGCAGCGCGACCAGGATGCGCGCACCGCCCACCGACCGGCGCAGCCCTTCCAGCGTCAGGCGTATCGCGGTGGGATGGTGGGCAAAGTCATCGTAAACGTGCACGCCGCCGGTCTGGCCCAGATATTCCATTCGGCGCTTGACGCCCTTGAATTCGGAAAGCGCCGCAACCGCGTCGCTCGGCTCGACACCGGTGACCGCCGCGGCCGCCACCGCCGCAGTCGCGTTCAGCGCGTTATGGCGTCCGGTGAGGGGCCATTCGAGCGTGCCCAGCGAGGTTTCCAGGTGAAAGATCTCAAGCCTGCGGCCGGCAGGGTCCAGCATCCTGACCCGCCATTCGGCATCCGAATCATCCTCGCTGCCGAACGCACACGACTGGCTCCAGCAACCACGCTCAAGTACGCGCTTGAGGTTCGCGTCGTGCTGGTTGAAGATGACGCAGCCGTTGCCGGGGATGGTCCGCATCAGATGATGAAACTGGGTCTCGATGGCGGCCAGGTCCGGATAGATATCGGCATGATCGTATTCCAGATTGTTGAGGATGGCCACCGACGGCCGATAGTGCACGAACTTGGCCCGCTTGTCGAAGAACGCCGTGTCGTATTCGTCGGCTTCGACCACGAACAGTTTCTTGCCGGCGCGGGCGCTGATGCCGAAATTCCCCGGCATGCCGCCGATCAGGAAGCCAGGCTTGAGCCCGGCATGTTCCAGGATCCAGGCCAGCATGCTCGATGTGGTCGTCTTGCCGTGGGTGCCTGCCACGGCCAGCACGCGCTTGCCGGACAGATAATTTTCGCCCAGCCAGCGTGGCCCGGAAATATAGCTCAGGCCGGTGTTGAGCACGTGTTCCACCGCCGGATTGCCGCGACTCAGAGCGTTGCCGATGATGACCAGTTCGGTCTTTTTCGGAATGTCCCTGGCCGAGTAGCCCTCGCAAAGGGTGATTCCGAGTTCTTCAAGCTGCGTGCTCATGGGCGGGTAGACGTTCTGGTCCTGGCCGGAGACGGTGTGACCGTCGGCGCGCGCCAGTGCCGCGATGCCGCCCATGAAGGTGCCGCAGATACCCAGAATATGGATGTTCATTTTTTCAGGAGACTCCCGGATTCCCCATTGCCTGAAAGACCAGCAGTTGCAGGACCAAAATTAACACAGCAACCATCAAGCCGCCCGCGAACGAGCAGTCCAGCGCATTTCGCCAGACATGGCCGTCGACGGCAAGACTCCAGAACAGTGCGATCAGCGCCAGCATCACCAGTGGCGCCGGAAGTGGCGTCTGGGCGGAAAACCACAGCGGAAGGTTGACCAGGCTGATCAGCGTGCCGGTTCCGAACAGGGCTGCGACGGTCTGGTTGAAGCGCGCAGCGGCCCTGCGCAAGCCGAGTATCGAGCCTGCTGCAACCAGCGGCACCACGATCGAGACGAACAGGTCGGAAAAGCCCGCGGCGCGCTCATCGGTCAGCCCGGAGATCGTCACGATGCAGATGTACATCGCGACGGAAATCGTTGGCGCCGCGCCGCCGGGCGGCAGGTCCTGCGGGCCGGCACGCAGCAGCGCGATGCGCCAGATCGTTTCAAGAAAATGCAGCATGGCCGGCCTCCGCGCGTTCGGGCGACCGGTTTCCCACCGGATGGACTTCGATGACCGAAAGCGGGCCGCCGGGGGGCGTCTTCCTGCGCTTGATCGGAGCAGCGTTCATCCCGCGCAATCCGCTGTCGATATGAGTTCGCGGGGCGATATCATGGAACCCCGACCCGCTCGAGAAAAGACCTTGTGAGCCCGGACGAGTCCGCCGACAGAATTCTCGATGCAACCGGTCTTTCCTGCCCGGAGCCGATTTTTCGAGCGCGCCTGGCGCTGGCGGAAATGAAGGCCGGACAACTGTTGCAGGTCAGTGCGGACGATCCGCTGGTCGAAGTCGACATGGCGGTATTCTGCCAGCGTACCGGTCACCATATGCTGTCGCGTGAACAAAACGATGGAGGCTGGATATTTCTGCTGCGAAAGTCCGATGCCTGACGCCGACTGGCTGTTGAATCGGGCCGGGTTTGGCTGAGACGGTCCCGGGGCGCATCGACCGGGTGCGGATCCGGTCACGCCCAAACGCCTTTGCCGGCCGATTCCGGGGCCGAGCGATGGCTTCAGTCGTCGTCGAGGTTTCCCAGCGTTTCGCGCATGCGCCGGTTGACTTCTTCCACCGAGCCCATGCCGTCGACTTCGCGCAGCTGGCCGCGCTTGGCGTAATGTCCGGCCACCGGGGCCGTTTGCTCGGCGTAAACGCGCAGGCGGTTTCGGATGACCTCTTCGGTGTCATCCGAGCGGCCTTCCTCGATGGCGCGCTTCGACAGACGGTCGACGATTTCGGACTCGTTGACGGTGACCGAAACCGCGACGTCCACCGGTTGTCCGATGCGCTCGAGCACCGAGTCAAGGGCTTCGGCCTGCGCCAGATTGCGTGGATAGCCGTCCAGGATGAAACCGCGGGCGACGTCGGGCTGGCCGAGCCGTTCCTCGATCAGCCCCAGCACCAGGTCGTCGGGCACCAGGTCGCCGGCATCCATGAAGGACTTCGCCTTCTTGCCGAGGTCGGTCTGCTGTTCGACGGCTTCACGCAAGAGGACGCCAGTGGAAATGTGGGCGAGGGCGAGCTGGTCGCGGAGCAGGGCGGCCTGGGTTCCTTTGCCGGAGCCGGGCGGGCCGAGGAGTACGATTCGCATGATTTTCCGGGTCGAGATCGGTGACTGGACAAGCCGTTAAAAGTAACGCCTGGAGACCGAAGTGTCAAATATTTACCGGCTAGCCGGTATTCGCACAACGCGCCCCGCCAGTGCCTTGGGACGTCCCGAGGCGGCGGCCGTGAAACATGCGCAATCGAAATCATCGCACAGCCGAGGGAATTCGGCCCGGTCGTCGCCGACG
This sequence comes from uncultured Halomonas sp., assembly GCA_964476005.1. GTDB lineage: Bacteria > Pseudomonadota > Gammaproteobacteria > Xanthomonadales > Wenzhouxiangellaceae. Next base: position 6,708 of record CAYYZR010000076.1, read on the forward strand.
AATTGTTTTATCCTTATGAAACGATAGTTTCGAATCGGAATCATGGCAGCCAACAATATTCTCTACGCCCAGTCCGGCGGCGTCACGCCGGTCATCAATGCGACCGCCGCTGCGGTAATCGAAACCGCGCGCACTCATGCCGACCGCATTGGCCGCGTGTTCGCCGCCGCCGACGGCATCATCGGTGCGCTCGAGGAGCGGCTGATCGATACCTCCAGCCTCACCGACGCGGATCTGAGGGCGCTGGCGCAGACGCCGGGCGGCGTTTTCGGTTCCTGCCGCTACAAGCTCAAGTCGATGGAACAGAACCGTCGTGAATACAAGCGGTTGATCGAGGTGCTGGACGCTCACGCAATCGGCACCTTCTTCTATAACGGCGGCAACGATTCGGCCGACACCGCCAACAAGGTGGCGAAAATGGCCGAGGAACTGGGCTATCCGCTCAACGCGATCGGCATCCCCAAGACCATCGACAATGATCTGGCGGTCACCGACAACTGCCCCGGTTTCGGATCGGTGGCCAAGTACGTGGCGGTATCCATCATGGAGGCCAGCCTGGACGTGATGTCGATGTCGTCGAGTTCGACCAAGGTATTCATCATGGAAGTGATGGGTCGGCATGCCGGCTGGATCGCGGCCGCGGCCGGCCTGGCCCGCCGCGAGGATCACGATCCGCCGCAGATCATCCTGTTTCCCGAAGTCGCATTCGACGAGGAGAAATTCCTGGCCGCCGTCGACGATTCGGTCAGGCGCCACGGCTACTGCTCCATCGTGGTCTCCGAGGGTGCGCGCCATGCCGACGGCACCTTCCTGGCCGACGCCGGCACCACCGATGCCTTCGGTCACAAGCAGCTCGGCGGGGTGGCGCCGGTGGTGGCCGAGCTGGTCAAGGCCGGACTCGGGCACAAATATCATTGGGCGGTCAGTGACTACCTGCAGCGCTCGGCGCGCCACATTGCCTCCAGGACCGACGTCGAGCATGCCCGCGCAGTGGGCAAGGTGGCCGTCGAACTGGCGCTGGAGGGGCGCACCGGCGTCATGCCCGTCATCGAGCGGGTCAGCGACGAGCCGTATGAATGGAAGATCGCCACGGCCCGGCTGGACGACATCGCGAATCATGAAAAGAAGATGCCCGATGCTTACATCTCCGACGATGGCTTCGGCATCACGCCGGCCGCCCGCCGCTACCTGGAGCCGTTGATTCGCGGCGAGGACTACCCGGATTACGGCAACGATGGCCTGCCGAAGTATCTTCGGCCCCAACTCGAACGCGTGGAGCGCAAGCTGCCCGACTTCCGGCCATCCTGATCCCGATTGCCTTTCACCCTTAACCCTTAACCCTTCGCAACCTGGAATCTTTCATGAGCACAAAGCTGACCGAACTGGCCGACTGGGTCGATTCCGTCGCAAGCCGGACCGGCGCGGACAAAATCCACTGGTGTACCGGCAGCGCAGAGGAAAACGCTGCGCTGATCAATGCGATGCTCGATACCGGCGACCTGATCGAATTGAATCAGGAGACGCACCGGGAGTGCTATCTGCATCGATCGGATCCCGACGATGTCGCCCGGGTCGAACACCTGACGTTCGTCTGCACCCGCGATCGAGACGACGCCGGACCCAACAACAACTGGATGTCGCCCGACGACGCGCATGAACTGATGGATGATCTGTTCGATGGGTGCATGGCCGACCGCACCATGTACGTGATCCCTTATTGCATGGGCCCCATCGATTCGCCGTTCTCGCGCCTGGGCGTCGAAATCACGGACAGTCCCTACGTGGTCGCGAATATGCGCCTGATGACGCGCATGGGGTCCGACGCGCTTGAGCGCATCGAGCGTGAGGGCAAGTTCGTGCGCGGCCTGCATTCCACCGGCGAACTGGATCCGGACCGTCGCTACATCATGCATTTCCCGGAAGAACTCAGCATCCAGAGCTACGGCTCCGGCTACGGCGGCAACGCACTTCTGGGCAAAAAGTGCCACGCATTGAGAATCGCAAGCTACCAGGCCCGCACCGAAGGCTGGCTCGCCGAGCACATGATGATCGTCGGCATCGAGAATCCCGAGGGCGAGACCCGCTACGTGGCCGCCGCGTTCCCCTCGGCCTGCGGCAAGACCAACCTGGCCATGCTGATTCCGCCCGAGCCCTATCGCAGCGCGGGCTGGAAGGTGCATACAATCGGCGACGACATCTGCTGGTTGCAGCCGGGTGATGACGGTCGCCTTTACGCCATCAATCCGGAGGCCGGCTTCTTCGGCGTGGCGCCGGGCACCTCGAACAAGACCAACCCGAACGCCCTGGCGATGCTCGACCGGCAGGCGATATTCACCAATGTCGCTGTCACCGACGACAACCAGCCGTGGTGGGAAGGTCTCGACGATCGGGTGCCCGCCTACGACTGGAAGGGCCGGCCTTATGACGCTACCAACGCACCGGCCGCGCATCCGAATTCCCGGTTCACGGTTTCGATCAAGCGTTGCCCCAGTTATTCCGAGCAGGCCGAGAACCCGAACGGTGTGCCTATCGACGCCATCATCTTCGGCGGTCGCAGGGCCACCCTGGCGCCGCTGGTCATGGAGGCCGAGGACTGGAGTCACGGCACGTTCATCGGTGCGGCCATGGCGTCGGAAACCACCGCGGCGGCCACCGGCAAGGTCGGCGTGGTGCGGCGCGACCCGATGGCGATGAAGCCGTTTTGCGGCTACCACTTCGGCGACTACTGGGGCCACTGGCTGGATGTCGGCAGCAAGCTCGAGCATCCGCCGAAGATCTTTCAGGTCAACTGGTTCCGACGCGACGATGACGGCAATTTCATCTGGCCCGGGTTCGGCGAGAACCTGCGCGTTCTCGAGTGGATCATGAAGCGTTGCGCCGGCCAGGTCGAGGCCAGAGAGACGCCGGTTGGGCGCCTGCCCGAGACCGACGCCATCTCGACGGCGGGGCTTGATCGCCAGCCCGATCTGGAAACCCTGTTGTCGGTCGACGAACTGGAATGGATCGAGGAACTCAATCGGATCGAGAGACATCTGGAGGCGTTCCAGCCGCGCGTGCCCGATCGCTTGCTTCAGCGCATACGCGAATTGCGCGAGCGCCTCGCGTAACCCCGCGGTCGTGACCGCAGGCAGACCCGATGCCCAACTTTTAGTCAAGGCGGGTGGGCCGGCAGGTTGCTGGCCTGGCGGCCGGCTTCGACGCGCCGCCAGCGTGACGGCGGTCACACTATTGTCGATGTCGACCGATTGTTGAATTCAAATGCAGCGATTTCTTTAAATTGGCTTGCAGTTTGGTCAATTTTTCGTTAAAAAGGGGGGCGCGATGCCGCTGCGTGTCCCGGGAACCAGAACGGTTCCATTCCGGCGGTATTCCGTAAATGCAAACTTCGTTTCAGGAACGCCTCGGTCAAGACCGATCGAATCCGCCCGAGAGTCGGATCGCAAGCGACAGTCCACAGGCGTTGCCCCGGTGAAGCGATGAACGATTACAAACCCACTAGCTAGGGAGAAGTACATATGGAAACCAGTCGAAACCGCCTGGCCGAGGCAATCCGCCTCGGGCTGTTCGCCGGCATCTTTGCCGGTGTCGGCGCGGGATTCGCATCGCCAGTGCTCGCACAGGACGAAGGCGAAGACCAGCAGCAGGCTTCTGAAGAAGATTCGGCCGATCTGAGCCGCGTAACCGTCACCGGTTCGCGTATCGAGCGCGCCGGTCTCGACACGTTCTACCCGGCCATCACGGTTGACCGCCAGCTTCTCGAAGATCGCGCGTACACCAACATCGCCGAGGCCCTGAACGAAATCCCGACCTTCGGCAATCCGGACGTCACGCCGCAGGGCGTGCAGAACGGCTTCACCGTCGGCCAGAACTTCGTCGACTTCCTGGGCCTGGGCGCACAGCGCACCCTGACCCTGGTCAACGGTCGCCGCTTCGTGTCGGCCAACGTGCCGTCCGTCTTCGGTGCTTCCGGCGGTCTGCAGGTCGACTTCAACGTGATCCCGGTCGCCATGGTCGAGCGCATCGAGACGATCGGCATCGGCGGCGCGCCGATCTACGGCGCCGACGCCATCGCCGGCACGATCAACGTGATCACGCGTGACAGATTCGAAGGCGCCGAATTCACGTTCCGCCACGGCTTCACCTCCAAGGGCGATGCCGAATTCGAAAACGTCATGATGGTCGCCGGCGCCAACACCGCCGACGGCAAGGGCAACG
>CAYYZR010000077.1:0-10884 GCA_964476005.1 uncultured Halomonas sp.
TGGCCGGGTTGATGCTGGCCGGGCCGGTCGAGCCCTTGCACGAACCCAGCGAATTGACGCACAGCACAAAGTGTCGGTCGGTATCGATCGGCTTGCCCGGCCCGATCATGGCTTCCCACCAGCCCGGTTCCGGATCGCGCACGGACGACGCGGCATGGGCGCCGGGCGACAGGCCCGTGAACAGAAGTACGGCGTTCGATTTGTCCTCGTTCAGCGTGCCCCAACTCTCCCAGGCGAGCTGGACGCCCGGGAGACTCGATCCACGATACAGCGGGAATCGCTCGCGATGAATGTAATAGTTGGTCGAAGGTCCCATCGCTGCAATGATAACGCCGGACAGGGTGGCTAAACCCGCCTTGTTCACCATCCGTTCGTCGCGAGACGGCGTCGAACGGGTGCTGAACAAGGCGCGTCAATAAAAAAGGCCGGGGCGAACCCCGGCCGAAGCTGTTGGAGATTTTTGCAGGGTACCGTCAGGCGGTTAGAACCTGAAGCCTATCTGGGTACTGTAGACAAACGGGTCGATGTCGACGTCGATGTTGCTGAAGAACAGCTGTTCGTTGCCGTTCGGGTCAAATGTGGTGGTCTTCAGATCGGCATCCACGTTGATCATGATGTAGCGAACGTTCAAGTTCCAGAACCATTTTTCGGTCAGGTCGATGTCCAGCCCGGCCTGGAAGGCGGCGCCGAACGAGTCGTCGATGCTCAGGTGCGTGTCGCCGCCGGAGAAGTTGGCGCCCAGCGCGCCGTTGGCGGTTGCAATGACGCCGTCGTGCAATCCCTGGTTGGTGGAATCGTCGAAGAACAGGGTGTAGTTCAGGCCAGCGCCGACATAGGGACGGAACTTCTGGCCCGGCGCGAAATGATATTGCAGGCTCAAGGTCGGCGGCAGGTGCTTGGTGTCGCCGATGGTGCCTAGCGGGGCAAGGGCGCCGCCGCCGTCGATGTCGTGTTGGAACGGGGTGGAGGCAAGCAATTCCAGTCCCCAGTTCGGCGACAGGAAATAGGTGAGATCGAACACCACGCCGAGTTGATCGTCGACGTCGACTTCAAACGTGTCGAGCACGGTACCCTGGAACACCAGGTCGTCCTTAGAGGTATCGGGCGAGACGTAGCCGACGCCGAAACGAAGCTGCCAGTCACCTGCTTCCTGGGCGACTGCGGGCATGGCTGCCGCGACCGAAACGACGGCGGCGGCGAGAAGATTACGGGTGATGACGGTTTTCATTTTTCGTGGCTCCTTGATAGGCCGACATTGCTATTGCTCATGCTAAACACCCGGTCGTATCGCAGAGTTGACCGGAATCAAAAACCGGGTTCATTTTTGATCGAACCCGACACGTTAACTTGTGCGGAATCTAGCCCAGTTTCTGTGATGCAAATGACAACGCTTACGATTATCACTGGCGATCAATTGAGCCAGAATCTTGCCTCGCTGAAAGCGATCGATCGCGGCCGGGATCATGTGTTGATGGCGGAGCTTTGGGACGAGGTGGAATACGTTCGGCATCACCTCAAGAAGATCGTGCTGATTTTTTCCGCGATGCGCCATTTTGCCCAGGCCCTGGAGGATGACGGCTATTGCGTCCACTACCACCGCTTCGATCCTGCGGCTTCGATGCGGTCGTTTTCCGACGCCGTCGCCGCGCACTGCAAGCGTCATGCGATCGACGAAATCGTCGTGACCCGGCCCGGTGAATGGCGTGTCTTCGATGCGTTCAACAGGCTCGAAAAAACACTGGGCGTACCGGTGCGGATGGTGGAGGACGAGCGCTTTGTCTCCACGCCCGGCGAGTTCGCCGAATGGGCCGGCGCGCGCAAGAATTTTCGGATGGAATTCTTCTATCGCCTGATGCGCAGGAAGACCGGCCTGCTGATGGACGCGGAAGGTCAGCCGGAAGGCGGGCAGTGGAATTTCGACGCCGACAATCGGAAGAAATGGAAGGGCCGACCGGAAAGCGCCAGGCCGATGAGCTTTGCGCCCGACGACATCACGCGCGAGGTCATCGACCTTGTGTCGTCGTGCATCGACGGCTTCGGCGAACTCGATGGATTCGACTTTGGTGTGACGCCCGGCCAGGCCCGGCGCGCATTGGCGCACTTCGTCAAGACCGGGTTGCCGTGGTTCGGCGACTATCAGGATGCGCTGCCCGACGACGAGGACTACCTGTTTCACAGCCGCCTGTCGGCCTACCTCAACATCGGCCTGCTCGACCCGCTCGAGGTCTGTCGGGCGGTGCAGGCGGCCTGGCAAGCCGGCGAGGTGCCGTTGAACGCCGCCGAAGGCTATATCCGCCAGATCATCGGCTGGCGCGAGTTCGTTCGCGGCATCTACTGGCTGAAGATGCCCGACTACGCCGAACAGAATTTTCTGGACGGCGATCAGCCGCTGCCCGAGTGGTACTGGAGCGGTCGTACCAAGATGCGCTGTCTCGAGCGCGCGATCGAAAACACGCGGCGCAACGCCTACGCTCACCATATTCAAAGGCTGATGGTGACGGGCAATTTTGCGCTGCTGCTGGGGGTTCGTCCACCGGAGGTCTGTGAGTGGTACCTGGCGGTATACGCCGACGCCTTCGAATGGGTGGAACTGCCGAATACGCTCGGCATGGTGATGTTCGGCGACGGCGGTCTGCTCGCGTCAAAGCCCTACGCGGCCAGCGGCAAGTACATCCAGCGCATGGGCGATCATTGTGCGAATTGCCGCTACGCGGTCAGCGAGCGAACCGGTGACGACGCCTGCCCGTTCAATGCGCTCTACTGGGATTTCCTGATGCGCAACCAAAAGCTGCTGGACGACAACCCGCGCATGCGCATGATGTATCGCAACGTCGAACGGCTCGAGCCCGCCGAAAAGGCGGCGATCACGAAACGCGCGAACTGGCTTCGGGAAAACGTGGAAGCGCTTTGAAGGGTGGCGGAACGCGCCAGCCGGTCAGAAAGACTCGAGCTGCGTGGTGCCGATGCCGCGATCGGGAAGCAGCACCGGAATGCCGTCGTCGACGACGTAGACGACTTTTGCATCGCGGGTGACCAGCGCCTCCGAAATGGGCTTGTCGACCGTGCTGCCGTCGACGAACAGCAGTTCGCCGCGACCGATCACGTCGTTGAGCTTTTTGACGCGCCCCTTTTCGAGCGGTCGCAGCGGTTCGTGGCTGACCGGGCAGCACAGGATGTCGAGCAGGGATTCGGGTATCGTCATGGGCGCAATTCTAACGTGCCCGCGGCCGGTTCTGCTACCATTGATCGCTTGGTAACCGACAAGGTTTGTGCTCATGCCGGGCAATCCACGGGTCGGCATCGTCATGGGGTCCAGAAGCGACTGGCCGACGATGTGCAAGGCCGCCGAAGTGCTCGACGAACTCGAGATTCCCTACGAGACGGAAGTCGTCTCCGCGCATCGCACGCCGGAGAAGATGCTCGACTACGCCCGTTCCGCCAGGAGCCGCGGACTGGCCCTGATTGTCGCCGGCGCCGGCGGGGCCGCGCATTTGCCGGGTATGCTTGCGGCGGCCACTGAACTTCCCGTGCTGGGCGTTCCGGTCAAGAGCCGGGCGCTCAACGGCCTCGATTCGCTGCTGTCGATTGTCCAGATGCCGCGCGGGGTGCCGGTGGCCACGCTCGCGATCGGCGATTCCGGCGCCGCCAACGCGGGCCTGCTGGCCGCCTCCATCCTGGGCATTTCCGATCCTGACCTGGCCGAGCGCTATCGGGCCTGGCGCGCGCGCCAGACCGAGCAGGTGCTGGCCGAGCCGGATCCACGCGAAAATCCGCGCCAGGCATGAACGTCGGCATTCTCGGCGGCGGTCAACTCGCGCGCATGCTGGTCGAGGCCGGAACGCCGCTGGGTCTGGAGTTCCTCATCGTCGATCCCAAGGCCGATGCCTGCGCGGCAGGCATGGGGCGCTTCATGCACACCGATTATGCCGATCACGGCGCGCTCGAGTGCCTGGCGGCATGCGACCGGGTCACCTGTGATTTCGAGAACGTGCCGGCCGATGCGCTGGCCGCGATCGAAGACCGTGTGGCGGTCCGGCCGTCGGCCGCGGCACTCGCGGCGGCGCAGGACCGGTTGATCGAAAAGGAACGCTTTACCAGGCTGGGTATGGCGACGCCCGGTTACGTCGAGGTGAATTCGCGAACAGATCTTCAGGCCGCGGTGGAAACGCTCGGGTTGCCGGCGGTCGTCAAGACGCGTCGCATGGGCTACGACGGCAAGGGGCAGATGGTACTGCGCGATGCCGAGGACCTCGAACTGGCCTGGCGCAAGCTGGGTGAGTACCCGCTGATCGCCGAGCAGTGGGTAGCGTTCGACCACGAGTGTTCGATTACCGCGGTGCGGGCCAGCGACGGCGAACTGCGTTGCTGGCCGGTCAGCCGCACCTGGCACCGCGAGGGCATCCTGCGCCTGGCGGCGTCGGTCCCGGTGACGCCGAGCATGCAGGAAGCCGCCGCGACGCTGGTGCGCAGACTGGCCGAAGACCTGGCCTACGTCGGCTGCCTGACGCTGGAGCTGTTCGTGCACGGCGATCGCCTGCTCGCCAACGAATTCGCGCCGAGAGTGCACAATTCGGCGCACTGGACCATCGAGGGCGCCGTGTGCTCGCAGTTCGAAAACCACCTGAGGGCGGTATGTGGACTGCCGCTGGGCGCGACCGAGGCCAGGGGCGCCTCGGCGCTGGTCAACTTCATCGGCAGCATGCCGGCACCGGCGCCGTGGCTGGCGCTGCCGGGACTGCACTGGCACGACTATGGAAAAGCGGCGCGCGAGGGACGCAAGGTGGGACACGCCACGTTGTGCGCGTCGGGTACGGGCGCGCTGAAAGCGCTGTTGCCCCGCCTCGAAGCCCTGGTCGAACCAGGCCTTTTGCGCGAACTGGATTCAACGCTGGATCAGGCTTGAGGGCTTCCGCCCGGACAGCCGATCAAGTTCCGGCTTCGATCGCCTCAGCCACCGTGTCGGCGATCTTTCGCGCCTGTTCGTCGTCGATGATCAGCGGCGGCAGCAGCCGCACGACGCGTTCGTGCGTGATGTTGACGAGTACGCCGACATCGAGCGCATATTGGCGGACGTCGGTCGCGTCGTCGATCAGTTCCACCCCGATCATCAATCCGCGGCCACGGATTTCGACCACGCGTGCATTGCCTTCGAGTCGTTCGCGCAGCCGGTCGCGCAACCGCTGTCCCTGTCGCTCGGCGCGATCGCAGATGTCGAGGTCGTGCATTCGCTCGATGACGGCAAGCGCGACCCGGCAGGCCAGCGGACTGCCGCCGAAAGTGGTGCCGTGGCTGCCGGGCGTCAGCACCTCGGCGGCGGCGCCGCGGGCCACGCAGGCGGCTACCGGAACACCGTTGCCCAGCGCCTTGGCCACCGTGATGACGTCGGGCCGGCTTTCGGCTTCGTGCTGGTGCGCGAACCAGCGGCCGGTACGACCCATGCCGGCCTGGATTTCGTCGAGCATCAGCAGCGCGCCGTGTCGGTCGCAGGCCTTGCGCAAGGCTGTCAGGTAACCGGCCGGCGGAATGCGGACGCCGCCTTCGCCCTGAATGGGTTCGAGCATGACCGCGACGATGCTTGAATCGGCTTCCAGGGCGCGCGCGGCGGCTTCGGCATCGCCGAACGGCACGCGGTGGAAGCCTTCGACCAGGGGCGTGAAACCGAGCTGCAGCTTGCCCGGCGCCGAAGCGCTGATGGCGGCCAGCGTGCGGCCGTGGAAAGCCCCCTCGACGACCATGATCCTGGGCTGCTCGATATTTCGCGAGTGGCCGTGCTTGCGCGCGATCTTGAATGCGCATTCGACCGCTTCGGCCCCGGTATTGGTGATGAAGGCGCGGTCCATTTCCGACAACCCGCAAAGCGCCTCGGCCAGACGCTCCTGCAGCCGGATATGGCCGAGGTTGGCGGTATGGATGAGAGTGCGCGCCTGGTCGCAGATCGCGTCGGCCAGCACCGGGTCGGCGTGACCCAGACTGCACACCGCAATACCGCTGATCGCATCCAGGTAGCGCCTGCCGTGCTCGTCGAACAGCCACGCACCTTCGCCGCGCTCGAAAGCCACCGGCATCCGGGCGTAAGTGTTCATCAGGTAGGAATCGGTCATGGGGCTATGATACGAAAAGCCCGCGCGATGCGCGGGCCATGGATCGATTATTCGAGCGATTTCTGCGACATTCAAGCGCGCAGCAATCACCGAGAAACATCAAGCACAACCGTCTGACGGCCTCCGGCTTCGCTCGAATTCCCGGCCTGCCCTGAATGGTACGCCGCGGAACGCCGTGCGCCGACGGCCACCGTCAGACGGTCGCGCAATGGGCTGTCCGGCTATTTGTTCATCTGGTCGGCGACGAAGTCCCAGTTCACCACGTTCCAGAATGCCTCCAGGTATTTCGGACGTGCATTGCGGTAGTCGATGTAATAGGCGTGTTCCCAGACGTCGCAAGTCAGCAGCGGCGTGGCATCGCTGGTCAATGCGGTCTCGGCGTCGTCGGTATTGAGAAGCGCCAGCGTCCCATCGCTGTGCTGCACCAGCCAGGTCCAGCCGGATGCGAAATTACCGACCGCAGCCTCGTTGAATTTTTCCTTGAAGTTGTCGAAAGAACCGAAATCTCGGTCGATCGCATCGGCCAGGGCGCCGCTGGGTTCGCCACCGCCCTGCGGGCCCATGCAGTTCCAGTAGAAGGTGTGATTCCACACCTGCGCTGCGTTGTTGAACAGCCCGCCGCTGGCTTTCCGGATGATGTCCTCCAGCGGCTTGTTCTCGTCGTCGGTGCCCTCGATCATGCCGTTGAGCTTGTCGACGTAGGTCTTGTGGTGCTTGCCGTAGTGATACTCGAGCGTTTCCTCGGAGATATGCGGCTCCAGGGCGTTCTTCGGATATGGAAGGTCGGGAAGCGTGAACGACATTGACATTCTCCTTGGCTGCGTTGGAATAAGGGTTACCCGTAGACATGGTACCGTAGCCGGTGTATTCAAGAGGAAAGCGCCTGCCGCGATGCCCCAGTCCGATTCGCATGCCGCACGGATGACCGATTCCGGGCCCGACCTGATCGAATTGCGCATATTCGAAAGCCGCGCGGCGGCGATCTGCGAAACCATGGGCGCGGTCCTCCGGCGAAGCGCTTTCTCGCCCAATATTCGCGACCGGCTCGATTTCTCCTGTGCCCTGTTCAGCGCCGACGGGCGGCTGCTGAGCCAGGCCACGCATATTCCCGTGCACCTGGGTTCCATGGCCTGGGCCATGCGCGACCTGGCCGACAGCTACGACTGGCATCCCGGTTCCCGACTGATCCTCAATGATCCGTACGCCGGCGGCACGCACCTGCCCGACGTGACCTTGATTGCCCCGGTATTCGATTCCGGTGCGTGCGTCGGTTTTGTCGCCAACCGGGCGCATCATGCCGATATCGGCAGCGACACCCCCGGTTCCATGCCGCTGAGCCGCTCGCTGGAAGAAGAGGGGGTTCTGATCAGCCCGCAGTGGCTTTATCGCGACGGCAGGCTGGATCGCGATGTGTTGGACGGCATTTGTCGTCGGATGCGCAATCCCGAGCTTTCGGCCGGCGATTTCCAGGCCCAGGTCGCGGCTTCGGCGTTTGGCGAGAAAGCGTTCGGCGCGTTGGTGGCGGAATTGGGACGTGACCGGCTCGATGAGTTCGCAGAGGCGCTCAACGACTATGCCGCGCGCCTGGCATCGGCCAGTATTTCGGATCTGCCGGAAGGCCGCTGGCAGGCGACCGATTGCATGGACTGCGACGGCGCCGGTGGCCCGGGACCTTCGATTCGGGTTGCGCTGCGGGTGCGCGGCGGGCGGATCGAGGTCGATTTCGACGGCACCGACGACCAGGTGGCCGGCAACCTGAACTGTCCGATGAGCGTGACCGCCGCTGCCGTCTACTATGCGCTGCGCTGCCTGCTGCCCGCTGAAACCCCGACCTGCGCCGGCGCGCTGGACTGCATGCATCTGACGGCACCGGCAGGCTGCCTGGTGAATGCCAGGTCACCGGCGGCGACGGCGGCCGGCAACGTCGAAACCAGCCAGCGCATCGTGGACGTCGTGTTCCGGGCGCTGGCCGAAGCCCTGCCGGACCGGATTCCTGCCGCCAGCCAGGGCACGATGAACAATCTCGGTCTTGGCGGCAAGCGATGGAGCTATTACGAGACCATGGCCGGGGGCTGCGGGGCCACGGCCGAGATCCCGGGCCGGCATGCGGTGCACAGCCACATGACCAACACTTTGAACACCCCGGCCGAAGTTCTGGAGATGCACTTTCCGCTGCGTATTCTTCGGTATCAATACCGGCGCGGCAGCGGCGGGCAGGGCCAGTGCGCCGGCGGCGACGGCCTGGTCCGGGAATTCGAATTTCTGGAGCCGACGCAGGCGACGCTGATTACCGAGCGCCGCCGCAACGCGCCCTGGGGACTGGCTGGCGGCGACTCCGGCAGCAGAGGTCGCAACCTTCTCGACGGCCGGGAGCTGCCGTCCAAGATTTCGATCGATGTCGATGCCGGCCAGGTATTGACGATCGAGACGCCGGGCGGCGGCGGCCATGGAAATCCGGATGAAGTTGCAACCTGATCGATTCGGCCCGATAACATTGTGCAACGTTGAATTCGTATGGAGTCCCGATGAATTACTGGCTGATGAAATCCGAGCCCGATGTATTCGGTATCGAGCATTTGAAGGCGTGCGCGAACAAGACCGAGCCGTGGGACGGGATTCGCAACTACCAGGCGCGTAATTTCATGCGCGACGACATGCAGAAGGGCGACAAGGTTTTCTTCTACCATTCGAACTGCAAGCAGCCGGGCATCGTCGGGATCGCCAGGATCGTCAGCAACGCGTATCCCGACCCGACCCAGTTCGATGCCGGTTCAAATTACTTCGACGCCAAATCCGATCCCGAGAATCCTCGCTGGTTGCTGGTCGATATCCAGCACGTGCGCGATCTGAAGCGCAACGTCACGCTGACGGAAATGAAGCAGGAAGCCGATTCGTTCGGCGATTTCCAGCTGCTGAAGAAAGGCAACCGGCTGTCGATCATGCCGGTCACCGAGCAGCAATGGAACCGGGTACTTGAACTCGAAAAGCAAGGGAGTCCGAAATGAGTGCATCGAGACTGAAGATCGAAGTCGCCAAGGCGGCACTGAAGTACGTCGAGGACGGCATGGTGCTGGGGGTGGGCACCGGCTCGACGGTCAACGCATTCATCGATGAACTGGCCTCGGCGGGCCGCCGGATCGAAGGCGCGGTGTCGTCTTCCGAGCAGACCACCGAGCGGCTGAAGAAGATCGGTGTTTCGGTCCGGGAGCTCAACCACACCGGCGACCTCGACCTCTACATCGACGGGGCCGACGAAATCGATGGGCACAAGCGCCTGATCAAGGGCGGTGGCGGCGCGCTCACGCGCGAAAAAGTGATCGCCGGCGCCAGCCGAAGGTTCGTCTGCATCGCCGACGATTCCAAGCTGGTCAAGGTGCTCGGCGAGTTTCCGCTGCCGGTCGAAGTGATCCCGATGGCGCGCTCGTTCGTTGCCCGACAGCTGAGCAAGCTCGGCGGACAGCCGGAGCTTCGAGACGGGTTCACGACCGACAACGGCAACGTGATCCTGGACGTGCGCAACATGGATCTGGTCGACGCGGCCGACATGGAGACCCGGATCAACGCCATTCCGGGCGTGGTCACCTGCGGACTGTTCGCCCACCGCGGCGCCGACGAGGTCCTGATCGCTTCCGAGTCGGGTATCGAGAAGCTGTGATTCGATGAAGATCCTGGTCACCGGGGGCGGTGGCTTTCTCGGGCAGGCCGTGGTTCGCGGGCTGCTGGCGCGCGGTCACGGCTTACGGGTGTTCAATCGCTCCGGCTATCCGGCGCTGGATGCGCTTGGCGTCGAGTGCCATCGCGGCGACCTGGCCGATGCCGAGGCCGTCCGGTCGGCGTGCCGCGGCTGCGACGCCGTCATGCACGTCGGCGCAAAAGCCGGCGCCGGACTCTACTGGCCGGATTTCGAGCGTGCCAACGTCAGCGGCACCCGGAACGTGCTGGCCGCCTGTCGGGCCGAGGCCGTCGGCTTGCTGGTATATACCTCGTCGCCAAGCGTGGCGCACGCCGGGGGTGACATCGAAGGCGGCGACGAGTCGCTGCCGTACCCGTCGCATTTTCCGGCGCCTTACCCGGCGACCAAGGCCGAGGCCGAACGGCTGGTGCTCGCGGCCAACGGGCCGGATCTCAAGACCGTCGCACTGCGCCCGCACCTGATCTGGGGTCCGGGCGACAACCATCTTCTGCCAAGGCTCATTCAACGCAACCGCGCCGGACGGCTGCGGCTGCCTGCGCCCGGGAAGCTGATCGACACGGTCTACATCGACAACGCGGCCGATGCGCACCTGCTTGCGCTGGACGATCTCGCCGGCCCGGCACGCTCGGCCGGAAACCCCTATTTCATCAGCAACGGCGAGCCGCTGCCGGTGGCCGAAATCATGCGCCGGCTGCTCGAGGCCGTCGGCGAGACGCCGCGCATAAGAGGCGTGCCGCTCGCAGTGGCGCGCGCCGCTGCCGCCGTGGTCGAGCCGATCTGGCGGGGCCTGCGGTTGAAGTCCGATCCGCCGATTTCCAGGTTCATGGTCGAGCAGCTTTCGACCGCGCACTGGTTCGACCTTGGCGCGGCGGCGCGCGACCTCGGGTATCGGCCGAAGGTTTCGATCGAGGACGGGTTGCGACGGCTTTCAGGTTCAACTTCCACCTCCTGACAGCAACCCGCCGGAACCGGAAATCGGAACGCGTGGCGAAATGATGTTGCAAGCCGAAATCGAAAAATCGCCGTCCAGGCCAGCGGCATGCGGTGCCACCGCAAGTCCCCTTTACCAGTACCATTGCCGGATGCGTG
>CAYYZR010000078.1:0-10732 GCA_964476005.1 uncultured Halomonas sp.
GCACGACAGAGGTTTCGCCTTATCGCGATTTCGATTTCTGGGTCGGCGATTGGGAGGTATTCGACCCCGAGACCGGAAAAAAGCTGGGCGATAACCGGGTCACGCTGCGCGAAAATGGCTGCCTGATCGTCGAGGCGTGGACCAGCGAAGGCGGCGGCACCGGAATGAGCATGAACTTCTACGATCCGTTGGAAGGCGCCTGGCGCCAGGTCTGGCAAAGCGCGCCGGGATTCATCGACTACACCGGCGGCCTGGACGAGCAGGGGCGCATGGTGCTTGAGGGCAGGCTGCATTCGAACGCGCGCGGCACCAGCGTTCCGTTCCGAGGCCGCTGGACACCGAATGACGACGGAACGGTGCTGCAGGAATTCTGGCAACGCGGCGACGACGGCGAATGGCAGAGTTGGTTCAGGGGCGTGTACCGGCCGCGTTGATTGCGAAAAGGCCTGAAGATTTCACGGCTCGAACCCATCTTCAAAAACAACGTCCGGATTATCGGTGATCAGCAGATCGATGCCCCCTGGAAACGGATCTTCATCGGGATCGTTCGACCGGATCGTCAATTTCCGGCGTAGCTCTCCTGCAGGAGCGCTGGCCTTGTCGACGGTTACCGTGACTTGACGCGTTCCGCCGGGCGCGATGGTGAACGGACTGGACGGTGCCCAACTGATCCAGGACGCAGCGCCTGAAAGCGAGATCTCGTCGATATTCAATTGTGTGGCGCCGTCATTGTAAATCGTAAACGAACGCTGGACCGACGTCGCCGGCCCCCGAGAGTTTTCGGTCGATCGCGTGGTCTTTTCTGCCAGGCGTCGGCGCACCGGGCTGCTCGGCAGCCTGTCGGCCTTGCGAAGGGCCTCGACCCGCTCATGGAGAGGCCGATGCGCCTCCCAGCTGATGCAGGGCTCGGACCATTGGACAGACTGTCGGGTCGTGCTTGCGCTGCGGATGAACGGCCTCAGGTCTGACCAGTTGTCGAAATCGGTAAGCTGGCTCCGGCCGTCATTGATCTGGCACCAGTCGGCAGCTTGCAGATCCGCCGAGACGCTGGCGTCGATATTTCCATTGCAGTTCCAGTCGGCCGGATTGCCGAGTCCAATTCCGACGCTTTCATCCAGGTTGTTCTCGTCGAGATCGATCTGCTGACCGTGCGAGTAGGAAAAATCATCGAACCCGGATCCGTCGCTGGTCAGGCCAAGTGCCATCAATGCCGGCCCGATGCCTTCCAGTTGATAGTGGTAGTTCATGACGCTGAGATAGTTGGGCTTGAAGTTGCCGTGGTCCACGCCGCCGTGCTTCTGGCCGAGGTTGTGCCCGAATTCATGGATCATTGTGCCGACCTGGTGCTCGGGCGTCCCCGTTTGGTTGGGGAAATTTCCCAGCGTTACCAGATGAACGCGGCCGGGTAGATCGGCAATGCCCGAGCTGCCGGTGAACTGCCCATTGAAGCTGTAATTGTGACCCCACAGGCTGTAGTAGTAGCGAGTATCGCCGGCATTGTCGAAATGCTGGTTCATCAGGGTCTGGACATGCGGCGAACTGCCCGGGCTGTTGATGATCTCGATCACGTTTTCGTGGGGAATCGCGTTGCTTACATCGATTCGAATTTCGTGCCCGGCGGCGGCGAATGTGGCGATGATCGTATCGATGACCGCCTGTGACGGGCGGTGGGAGTGGGTGCCGTCCTGCATCCAGTCGATCTCGACAAAGATTTTCTCGCCGGCCAGCTGATTGCTTTCGCGAAAATCCAGTGCCTTCGGCTCGACCCGAATGTCCGGGTTCGCATCGGCTGGCGAAACCAGCAGCGTCTTGCTGTCGATCACGGCAGTGTTGTCGAAGCTGCTCGGCTCGGCCGCCGCGGCCTGCATGATCCAGCCGACCCAGTAAGTGCCCGCCGGCAGGTGCGGCGGAACCGTCAGCGAGACGGTGTCTCGGAAGAAGAAAAACGGGTCGAGGTTTCCGGCCTGAATCCTTTCGACGTGCGTGTCGAAGGTGCTGATGAAGTTATTGTCAGACAGGTAGAAATCGACCGTTATTGTCCCGGTCGGCGCATGACCGACGTTGAACACGTTGTATTCGACGTCGAAAAGTTGTCCCGGTGCAGCGATTCCGGTAAGCAGATCCTTCTGGCCGGTTTCCAGCAGATATTCGATCAGGTCGGGGTGCGGTATCGGCGGCCTGGCGAACTCGTCATCGGTGATGAAGCCGTTGATGTCGTTCAGCATGGAAGCCCGCAACCGCGTGGCTTCGGCATTGCCGGAGCGGTCGGTGGTCGAAATGATGCCCTGCAGAAAGTGATTGCCGCCATTTTCGCGCCAGACCGGGCCGCCACTGTGACCGCCGTAGATCAGCGCATCGAATCCGATGCGGCCGGGAAAATAAGCCGAGACGTTGTTGGCTTCAGACGAATGGTACTGCAGCAGATTGCCGGCCGGCACGAAAGGAACCTCGACCGGGTAGCCGGTCGATTCGAGTGTGCTTGTCTGGACATCGGTTTCCCGACCCATCCAGCCGGTATGAGCACCGACACGCCGGCTCAGGGTAATCAGCGCCCAGTCGTCGTTCAGGTCCTGGTTGTTGATCCATCCGTTCGGCACCCTGAAGAAAGTACCTTTGGCAAGCCCGAAAGGGAAGTCCTCGACTTGCAGCGGGTCGATGCGATCGGTCTGTCCTGCCCAGGCCCACACCTCATCGGCAAAGCGCTGGTCCGATGTGAATCCGTCGCCGTTGGGATCATGGTTGTAGATGCAGTTTCCGGTCGTCAGCAAATGAAACTCGGAGACTGCGGTTGCGCTGCAGACGAAGAAGTAGTCCAGCCCACCGACCCGGTATCGGAGCAGCAACTTGTGCACCGTTCGAAACGGGAACTGGCTGGTGTCGAAGATGGGGGCCGGGTCACCGAGGACACCGCCTGTTGCCTCGGATGCCATCGAGGACCGGCGCTGTCTTGCCATCGCGGTCGCCGGGGTAAGCCATCCGGCAGGCGCATAGGGACCGGCGATCGTGGTTCGCCCCGAAGCCGCATCGCGTGCAATTATCGCGGGCGCTGCGGTAGAAACCGGTAAATCGACAGCCTTGGTCGGAACCGGTATGGGGACGGCAGCGCGCAGGTTCTGCAACAGATCCGGCGTCGCTTCATGGGCGTCGACGGTTTGGCTGGATACAGGCGCCAACGCGCTTGCAATAAGAAGAAGGACGACAATCCCGATCGCGGCGTGGCGCATACGGTCACCCGAATTTTGAATGCTTACTGATCCAAGCGCAAAACCCGCAATAATCGTATCTCCGCATTTGCCCGCAGCTTTCGAAAAAACTGCTCAGGCGTCACCTTGAGGGCAAAAACGCACGTCGCTCTGCCCGGTCCTCGAGCCGGTTGTCGATGACACTGTCAGTAATCGAGCGCGTCCAGACCCAGGTCGAGGTTGGGGGCCGAGTGCGTGATGGCACCGACCGAGATGACATGCACGCCGGTCTCTGCGATGCCGCGCACGGTTTTCAGATTCACGCCGCCGGAGGCCTCGAGCACGATATTGAAACCCGAGGCCCGTTCGACGGCGGAGCGCAGGTCGTCGAGCGAGAAATTGTCCAGCAAAATACAGTCGGCGCCACCGTCCAGCGCCTCGGAGAGTTGATCCAGCCGGTCGATTTCGATCGCGAGCCGGGTCATATGCCCGGCGAATTCGCGCGCCTTCCGAAGTGCCTTGGCCACGCCACCGCAGACGGCGACGTGATTGTCCTTGATCAGTACCGCGTCACCCAGCCCGAAGCGGTGGGATGCACCGCCGCCGGCGGCAACGGCGGCCAGTTCGAGCGCGCGCAGGCCGGGTGTGGTCTTTCGCGTGTGGGCGATGCGCGCTGGTGTGCCCGCGATCGCGTCGACGTACGCGCGGGTCAGCGTCGCGATGCCGCTCAGGCGGCCGAGAAAATTCAGCGCGGTGCGTTCGGCGGTCAGAATGGCGCGAGCCGGTCCGGAAAGCCTGGCGATGCAATCGCCGGCCGCGAGGGTCATCCCGTCTGAAAGGTGCCAGTCGGCGTCGATGTGCGCGTCGACCTGGGCAAAGGTCTCGGCCGCCGCGGCGCGCCCGGCCAGCACGCCGGGTTTGCGTGCGCGTAGTTCAAAACGCGCGATTGCATCCGGGGGAATGGTCGCCTGCCCGGTGAGGTCGCCGCGTCCGCCAAGGTCTTCGGCGAGCGCCAGGGCCACGATGCTGCGTACGGTGGCCGGGGGAATGTCGATCGTGATCATGTCGTTTGCTCCGCGCCTGCTCATGCCGCGCCGCGCTTGCGCGCCTCGGACGGCAATACCTTCTGTAGCCGCTCGAGGTTCAGTTCGGTATGCGTAACCGGCGCGGTCTGGCCGGGAAAGTCCGAGCGGGCGTGGGCGCCGCGACTTTCCTCGCGCAGCAGCGCGCCGGCAGCTATGAAACGGGCCGCAACGAGTTCGTCGGCGGGTCCGTGTTCGAGTGTCATGTCGTCGATGGTTTCGACAAGCGCCCGCAGGCTGTCGCCGGCGCGCTCGACACCGGCATGATATTGCATCGCCTGCCGCAGCCGCAGCAGCGACGGGCCCGTCAGTGGTCGCGGCGGTTTTGTGGCGGGCCCGGTCGCGCGGTGAAGATTGGCGTCGGTATCGAGGATGCGCTTCGCTGAACGGCGGCCCGTGACCAGCGCGTCGAGCAGAGAATTCGAGGCCAGTCGATTCGCGCCGTGAACGCCGGTGCAACCGGCTTCGCCAACCACGTAGAGGCCGGGGACTTCGCTGAAGCCGTCGCTGTCGGTGGCCACGCCGCCCATGTGGTAGTGCTCGGCCGGCGCAATCGGAATCGGATCCGTGCGCGGGTCGATGCCTGCGGTCATGCAGGATTCGTAGACGGTCGGAAAGCGCTGCGGAAAGGCTTCGCCCACTGCCCGGGTCGCGTCAAGCAGCGCACCCTGCCCCGAAGCGATCTGGCGGTGCACGGCCCGGGCCACCACGTCGCGCGGCGCCAGCTCGGCGTCGGGGTGCATTTCGGGCATGAACCGGCGCCCGTGACCATCAACCAGCGCGGCGCCTTCGCCGCGCAGCGCTTCGGTGGCCAGCGGCGCCGGATCGCGGCCGATATCCATGGCGGTCGGGTGAAACTGCACGAATTCGGGGTCACGTATGAAGGCGCCCAGGCGAGCGGCCCACGCCAGCGCCTGGCCCCGATTTCCGGGCGGGTTGGTGGTGGTCGCGTACAGTCCGCCGATCCCGCCGGTAGCGATGATCACCGCGCGTGCCGGAATGTCGAAGGTTTCGCCGGCCAGATCCTGGGCCAGCACGCCGCGACAGCCGTTGTTGCCGCGCGCAAGCAGGCCGCGACCGAACCAGCCTTCGCGAATCTCGATATGGGTCGAAGCGCGTGCGGCCCGAATCAGGGCCTCGAGAACCGCCTGGCCGGCCCGGTCGCCGTCTACTCGCGCGACCCGTGCCCGGCCGTGGGCCGCTTCCCTGGACAGCGCCCATTCGCCGTCGGCGCGGCGGTCGAACGGCACGCCGAGTTCCTCCAGCGCCCTGATTTCATCGGGCGCCGCCTCGGCCAGCAGCCACGCCGCGGCTTCGTCGGCGAGGCCGGCACCGGCTGCAATGGTGTCCTCGGCATGCAGCGCCGGCGAATCGTCAGCGCCCAGCGCCGCGGCGATGCCGCCCTGCGCCCACCCGGTCGAAGAGTCGCCGCCCAGCGCGTTGCCGGCCAGCAGCACCACCGGCAGCGGCGCGGCCTGCAGCGCGGTCCAGAGGCCGGCGATACCCGAGCCGACGATGACGATGGGTGCGTTGCGCATACCGGATCTTCAGACCGCGACGTAGTCGGCGGCGGTGACCGGCCGGCGGGTGTCGAACGCCGGTGGCTTGCCGGCCGCGGGCAGGTCGAGCATGGCCTGCACGCTATTGCGGGCGCGGGCGGCGACATCGGCATCGACCTCGACTTCGAACTGCAGTTGCCGAAGCGATTCGTAGATGCCCGTCAGCGAAATCCGCTTCATGTGCGGGCACAGATTGCACGGGCGGATGAAGCGCGTGCCGGGATTGTCCACCGAGACGTTGTCGCTCATCGAGCATTCGGTGATCAGGATCGCGGTCTTCGGTGCATGGTCGCGGACGAACGCCGCCATGGCGCCTGTGGAACCGGCGAAGTCGGCCGCCTTGAGCACGTCCGGCGGACACTCGGGATGGGTGATGATCATCGCTTCCGGGTGTTCGGCCCGAAGCTGCTCGATCTCGTCGGCGGTGAACCGCTCGTGCACCTCGCAGGCGCCTTTCCAGGTCAGGATTCGTATGTCGGTCTGGCTGGCGACGTTCCTGGCCAGGTATTCGTCGGGAATCATGATGACCGTGTCGCACTCCCACTGCCTGGCCGCGGCTTCGACCACCTGGACCGCGTTCGACGAGGTGCAGCAGATATCGGACTCGGCCTTGACCTCGGCCGAGGTGTTGACGTAGGTCACGATCGGATAACCAGGGTAGGCCTGCCGGATTCGGCGGACATCGGCGCCGGTAATCGATGCGGCCAGCGAACAGCCGGCGCGCAGGTCCGGGATCAGCACGGTCTTTTCCGGCGACAGGATCTTGGCCGTTTCGGCCATGAAGTGCACGCCGGCCTGGACGATGATTTCGGCGTCCGCTTCGGCAGCCAGCTGCGCCAGCTTCAGCGAATCACCGACCGCGTCGCCGACGCAGTGAAAGATCTCGGGCGTCATGTAGTTGTGCGCCAGGATCACCGCGTTGCGCTCGGTCTTGAGGCGGTTGATCGCATCGATCAGCGGGGCGTGCAGCGGCCACTCGGCCGCCGGGACCACTTCGGACACGCGCGCGAACAGATGATCGGTACGGGCACGGACGCCCGCGTCGAAACGGAGTTCGTCTGCGGCCGGCCAGTCACGCCCGGCGCTTGCTTGCGTATTTGCATTCATGCGTTTCGTCGATTCAGAGGAGAAATTTGATCAGGTGCGCGAAAAGTGCGCTGCCAACGCAACCCGCGCATCGACATTGTATATCGGGGCCGATGAATCGACATTCAAATCGACCGGTGCCGCCGCCGGTCGGAATCCTCACGCCGAGATTTCGCGGTGACCGGACCGCAACCACGATGCGCGGTATCCTGTCGCGTTCGGGCCGAAATATGCCCGCCGAACCAGGACCAGATTCAATGCCGCGCTCCAAGCTGCTGGCCACGGCCATGATCCCCGACACCGATACCGAACTCAAGCTGCACGAACACGCAGACCGGTTCGCCATTTCAATTCCAGGGCGCGGGGAGTTGATGAACAGCCGTGTGCACGGTTCCGAGATCGCGCTGGCAGAGTTGACCTGCAAGCGCCTTGCCGGGCGGGATGCACCGCGTCTGTTGATCGGCGGGCTGGGAATGGGCTTTACCCTGGCGGCCGCGCTGGATGCGATCGGTTCCGGGGCCGAGGTCACGGTCGCCGAGCTGGTGCCTGAAGTCGTCGAATGGAACCGCGATCTCGTCGGTGGACCTTCGGGAAACCCGTTGAACGACGCCCGGACGCGAATCTTTGTCGGCGATGTAGGGAACGTGCTGCGCCGGCATGACCGATACTTTGATGCCGTCATGATGGACGTCGACAACGGACCGGAGGCGTTGATCCGGCGCGAGAATGATTGGCTCTACGCGTCCGCCGGCCTGGCCGCAACCTGGCGCGCGCTCAAGCCGGGCGGCCTGCTGGCCGTCTGGTCGGTCGCCCCGGACAGGCACTTTACCGAGCGGCTGGCCGGGGCCGGGTTCGAAGTGGATCTGCAGATGGTGCGGCCGCACCGCAAGGGCAAGGGCGCACGTCACTACATCTGGTTCGCGGTACGCAACGCCTGATCACGACTGCTTGAACGTGCTGCGGGTGCGGAAACGGAGGTCGATGCAGCAACCGGCGATTCCGTTCGTTACGGTTGCCGAAATGCAGTATGCTCAACGCATCGTTCAGATGGAGCGTTGCCGGCGCGGGGTCGGCGCTACGACCGCGAGACGGGCGCTCACCGCCTGACGGTCGTTCGGCGCGGGGCGCGGGCACGATGAGACCTTTGCAGACGCGACTGGAGAACATCGGGCTCGTGCACGACGAGGACATCGCGATCCTCGAGCGGCTGCAGCGACGAACCAGAAACTATCCGCCCGGCTGCATCGTCCAGCGCGAAAAGGGCCACATCGAGTTCACGCGTATCATCGTCACCGGCTGGGCGATCCGCTTTCGTTCGACGCCGGACGGCCATCGCCAGATCGTCAATTTCCTCTTGCCCGGCGACAGCATCGGTCTTTACGGGGCGCTGTTCGAGAAAAGCGATTCGGGCGTAGAACTCATCACCGATGCCACGCTCGCGGAGTTTCCCTGCGCCGAACTCTTGGATGTGTTTCGCGAGTCGGCGCGCTTGGGTGCGGCCTTGTGCTGGATCGGTGGGCAGGACGAGCGTTTCCTCGAGCAGCAGATCGTTCGGATCGGTGTCCTCGACGCCACAAGCCGGATCGCGCACCTGCTGGTCGAGCTTCAGCAGCGCATGCTGGCCGCAGGCATTGCGCCCGCCGACGCGACGAAAATGCCGATCACTCAAAAGCTCATCGCCGAGGCACTGGGTATTTCCCATGTGCACGCCAACCGCTGTTGCCGCAAGCTGGAAAAGCGTGGATTTATCGAAACAGGCCATCAGGGTCTGACGTTGCTCGATCCTGCCGAACTCAAAGCAATTTGCGAATACGAAAAAAACGCGGGACCGGCAAATCCTTTTCCCCGCGCCTTGCTTGTTCGACTCGAAGAACCGCACGCTTGATCCGGTTGGGCTTGTTGGTTCTAACCCAGGTTAATGCGCCCATCCAGCCAATCTGTTGGAATGAAGACTGAACGACGAGGACCAGATCGTCGTTGCGCTTTTCCATGCAAACAAGAGGCTGGAAACATGAGATACGAAACCAACACCAGGACGTTCGCCAGGAACATTCTCGCCGCCGCGATCGCGGCAGCCTGCTTTTCCGTATCCGCTTACGCGCAGGATCCTGAAAAGCAGCCCGACGATACCTGGCTCAGCCTGACCGGCACCGTGACTTCGACGACCGCCGACAGCTTCATGCTGGATTACGGCGAGGGCATGATCACCGTCGAAATGGATGACTGGGATGGCTTCGGCGAGGCCTGGCCGCTGATGGACGGTGACGAGGTGACCGTGTACGGCGAGGTCGATCAGAATCTGTTTACCAAGACGACCGTAGAAGCGGGCAGCGTCTATGTCGACGACTTGAATACCTTCTTCTACGCCAGCGCCGCCGACGAAGAAGAATACGGCGAATGGGCGCTCGCCATCGATGCAGAGCCCGGCGAGTTGACGTATATCGGCACGGTCGAAAGCGTCACGCCGTTGACCAACACGTTCACGATCGATACCGGTTCGATGGAGTTGAGTGTCGATACGAGCGGCCTGCTCTATGATCCGCTGGACGGCGAAGGCTTCCAGCAGATCGAGGTCGGCGACCGTGTTCGCGTCGACGCTGTGGTCGATGCCGACTTCATAGGCGATCAAGACCTGATGGCCGAGAGCATCGTGACGCTGGACAGTTGATCGAGTTTTTGGCGCCGTCGATTTTACCGGCGCTTATTTGGTCAGAAGCTGGAACGGGGCCTGCAGGCGCAGGCCCCGTTTTTTGCGCGAACCCGTACACGCACCGGGAATCTTCGTTTCCCGACGTGCATTGCCGAATTCAGTCGTCGAATATATTGGCGTACAGGCCGCTTTCGGTGCGGAAGGAATTGCCGCCGATGTAGCGATAGTGCAGGTCCAGATCGCGAATCCGCTGCATGTCCTGGCCGTCCAGCTCAAGCTTCGCACTGTCCAGGTTGCTGCGGATGTGATCCGGATTGGTCGATTTCGGAATCACGGCGGTGTCGCGGGCGACGGCCCAGGCAATCAGCACCTGTGCAGGACTTGCATCATGCTTGTCGGCGATGCTGGCGATCACGTCGTTTTCGATCAGCGACGGCTCGTCTTCATCCTTCATCTCTTCGGGCCGGTCGCTGCTGCCCAGGGGCGAATAGGCCGTGAGCAGTATTCCGTGCTGGCGGCAATACGCCAGCAGCTTGTCCTGCTGCAGGTATGGATGCAGTTCGACCTGGTTCATCTCCGGTCTCTCAGCACCGGCGGCGGCCAGTTCATCGAGCTTGTGCGTGCTGAAGTTCGATACGCCCGCGTGCCGGGTCAGGCCCTTGTCGCGCATCTCGAGCATGGCGGCCCAGGTCTCATCGATCGGCGCCTGGTCGGGCGTGAGGAAATCGGACTCGTTATCGGGGAATCCCTCCAGCCCGGGCCGGAAGGCGACCGGCCAGTGGATCAGGTACAGGTCCAGGTAGTCGAGCTTCAGATCGGCAAGCGTCTTCTTCAGCGCCGGCTCGACATCGCCCTTGAGATGTGCGCTGTTCCAGAGCTTGGACGTGATGTGTACGTCCTCGCGCTTGATCTGGCCGCGTGCAAACACTCGCTGCAGGGCGTCGCCGACTTCGGCCTCGTTGCGGTAGATGGCCGCACAGTCGATATGCCGGTAGCCGGCCTGGAGCGCGGTTTCGACGGCGTGGCCGACTTCGCCCGGATCGGATTTCCAGGTTCCCAGACCGATGGCGTCGAGCGTGTCTCCGTTTCGGAATTCGAGTCTTTTCATGATCGATCCTTTCCTGATTGGAGTTCGCCTCTCATTGTAACGCTGGCACTTCACGCGCCCGGCGT
>CAYYZR010000079.1:0-10597 GCA_964476005.1 uncultured Halomonas sp.
TACATCCACGATCACGTCATGCATTTCTACCACCTGCATGCGCTTGACTGGGTGGACGTCGTTTCTTCATTGAAAGCCGACCCGGCCGCCACGTCCGAACTGGCCCAATCCATCTCCGGTTATGCCAAGTCGTCTCCTGGCTACTTCCGCGATGTCCAGAAACAGATCAAGGACTTCGTCGAGGCCGGTCAGCTGGGCATTTTCGCCAAGGGCTACTGGGGCCACCCGGCCTACAAGCTGCCGCCCGAAGCGAACCTGATGGCCGTAGCGCACTACCTCGAGGCGCTCGAATGGCAGCGCGAAGTGGCAAAGCTGCACGCGATCTTCGGCGGCAAGAACCCGCATCCGAACTTCGTCGTCGGCGGCGCGCCGGTCGGCATCAGCGTACATGCCACCGAAGGCGGCGCCGGGCAGACCTCGGTCAACACCACCGGCCTGCAGCAGGTCAAGAACATCATCGAATTGATGAAATCGTTCGTCGACCAGGTCTATGTCCCCGATACGCTGGCCATCGGCGGCTTCTACAAGGACTGGTTCAAGCCTTTCCACGGCGAAGGCGTCGGCAATTTCCTGTGCTACGGCGACTTCCCGGCCGACGGCATCTGGCGTACCGAGAACCTGCTGATCCCGCGCGGCGTGATCCTGGATCGGGACCTGTCGACGCTGCACGAGGTCGATCTGCACGCCGAAGACGAGATTCAGGAATTCGTCTCCCATGCCTGGTACGACTATGAAGGCGGCAAGGACCAGGGCCTGCATCCCTACGACGGCGAAACCAAGTTCGCCTACGACGGCCCTGCTCCGCCGTACAAGAATCTCGACGGCGATTCCAGCTACTCATGGCTGAAGTCCCCGAGATGGAAAGGCAAGGCGATGGAAGTCGGTCCTCTGGCGCGCGTGCTCACACTCTACGCGGCCGGGCACGAACCCACCCGCGAACTGGCCGGCATGGCGCTCGGAAAACTGGAGCTTCCGCTGGAGGCCATGTTCTCGACAGGCGGGCGCCTGGCGGCCAGAACGCTGGAAACCAAGATCATCGCCGACGAAATGTCGAGTTGGTTCGACAGCCTCATGACCAACATCAACGCCGGCGATACGCGCACCCACAACAACGAGATGTGGGAGCCCGAAACCTGGCCCAAGGAAGCCCGGGGCGCCGGCTACATGGAAGCGCCACGTGGCGCGCTCGGCCACTGGATCGTGATCAAGGACGAGAAGATCGCGAATTACCAGGCTGTCGTTCCGTCGACATGGAACGCCGGCCCGCGCGACCCACAGGGTCAGGCCGGTCCGTACGAAGCCTCGCTGGTCGGACACGATCTGGTCGACCCGGAACAGCCGATCGAGATCCTCCGGACCATCCACAGTTTCGACCCCTGCCTCGCCTGTGCGGTGCACGTGGCCGACAAGGACGGCAAGAGTTCGGTGGAGATCAAGATAGGCTGAACACAACGGTAAAACCGGTCATGCACGGTGCGCGCTTGCGGCTTACGGCTCCTCACCTTTCCGTCGAGTGCGCCCGTGCCTGATCGTTGAACGCGGTCCGGTAGTCGACTCGCCACACGAATTCACGATGCATGCTGCAATCCTGGATTCGGGTGGCGAGTCGATTCTTTCAAGCATGCCGAAACCTTCCCGACGCGTGACCCGGATGTGCCAGAATCCCGGCAGAGAAAATAAAAGCCAACTTCAAAACCGGAGATTGTCAGACGTGCCCTTGATGGATCGCATTCTCACTGCCGGATTTCGCCACAACAGCCGGCGCCTGACCCGCTTCAAGGCCCCACAGCCCAGCGAGTCCCTTCCGCCTCCGGACCGCGAACGCACCTACATGCTCTATCTGCACGTGCCGTTCTGCGTCGTGCTGTGTCCGTTCTGTTCTTTCCACCGCGTATGTTTTCGCGAAGACAAGGCCACTCGCTATTTCGAAAGCCTGCGCCGGGAGATCCGCATGGCGCACGATGCCGGCTATCGCTTTGCCGATATCTACGTCGGCGGCGGAACGCCGACGGTGATGCCGGAACAACTTGCGGAAACACTCGACCTGGTTCGGCGACTGAGTCCCATCGACAGCATATCGATCGAGACCAACCCGGACGACCTGACGCCGGAAATCATGGGCCGCATGCGCGACGCAGGGGTGACCCGCCTTTCGGTGGGCATCCAGAGCCTCGATGACAATCTGCTGCGCCAGATGGACCGCTACGACAAGTACGGCTCCTCTGCTTCGGTGATGAGTCGACTGGAAGGCGCGCTGGGATACTTCGATACGCTCAATGCCGACATGATCTTCAACCTGCCGGACCAGGACGACGAATCGCTGTTGCGCGACGTCGATCTGATCACCCGCCAGGCCGGCGTGAATCAGGTGACGTTCTATCCCCTGATGAGCGCCGAAAGCACTATGCGCAAGATGCTCAAGACCATGGGCAACGTGAAATTCGATCGCGAAGGCCACATGTACCGACTGATCCTGGATGCGCTGCCCGCCGACTACAACCCTTCTTCGGCCTGGTGCTTCAGCAAGTCCGAAGGCACCGTCGACGAGTACGTGATCGAGAACGAGGAATACCTGGGTCTGGGCAGCGGATCGCTGAGCTACCTGGACGGCGTTCTTTATTCGAGTACCTTCTCGCTGAATAATTACAACCGCCAGATCGCCGCCGGCCGCTTCGGCATCAGCCGGAAGCAGCCGCTGACCAAGCGAGATCGGCTGCGCTATTTCATGCTCATGAATCTGTTCGGACTCTCTCTGGACAAGGCCCTGGCCGAACGACGCTATCCGGGATTCATGCGCAAGCTGGCCCCCGAAATCCTGGGCCTTAAGCTTATGGGCGCGGTTCGTGACGAGGGAGAGCGGTTGGTGCTGACGCGCTACGGCATGCGCATCTGGATCCTGATCATGCGCGAATTCTTCATGGCCGTATCCGATTTCCGAGACCTGATGCGCCACGCCATCAAGGATGAACTCGACAGCCCTGGACCGTTGCAGATTCGTCTGCAGACACCGGAAATCAGGGCCCCCGGAAGGTCCTGAGCCGATTCAGGCGTGCCGTGCGGCCGCCCCGCGTGGGCCGGCCGCGGTATGCGGTAGCGCTCGCCGGATCACCGCACCGAATCGCTGACCTTTCGTCCTTCGATGACGGTGCCGATCACGTGGCTGGTATATTCGAACGGATCGCCGTCGAACAGTGCCAGGTCGCCGTGCTTGCCGGGCTCCAGCGAGCCCACCCGGTCGTCTATGCCGAGAATGCGCGCCGGCGCGAGCGTGATCATCTCCAGCGCCTGCGCCGGCTCGACGCCGTAACCCAGCAGCACGCCGGCCTCGAACAACACGACGCGATTCTTTGGAACATAGCCTTCGAAACCGGACTGCAGCGCGACCGGTATACCGGCCGCGATCAGCTTGCGCGCAGTGGTGAACGAGAAGTTCGCCATTTCGCTGCCACCCCAGGCCCGAGACATCGTCGGATGAAGAATCACCGGTACTCCCGCAGCCTTGATTTCGTCCATGACCAAGGCGGCATCGGCGGCGCCGGCCAGAACAAGATCGAACCCGAATTCATCGGCCAGGCGTAGCGCGGTCATGATGTCGTTGTGACGGTGAACCTCTACGATCAGCGGCATGTCGCGCGCCAGCACAGCGCCCAGCCCCTCCAGGGCCAGATCGCGCGACGGCCCCTTGCCATCTTCGCCGGCTGCTCTCTTCTCGACGTATTCACGCGCCTTGATCAGCTGCTCGCGCAGCATGGCCACTGCCTTGGACCGGTTGCCCGGCGACTTTCTGGCATGCTCTGTGGCGCCCTCGCCGAGCGTGGCCGAGAGCGCGAAAGTCGGCTCGAACACCGCCTCGTCGACAGTCTCTCCGGCGGTCTTGGCGATCAGCGTCTGGCCCGAGATGATCTCGCCCGGTCCGTGGCCGGTGTGCACGGTGGTCACCCCGTGCTCGCGCAGCCACTCGACCAGCCGCTCGCGCGGATTATAGGCATCGATGGCCCGCAACTCTGGCTGAATCGCAGCCGAACTCTCCAGCTGGTCCTGGTCGTGCGGCTGATTCATTGCGCCCGACAGGCCTACGGTACTGCGTGCATCGATCAGGCCGGGCGTGGCGACCGGCACTTCGATCAGTGCCACGCCTTCGGGAATAGCGACATCCTCGAAGCGGTCGATACGCTTGATCAGGCCATCCTCGATGAGCACGAGCCCGTCGACGATGATCTCACCCGTACCCGTATGCAGCGTCGCAGCGCGCACCGCAAGATCCTGGGCCGAAGCGCTTGCCGCAACCGTCAGGGCCAGCATGAGCGTGACGATCGCGACCGAAAGCGTGCCTGGAATTTCGAACGTGAAGATTCTCGACTTGCTCATTGACCTGCTCCCCGTGCGCTGGCGTGATCATGCGGCCCCTGTCCGTGGATATGACCGGCGCCGTCGTCATCGGTCAAGGCGTTGAATCCCCCCTCGGCGACCAGCCGATCGTCCGGATCGTCCAGGTCGAAACGTTTCCGCCCTTCGACCCAGGTTTCCTTCACCCGCGTGTAAACGCTGAACGGATCGCCCGAGAGTATGACGAAATCGGCATCCTTGCCCGGCGTCAGCGAACCCGCCCGCTCGCCGATATCGAGCATGTCGGCGCCCGCCTGGGTCATCGCAGTCAGTGCCGCATCGCGAGACATGCCGGCGCGCACACCCATCGCGGCCATGCGCAGGAAATAGCGCGAATCGGTAACCCAGTCGTCGGTATGAAAGGCCACCCTGGCCCCGGCCTGTTCCAGCGCCGGTGCACTTTTCGCTTCCAGATTCAAAGCTTCCAACTTTCCGCCCGGACTGTCGACCATGATCAGGGAGACCGGAACCCTCGCTGCGGCGATCTGGTCGGCCACGCGCCAGGCTTCGCTGGTGTGGTGCAGTACCATCCGGAATCCGAATTCATCGCGCAACCGAATGGCCGTCAGCAGATCGTCATGCCTGTGGCTGTGAAAATGCACCATGCGCTTGCCCGCCAGCACTTCACCGAGCGCTTCCATGGCCAGATCCCGCGGCGGCATGTCCTGTTCGGTTTCGGCATCGGCGACCTTCTCGGCATACTCGATGGCCTTGATGTAAGCGGACCGAACGAGCGCCGCGGACTTGGCGCGGGTGCCTGGAAACGGCGGCTCGCCGATCGAGTTGGTGCCGTTGGCCATCTTCAAGCCGCCGGCCGGCGACCCGTCATCGAAACGATAGACCAGGTCCATGATCTGCTCGCCGTCGCGAAGCTTGAGGTAAATCGTCTGGCCGCTGATCAGGTGCCCGGAACCCGGCATCACGTTGACCGAGGTTATTCCGCCGGCCAGGGCGCGCGTGATGCCGGAACTGCGAACATTGAGCGAATCGAGCGCGCGCGTCTCGGGCTGGATGGGGCCTGACCGATCGCCGCCGGACACCTCGCCAACGTGGCTGTGGGTATCGACGATGCCCGGCATGATGAAGCTGCCTGGCGCCAGCTCGATGACCTCCGCCTGTTCAGGAATCCGAACTGCATTGCGCGCGCCCACGGTTCTGATCTTGCCGTCCTCGATCACCAGCACGCCGTCCGGTATTTCCGGACCTGCAATGGTAATCAGCGTGGCGCCGGCAAAGGCGCGAATCTCGGTCACCGCTGTCGCAGGCAACAGTATGCCCGCTGCCAGCGCAGCCATCAGCAATTTCTTCATGTGGGATTCCCTGGAGTGCAGGGGTGCAAAGATGACAGAATCCGAAGGGGAAATCAATTGCCGAATCGTCAGTGCAGCGCCTGGATGGCCAACCGCGGCTCGGCGCGGTCGGGCCAAGGATGCTCCGACCCCGGTCACTGCGGGTCCCTGATCATGGTTTCCCCAAGAAAAAACCGCCCCGGGTGCGGGGCGGCGTAATGCTGGTGCATTTATCGTTGTTGTTGATCTTCGTTACGGATTGATGAACCAGACGTCGTAGGCTCCGCTGCCACTCCATGATTCAACGCGCCAGTAGTAAAATCCGGAAGAGCCCTGGTAATCGATCTGTTCGCTGGATGTGGAACTGATCGACTCCGCCACTATGGACCAGTCTCTGCCGTTCCAGCGCATCAGCTTGAGATCGAAATCGGCGCTTGTCGGCCCTTCCAGCCAGGCCTGGAAACGCCCGCCGCCGGATTGAAACCAGGTGCCGTCGGGCTGTGCATCCCAGTCGCCGGAACCGCTGAGCGAACCGCTGCGGGAATCGCAGCCGGTGCAAGGCGCACCGCCGCCGGAATCATCCACGACCTGAACCTGCTGGCTGGTGCTGCCGGTAGCCCCGTCGTTGTCCATCACCGTCAATGTCACGGTGTAGGTGCCGTCGACAGCATAGGTATGCGAAGCCGTCGAGCCACTGCCGCTGGCACCGTCTCCAAAGCTCCAGCTATAGGACGTGATGCTGCCGTCCGGATCAGACGATGCGCCAGCGTTGAAGTTGGCGGTCAGACCGCTGGTAGAGGCACTGAACGCAGCGCTGGGCGGTGAGTTGGTCTGGACGTCGAAGCTACCGACCAGGGATACACCCGAAAAGCCGGAGGCTCCCGCATAACCACGGACCAACACATGATACCTGCCGTTTCTTGTGGTATCGAAATCGCTGCCGTCACACGTCTCGTTATTGCCATTGAGCCACGGACGGCACTCGTAACTGCTGGTCGTCGGCTCGGACCCGAACCTCAGATACAGGTCCGCATCCCCGCTGCCGCCGGAAATCGAGAAGCTGAGGTTCTCGTGACCAGCGGGAACGTCGAGGTAGAAACGCAGATCTTCACCCGGGCCAGCCGAGAGGTTGCTCGCCGGCGAACCGTTGGTCAATGCCACCGGACCGGAAGTTACCGTAACCTGCTGCTGCGCGGTATCGGTGGCACCGGCGTCATCGGTCACCGTCAGCGTAACCGTATAGGTTCCGGCCGAAGCATAGGTATGCGAAGTCGACAATGTTCCACCATCGGTGTTTCCATCGCCGAAGTTCCAGCTCGCGGCTGTCAGCGATCCATCCGGATCGGATGATCCGGTTCCGTCGAAGGTTGCGGTCAGATCACTGGTCGATACGCTGAACGATGCCGTCGGGGCAGTATTTCCGCCACCACCGCCGCTGCCTATGAAGCCGCTGTAAAGCAGGCGATTCGGCGATCCATTCAGGCTACCCAACCGCCCGGTGGTTGCGTTGTTGAGCAGCGCGCTGAACACTTCCGACGGCGCAGCCGTGGAATTCGCATCGAGATAAAGCGCGGCGGCGCCGGCAACATGCGGCGCGGCCATCGAGGTTCCACTGATGGTGTTGGTGGAATTGTTGCTGTTGATCCAGGTAGACGTAATCGAGGAACCAGGTGCAAAGATATCCACGCACGAACCCCAATTGGAAAACGACGAGCGCGAATCGCTCGAGGTACTGGAACCGGTCGTGATCGCCTCGGACACACGGTTGGGCGAACCCACGCATGCATCGGAATTGTCGTTGCCGGCAGCCACGACGAAAGTGACGCCCGAGGCAATCGCATTTCGAACCGCATCATCGAGCGCCGTGGAACTGCCACCGCCCAGGCTCATGTTGGCGACCGCAGGCAACTGCGCATTGGCAGCCACCCAATCGACACCGGCAATCACGCCGGAATTGGTGCCCGATCCATTGCAACCCAGAACTCGTACTGCCCACAATTCGACATCCTTGGCGACGCCCCAGGTGGACCCGCCAACCGTGCCGGCAACATGCGTTCCGTGACCGTTGCAGTCATTGGTGCCGTTGCCATCGTTGATTGCAGTGAAGCCCGCATTGGCCCGGCCGGCAAAATCGTTGTGACTGAGCAATACGCCGGTGTCCACGATATAAGCATTGACGCCGGCGCCGGAAGCGTCGTAGGTATAGCTGCCATCGAGCGGAAGATCGCGTTGATCCACTCGATCGAGACCCCATGTCGCATTGGTTTGCGTTGCATCGATGCTGACGACCTGATCCTGTTCGATATACACCACGCGCCGGTCGTTCTGCAGCGCTTTCAAGCCCTGCTCGGGTACGCGCATGACCGCGCCCATCAACGCCTTGTCGAACTTGCGAACCACGCTACCCCCGGATGCACGCGCCAGGTCTGCAGTTGAATTGCTTACGAAAGACCGCGCTTTTGCCCCTCGCATTTCCTGTTCGTCGAAGACAACGATCCACTGATTCTCGATCCCGTTCTTCGCCGCTCGGATGACAGGTGCATTTCCCCGATTACCCGAGGAATTCCCTTGCGCCACCACATCGGTGGCGCCAATAGCAAGCGCAAGAAGTGCCACTGACAATGCCGCATGGACCGATACGATCCCTGCAAGCACGCCCCTCCGGCGATTCTGCTTCGGTTGACTACTCATTGGTTTCTCCCGTTTTACTGCTGGTCGCTCGATCGACCGTGCCAGGGTCCGGCGAGCGACTTGCCCGGACCCGGCGTCACAGCGATCCCGCACGGGGGTTCAGGACATCATCGTCCTGCGCACGGGTCGAATCGCGCTGTAACGCTTCACCTCTTTTTCTTGTCGTCGTGGTCTGTTCCCGGTTGTCGCGGGAAGCGCTGAACTTCTTATCCCTGATGCAACGCCAAGCCACATGTTTCAGCAATGTGAAAACTCTAACTCGTTGCCAGCGCAAATTGCAAATTCGACCGTGCGGCTCGCTTGACAAGCAGGATTTCTTTTATTTCATAACGTTAGTCAAATGACTTCAGAGGCTTGGCCAGATGCCGGCAAAAGTTATTTTCGTGATATGTATCACGATTGACATGATTTGAGTCCTGTTCGACCCTTTCGAATTTCCTTGCAGCCCATCATTCGGCATGCTGAATCAAGTTGATGACCAGAGCCCGTGAACGATGGTTCTTGGCTATGCTCTGCATACCTGAACACAATTGGAAAGCCGACGACGCATGCCGAAGAACGAAACCCGAAAACGCCGGGAAAGCAATCATCCGATAACCATCGACGGACTCAAGATCCGCCCGGGCACCCGCCACAGCCTCGACATCGAAGTCGGTCGTCTGTACACACATGCGCCGACAACCATGCCGGTGCAGGTCGTATGCGGCAGACAGGCCGGCCCGGTTCTTTTCGTCTGCGCGGCCATCCACGGCGACGAACTCAACGGCGTCGAGATCATCAGGCGCCTGCTGCGCATCAAGGCGCTCAAAAGACTCAAGGGCAGTCTCATCGCGGTGCCGATCGTCAATCTCCACGGATTTATCGACAAAAATCGTTACCTGCCGGACCGTCGCGATCTGAACCGATCGTTTCCGGGATCCGAGAGCGGCTCTCTAGCCAGCCGCATCGCGCATATCTTCATGACCGAAATCGTCAGTCAGGCCACGCACGGCATCGACTTGCATACCGGGGCCATCCACCGCGGCAACCTGCCCCAGATTCGCGCCAACCTGGACGATGACGACACGCTGGAACTGGCAAAAGCCTTCGGTACGCCGGTCATCCTCAACGCCGCGATTCGGCCAGGCACTTTGCGTGCGGCCGCGACCGGCCAGGTGCCGGTACTGGTCTACGAGGCCGGCGAGGCGCTCCGGCTTGACGAACTATCGATTCGAGGCGGCGTGAACGGCATCGTTCGCGTGATGCGCAAGCTTGAAATGCTGCCGCCGTCTCGTCGCAAGACCAGCCTAGCCGAACCAGTGATCGCACGTTCGAGCAGTTGGGTGCGAGCCCCACAAAGCGGAATCTTCAGATCATTCACCAAGTACGGCCAACGCGTGGTCCGGGGCGAGACGCTGCTGGGCGCGGTGTCGGATCCGTTCGGCGAGCACGAGGAGGAAATCCGGGCGCCCTTCTCCGGCATCGTGATCGGACAGCTTCACCTGCCCCTGGTCAACGAAGGTGATGCGGTCTTCCATATCGCGCGCTTCCACCGCAGCGATGTTGCGGCCGGCCGAATCGAGGATTACCACGAATGGCTGGAGGCGCCTGACTATCCGTTCGCGGATCCTTCGCAACCGGACGTCTGAATCAGTTGCAACGTGGATCTGTCGCGTCAGCTTCCCGCGCCTTGCATCACGCCTCCGCGCCTTTACGGTCGAGCCGACGCGCAAGCGCGATCCAGCCAAGAAACAGCAGGCAAGACCCTGCGGCAACCAGGTTCTCACGCAGGATCGGCGAAAAGACC
The DNA here is from genome assembly GCA_964476005.1 of uncultured Halomonas sp. Lineage (GTDB taxonomy): Bacteria > Pseudomonadota > Gammaproteobacteria > Xanthomonadales > Wenzhouxiangellaceae. The sequence goes on from CAYYZR010000079.1 coordinate 10,153, forward strand.
GCGTAAAAACCGTCGTCGCGGACCAGGGCCGAAAAACTCGAGACGCAGAAAGGGATCATGAACAGGCGAAATGAACGCCAGAACTCGCGCGCCGCCCCGCCACCGTGCTGAACGCTCAATAAAAGTGCCGAACCGACGATCAGCGACATGCCGAGCGCATTGCCCCACAAGCGCAGCGACGGCTCGAAATGAAAGACCAGCATTGCCAGATACCAGAACAGAAAGCACCACAAGGCTATGAGACCGGCCGAGAGGCGGGCGAAATGGTGAATCATCATCGACGATACCCGGACTGAAGCTGTCGTCTTGATTGTATACACTGGCACGCGAATCCACCCGCCCGCTTCATCCAAGGAGTCCCGCATGGCCCGGCCCTGTATCATCCTGATCTTCCTGTTTGTCCAGTTCTCGACGCCGGCGCTTGCCCAGCCCTACTTCCCCGACC
>CAYYZR010000080.1:0-10551 GCA_964476005.1 uncultured Halomonas sp.
GCAAAGCGCCTGAAGACCAGCGCACCCGTGTGCTCAGCGTGCGGCTCACCGCTGAAGAATATGACCGTGTCGCGGCCATGGCACGGGACGCCGGTATGTTGGCCGGGCCCTATGCTCGAGCCACCATTCTGGAGAGACGGCCGCGCTCCAAACCGGCCGCCAATCTGGTGTTCCAGAAGCTCCTGTACGAGCTTCAATCCATCGCCACCAACTTCAAGCAGCTGGCCGACGCCACCGGCGACGAACGCCACCTGAAATGGGCCCGGCATGTGGGCGGGCATCTGGTGGAAATCCTCATCGGCCGGGACGACCTGACCGAGCTTATCGAGGAGCAGTTTGAGTCCGTCAATGCCGCCGGCCACCTCATCAACCGGCTGGCTCACGGGGCCAATGCCGGGAAGAAAGTCGACGGGGAAAAATGGCGTCATGCCACCAGCGCCCTGAAGGAGGCCCTGGCGCCTTTGGAACGTGCCGCCGACCAGCCGCCGGCGGGCAAGGGATAGGATCGCCCCATGCGGTTCAAAATCCCCGCCAAACAGCCTGCCGCCTTCAAGTCGTCCGCCCTGTATCTGGCCGGACGCACCAAGGGGCTGTCCCCCGACCGGGTGGACTGGATGGAAGCCCGGAATCTGGAGACTGAAGACCCCCAGGCTGCCGCCGCCGTCATGGACGCCACCGCCGCCCAGAACGTGCGCTGCAAAAAGCCGGTCTACCACTTCGTGCTGTCCTTCGACCCCAAGGACGCCAAACGGGGCAAGGTGCCGCCGGAGGTGATGCGGGAGATCGCCGGCGAGGCTGTCGACCGCCTCGGGCTCAAAGAGCACCAGGCGCTCATTTATGCCCACAAGGACACCGACCACCCGCACATGCACTTCCTGGTCAATCGGATCCATCCGCAGACGGGCAAGGCCTTTGACCGGCACAACGATGGTCGGAGGCTGGCCGGCATGTGCCGGGACATCGCCCGAGAGCGGGGGCTCAATATCCCCCTCGACCGGGAACGCATCCGGAAAAAAGAGAAGGTGGACGATTTCGATCTGGTGGAAACCCTCAAGGAAAAGCAGTCTGCGCCGGAGCGGATCCCCGAAGGGGAATACTGGCAGGCGAAACGAGAGGAACGCACCCCGCAGGCCGCCATGGACAAGGCCACCGTCAAAGACCTCCGGGAAAAGGTGCAGGGGCACTTCTACAACGCCAAAGACTGGCAGGACCTCACCGCACGGCTCGGTGCTCAGGGCGTTTACCTCCAGCGGAAGGGGCAGGGGCTGATCCTGGCCCGTGGCGATGAATACGCCAAGCTCTCCCAGATGGGCAAGGGGGTGCGCCTGTCGGAACTGGAAGATCGCTTCGACGAGCGGTTCGATACCTTCATGGCCAAACGGCTCCGGGACCTGGCCAAGGAAGAATCCCCCGGCGAGAACATCCCCGGCTACGACGCCATGACGCCAGCCGAGCGGCGCCGTGCCGAGAAGTTGTTCACCGCCAGAAAAGCCGTCGAGCGGAAGAAGGGCGATCCGGTGCGGGAACTGGAGGCCGCCGATCTGGATTACAGATACTGGTCAGGGGTCGATGCCGCATATCGTGCCACCGGGCGCACCATTACCCGCCATGAGCGGGAAAAGGCCTGGATGGAAAAAGTGCATCCCAACTTCGAGAAGCGGGAGCAGAAAGCCAAGGACATTTTCTCCAAGTCTCTGATGACGATCTTCCGAGATCCGACAAAAGCCCAGGAGCGCTGGAACAAGCTGGAGGCTTCTTACGGGGTTGAGGACGCCCGCCGGATGATCCGGGACAACCCCAACGTCCTCGGGCGCATGAATGGCCGCCGTCTGCTTGGCAAGGATTCCGCAGAGCGGCGAAAAGCCAAGCAGGCTTTCCGGTACCTGGACAGCAAGCGGAAGCGCTGGCGGGAGACGCTGCTTAAGCTGGGTCATCATCGGGAGCGGATTGAGGCCAATCGCCGCGCGCTGCGCATTGCGCTGAATGACTTCGAGATGATGAAACTACGCACCGACGTGCCCTATGAACTGAAGCTCATCCTGCGGGACAAAATCCAACGGCGGGAGAGGGCTCTGTCCCGCGTCACCGACCGGGCCATCCGGGAGAGCGACGTGGCCGAGGACAGGAAGCTGGATCTTTTACACGCGCGAAAACGCTACCTGAAGCGCCGGAAGGAGCTGGAACGTAGCCGGGGCAGGGAGCGATAGCCAATTTCGGGCGAAAGCACCAAAATGTCCTGCAAACGTAACCAGTTGCGCGGACAGGTCCTAGCATTTTATACTCAATTGGGCGAGGGGCTCGTTGGTTCCGGCAAAACCACACTTTCGTTTTAGTTCACGATTACGGGCCCATCAGTCACTTCTTATAGTCGAGAGGCAAGGGGAAACAAATGACTCAGGTTGATCAAACTATCCGCCATGCGTGGCTGGAACTAACGAATTCATGTAATCTTGAATGTCTTCATTGCTACTCAATGTCAGGGCCAAAAGTGAGAGATCAGCGGCCTCACACAGCGAGGTTCATTGCTTGCCAGCTTGAAGAATTATATGAGGTCGGCTGTCGCTCGGTTCAGTTTATCGGAGGGGAGCCGCTGACATCGAAACTGTTCGCACCTGCAGTTCACTTGTCGAGGAAAATCGGCTTTGATAGCGTAAGCGTTTATAGCAACCTTGTGAGTGTATCAATAACAAACTTTGACGCTATCAAAACTAACAGCGTTGCTGTATACACATCGTTTTATTCTCACGATATGTCAGTGCATGATCAGATCGTAAATACAAAAGGCGCTTTTAGTCGAACATCAAAAAATGTTAAAATGCTTATTGATAACAATGTAAACGTAGGGGTCGGGATCATACATATTCCAGGCATGAATGATGAGATTGAGAAAACGAAAAAATACCTGGCTTCGCTAGGCGCTTCTGACGTTTCTGTAGATAAGGCAAGAAGTTTCGGCAGGTTCGCAGATGCGTCCGCGGGTCCATCTAAACCCGGAGTCGGTAACTGCGGAAAGTGTGCCAGTGGGACTATCTGTATATCCTCCGAAGGCCACGTCTTCCCTTGCATCATGACAAGATCCCTTGAGATCGCAAATCTTCACGAAATGTCGTTAAAAACTGCTCAATTTTCAAAGCGACTTTGCTCAGTGAGAAAGGAGCTGAAGGAAGCATGGAGTTACGAAAAACGGATGGAGCGAAACGGAGGGTATACCGCAGCCTGCAAACCTTCAGATAATTGCTCTCCCGGGGCCTGTAACCCACAAATTGATGGCCCAGGCGGCTGCTTTCCTCGAACAAAGTGCGCGCCGGACGTTTTTGGCGATTGCCAACCTAAGAAAAGGGTTGACCTGAGTGATGTCTAAAACCAGGACTTTCAGCAAGCCACCATTTCTGAAGGAGATAAAATATAAGAATACGTCATCCATAAACTGGAGCCAGTATCCTTTCTCCGTGCCTATCCTTAACAATCCGGATTTCAGGCTCAAACTAACAAAGCCGATTACAGTTATTGTGGGAGATAATGGATCAGGAAAATCAACCATACTTGAAGCGATTGCCGCAAACTGTGGTTTTAGTCTATCGGGTGGTAGCCGAAATCACGCAGCCTTCAGCCAAGAGCATGAAATGCTTTCAAAACATCTTGTGTTCTCTTGGCTGCCAAAGGTTACTAAGGGGTTTTTCTTAAGGGCTGAAACGTATTTTTCGTTTATTAGAGAAATCGATGACCTGGCTAGGGAAACCGGGACTGATATTTATGACGCTTATGGAGGAAAGTCTCTCCGCGAGCGTTCGCACGGTGAGTCGTTCATTGCGCTCTTTGAGAACAGGTTCGGGGACTCGGGGATTTTCCTCCTTGACGAACCGGAAGCTGCCTTATCGCCGTCGAGGCAACTGGAATTCCTAAGGATGCTCCGTAGATACGAAGAAGGTGGGCAATCGCAGTTCATAATCGTAACACACTCGGTATTGGTAATGGCGATGCCAAATGTCGATCTGATCAGAATCAGCGACGGAAAGCTAGAGCGGTGCGAGTTTCATGAAACTGAGCACTTCAAGATTCTCCGGGACTTTGCCATGTTTCCAGACGGGTTTATTGAAGGGGTGTTGCTTGACAATGACGGTTAGGGTGAGAAGGATTCTTGGGAGCGCAAGTTTTAAACTGTTTCTTCAGACCGCTTTTGCTTTCCACATAGCGCAATAAGACGATGAGCCATACCCTACGATGATTTCTCATGGATTAGGAGATAAGAATGTATGTCTGGGCGGGGTTATTGGTTGCGCTTGCATCTTCATTAGTCGCATCAGCATCTAAGATTAAGTATCCAAAACAGCGAACGTTCAGATGGAAAAAGTTCGCGATAGAAAACCGATTTGCACTGTTGACCGCTGTCCTGGCCCTCATGGGGTTCGGTATTGCTGCTTTAGGCGTTCATGAATCCAAGTCGAGAGCTGCTGCAGAAAAGCAAGAGCTAACTAAGAAAAACGAGGAACTTCAAACGCTGATTTTAGCCGACAAAAGTGTCTCACCAACTATTCGTTTCATGTGGGATACCCAAAATCCTAGCATCAGTGAAAATTTTGCCGCGGAAGAAATTCGATGGGATGAGACCCGAGATGCTGCTGAACTTCCACGAGCTATCGGGTTTTTTCCCTCTACACTCCGTTCTCACGTGTTTCCAGCCGCCGAAGGAGAGAATACATTTGGATACCTGGGATCTATCGAGTTTCGAACCGGCTTACCTTCAATCCGACCCAGTTTTCGTGTGAGAAGAGATGGAGCGATTCGAAGTTCAGGACTAAGATCTTCAAAAGTTCACAGAGTTGCAGTCAACGTTTATCAATCGTCTATCGTTTCGTTCGACACAGAATTACCGGAGCGGATCGACGCAAGCGTGGTTTTTCAGAGTCTTGTTCTGGCATACGAAAACGAAAGGAGTCCGCTTGTTATCCACGCATATGGTGTCGACGACAGCCATCAGGTCGTCAAAAAGCTTTCATCAAGGTTCAAGGGTTTATCGGGAAAATTGACCGTCTTCCTAAATGCAGAAAGGACACTTGGGGTAACGTCTCTACTGCGTGGTCGGTCTGTATCCGCGCAAAAGTCTAGCTTAATCTTCGAATGGGACTTCACACAGCGGCCATATATTGATCACATTTCGCCCGGGGGTAGGGGCTAAGGCACAGATTTACTCTTAGGACAAAAACGCTCGACTTGACGAGGATTTACGATCATTGTAAAAGATTCTTCGTAAAAGTGATGTCCCCGAAGATCGCAAGCTGGATGTCCTCCACGGCAGAACGCGCTACCTTAAGCGCCGCAAGGAACTGGAGCGAAGCCGGGGGCGGGAAAGGTAGAGGTCGTAAGAAAGCTCTGGTCTGGCGCGCTGAAAGCGTGTAGCAATGCCGGATAATATATTAAGCTCAATAGTCACTGGGCAGCTGCTTAAACTCAGGTATTAAACAATAGGTTACCAAGAATGAGAGCTTATAAATTTCGATCCGCATCTCAGATTGCATTTGCGCTGGACATCATTATAAATCGCCGGCTTTTTTGCGCCGATTGGAAGATGCTGAATGATCCTATGGAAGGCATGTTTGTGTTTTCGCATCAATCTTCGGATGGCTACGACTATAAGAAAGAGATTCAGAAAATAATTGAGGAAAAACAGAGACTGAAAATTTGCTCACTATCGATGACTTTCGACTGCCACCTTCTTTGGGCTCACTATGCTGGTGGGTTTGATGGTTGTGCCGTTGAAGTGGAGATTCCTGACGATCATCCAAGTGTAAAAATAACGGAATATCGCGGTGTCTTCGCCCACCTCGCTATGCCTAATGGAGAGAGTCCTGAAGTATTGGCGAACCAGGTTCTATCTTCCAAGTACCAAGAGTGGAGCTACGAACGAGAAGTCCGAATTCTCCAATCTGAAGAATGGTTCAAACTAGAACAGCCGGTAAAAAGAGTCATTGCTGGTCACCGCATGCCACCAGCCCTATTCGAATCCATGAATATAATTTGCAATTCAATGGGTATCGATTTTCGAAGAACGGGAATCGGAGATGAAGGTATCGATGCAGACTATGTTGAACCGTCCTCTGTTCTAACATCTAACAACCAATTTAACTGGGACGCGCTAAAGAAAACGCATTAATTTGGCGCTACATCTGATAGGGTAAAATGATGTCCAAAGGCTCTCAAAACCTCCAAAGACTGAAGGAACATATCCTCCCGCTCTCAGAAGCGGGTTCCTTTGAGTTAGCCCGGTTGGAGTGGGAGTTGATCGGAATTGAGGTGAGCGAAGATTTTGACCATTGCCCTTGTGGACAACAAATCAAAGAGCATTGCTACATCGAGAACCGAGTAAACCAAAATAGAACCTACGTCGGAAATGTTTGCATCAATAGGTTCCTGGGGATTGAGACCGGAAATCTTTTCGAAGGCCTAAGAAGAATAAAAGAGGATATGACGGCGAACGCCAACGAGGATCTTATAAAACATGCTTATAAGTTTGGCTACATTTTTGAAAAAGAGTATGGGTTCCTGATGCAGACCCGGTTCAAACGACAATTTTCGACTAAGCAGCTTGAATGGAAAAAGAAAATCAACCGCAGGATTCTTAATGAAGTGGTTGTTGTGCGAAGAAGCGCATAACGAAAGGCTTAAAAATGGCTGCTGGTAAAGCCGTTGTCAACGGTGCTTAGATCACCGGTCTGCTCGTACTGACGACCAAGGTTTACAGGGTTAATAGAAATAATAATTCCCGAAAAAACGATTCTGTACTATCTTTTTTTGAATCGAGGCGTCCACGACTCTTCAAGCTCTTCCTCATCTTGAAGTTCTTCTATGTCAAAAGGCTCGGTTGGCGTAAGTACTGTCAGCGTCTTGCCGTATCGGCCCAATCCTTTAATCTCTTCTCGTAACTCAATGTCCCATCTCCCGCCAAGCCATTCAGAAACGTCTGAAATGGCCTCTTCCTCACTCCCGGCAGCGACCTTGGCCTTGTCCTGGTTGAACATCCTTGTTGCGGTGCCGGCTGGCAGCGGACTACCCTTGCGTGGCCAGTCCAATTCAGGTAATTCCTGCAATGACTCCGATATAAAACAGTAGTCGACTCGATCGCCTGTGCTCACAACTATAGCCATCGGGCTATCTGTGTACTTGACGTATTGGATTGCGGTCGCTGTGAGAGATGTCCCGCATTTCTCACGCATAGCTTCAATAGCGGATAGCCCGTCAACTTTCAATCTGCTCATTTCAGGTTGGAAGAGTCGTCGGGGCATCAATAAACCTGCTGCAAAGTGGTCAGCTTCTTTTTCAAACGGATCCTGAGATACAAAGCCTGCACGCGACTGGTGCACTCCTCCCTGAAGAAGTTGTTCAGAATGGCCTGGCGAAAAGAAATGCCCAAGTTCATGGGCGATGCTGAATCGCTGGAATCCATCCAGTCCGAGGTGTGTTGCGTAGGCGATGGCAAAGTCGTTTCCATTCCGAACCAGCATTCCGGATACGCCTTCCTTATCGGCGCTCATTGCCTTGACCAATATGCCGTTATCCTCGGCGATCTGTATGGGATCGATTGGCAATTCTCTGATCCCCCATTCGGTAAGGAGCTGCTCAGCGTGGCGTGTCCTTGCGGAGAATCGGTCATCCAGAGCCATACCTAATCTCCATTCTCGTCTTCACGCTTCTTCTTTCTGCGCTTTGCCAGTGCATCCACAAGATCTCGCGCTACATCCTGATCCTCTTTTGAAAGAAGGTGCCAGTTTCTATACATTGGATCGGCCTGCTTAAGAACAGCACCCGGGTCTTCGACGCGGCCAAGCAGGTAATCCGTTGTAATTCCGAGTGCATCAGCCAGCCGCCGGAGATTATCGAACGACGGCTTCCGTGACCCGCTTTCGAAGTGTGAAATGGTTCCAAGAGGCAATTTAGCCTCCCGGGCCAATTCCTCTTGGCTAAGGTCAAGGTGTTTTCTCGCCTTACGCAAGCGATTCGCAAAAATATCAGTCTGGGGTGTTGACATGGGTAATACGTTTCCGTATAGTTATATTTGACGCAATCGTTTGGGCCTGGGGGCCCTTTTCTTGGGCTCCAGACTATACGAAAACGTACAAATAGGCAATACGGAAGTTTAACTTTAGAAAGGAGTAATATTATGGCTAGACGTAAGGTAACCCGAAGCAGAAAGGATCAGGACGGAGACATCACAGCGCTCTGCAATTCAGGCGAGTTCTGGTCACCGCGCCTAAAACGCGACGCGATAAGCGATATCGAAAGCGGAACCCACAGCTACTACGTAGATGTTCCCGGTACTGGTCCAGTTGATATTCGAGTCGTAAACGGCTCGAACGGCAAATATCTTCGGACTGACCCTGACAAGACGTCCCGGAACAATCTCGACGACCTGCCGGACTGCTAAGGAGGCAAAACTCATGAGTAAACAGTACAAGCCAGGCGAGAAGGCACCGCGATCAGGCCAATATGCAATTGTTGGCCCTCGCGGTGGCCGTCTTGGGACCGAACGGACGGTTGTCAGGGGTGAGCCACTGCCACCACCCCCGCGAAAGGGACAGAAGTATGAACTTGCTGATCCGACAAAGCACAGGACGACTCGGCGGTCGAAGTAGCTGTCCAAAGCATGCACGGCTCGGCAAAAATGCCGGGCCGTGTATGCCCTGACGCTCAACCGGCGTTGTGCGCGCAGATTGAGCCTCCACTCCCACCAGTCGAAGTAGCGGATTTTCCGCGCCCGAATGGCTCGACTCCCCTGCACGAAGAGCAGTTGCTGGCCAGATAGACGATGCCTTCCTCGATGGGACGCATGTGGCCGATATCTGGCAGATCGTCCAACAGGAACAGAACTGGGACCTTCGGCCTGGCTTTGTTCCCAGTCATTGCCACCGAAGCGATGCCAATCATCAGCCGCAGGAAGGGCCGGTAGGCGCTGGACTGGAGGCGGGGCCGGGAACGCTAGCTTGCTACCCTCCTAACAGATAATGGCGATGGCCTGTGTGCTCTGTCACTTCAGGGAGATGATTTTGCCCTCCGGCTCCTCATCGCCGATGATGCCGATCCCGGCGGCCATGGGATCAATAAATGAGACCCCACCGCAATTGTCGCAGTTCAGCGCGACTACAAGTTTCATGATCTTCTGATTCATATTTGTCCGCTGCCAGCCCTCAAATACCCCGTAGATCTCATCTGAGAATTCCATAGGGCCTCTGCGACAGACTGGGCACTTGACACGCCCCGCCTTTGCTCGAATGTGTTCGAAAAGTTTATCGGCATCTATACGGGGCATTTTGCCTCCCTACTATTGATTAACCCGCCAATAGGATAGCGGCTTAGCCAAGAGGATGCCAGAAAGTGTGCTTGGGCCTTAGCCTGCCTGTAGCCCTTAGTTGAGCTTCTCACCACGCCACTTCAGCGGCCATTCCCACCAGTCGAAATACCGGATCTTCCGCGCCCGAATGGCTCTCAATCCCTGCACGAACAGCAGCTGTTGATTGCTGTCCATGGTCAGAATTTCTCCGGTGGTCATTAGCTGCCGCGCGCCTTCAAAAACCCCTGAGTGGAAGGCCGCTGTCAGCATTCTGAACGGCAGCACTGAGGACTGGCCGCGGGAGTGCATCCGTACCGTGGCCGTGCCCAGCATGTCCGACAGCAGTTTGGCCGTGTCAGGGTCCTGCACGTTGAAGGCCTGGCGAACGGCACAGTTAGCAATCATGGAGCGGGCTTTGGGGTATGTTTTCTGCAGCTGGTCCAGATCCTGGACGAACAGCCACAGCTTGCAGCCGTAGCCAGCCAGATAGCCGATGCCTTCCTCTATGGGGCGCATGTAGCCGAGAGCCGGTAGCTCGTCCAGCAGAAATAGAACCGGCTTCTGCGGTTTCGCCTTGTTCCGTGTCATGGCCACCGAGGCGATGCCAATCATCAGCCGCAGGAACGGCCGGTAGGCTTCCAGATACTCTGGCGGGATAATGATGAACACCGACGCAGTCTCGTCCTTGAGGCTCTCGAAGGAGAACGACGACACCTCAGTGGCTGCCCGCAGCTCCGGGCTCTCGAAAAGCTCCGTGGCGCCCTGGGCGGTTGAAATGACCGCCGAGCGCTCCTTGGGCTCCTTCTGGCTGAATCCCTGAGCAATCCGGGCAGCGTTCGGATGATGGCTGGCAGCCATCTCGGCCAGGATCAGCTCGAATTCGTCGGCGTCCACCATGAGCATGTCGCGCAGGGTGCCTAGATTCTGGTTCATGGCATCTCGGTGATAGCGCATATACAGCAGCAGGCCGGTGATCAGTGTGCGGGCCTCCCGCTCCCAGTGGTTGGGTTGAGCGTGCTCCGGAACCACGAGCATTTCAGCGATCAGGCGGGCGTCGTCCACCTCGAATATGGTGCCCGCCCGGATGAAATCCACCGGATTGAAGGTGGCGGTCGGCCCGGTAGCACCGCCAAGGGGCGCCACCTCATAGACCGGGCCCAGTGTTCGGCGCCAGGCCCCAGCAATGGCGCTGTTCTCACCCTTGATGTCCGTCACAACCACAGACCCCC
>CAYYZR010000081.1:0-10495 GCA_964476005.1 uncultured Halomonas sp.
CAGACGCGGTGCCTGGGTTCACCGTAGCAGAGGAAACGAAAAAGCCCCGCCAGAAGACGGGGCTTTTTTTAATCGAATTCGCTGTGAAGCGGCTTCGATCAGATCGGCATGACGTTCGCAGCCTGAGGACCCTTGGGGCCATTCTGCAGTTCGAACTCCACCTTCTGGCCTTCAGCGAGGGACTTGAAGCCCGAACCCTGGATCGCGCTGAAATGCACGAAAACATCGGAGCCGCCATCGTCCTGAGAAATAAAGCCGAAGCCCTTGGCGTCGTTAAACCACTTCACGGTACCTGTTGCCATTTTCTTAACTACCTTTCAATTTAAAACAAGAGTTATCAAACGCTGACGTCCGGCCGACAAGCCGATTTACGCATGGCCGCTGGATATTCTGGAGGCATGTTCTTCAAGAGATCTGCTACCAAACTTCCACTGCCCCTGCAACGCAGCACTTTCGACTATACGCGCTTTGCGTCGCAAATGCGAGCCCGTTTTGCGGTTTTTTGTTTTTGCGCGCGTATCCCGAGGCCTTCATTCATCGCCTGTGCGATACTCCTCCACGCCATCCATGGGAGCCGTTGGACCGGAAGTGAAACTGTTTTTCTCCAGCCTGGTTCGTGGCTTTGGCGTCTGGTGCGCGACTTTTGCCTCCCCCTGGACAGAAGGCCGATCGCTGCGCGGCGCCTTGCTGGTGGTATTGGCCTGGCCGTTGTTCTGTTTTCTTCAACTGCTGCACTGGCTCGGATTTGCGCTTGACGAGGTATTTTTCCGTGGCTGGCGCAGGGTCGAAGTGCGTCGGCCCCTGTTCGTACTCGGCCCGCCGCGCTCGGGCACCACCCATCTGCATCACGTGCTGTCCCTGGACGAACAGACCACCACGTTCCGGGCCTGGGAATGCCTGTTCGGGCTGTCCGTGACCGGCCGAATGCTGTTGCTGGGCCTGGGGCGAATCGACCGGTTGCTGGGGCAGCCTTTCGGTCGCGCCGGCGGCTGGTTGGGCCGGCACTTGCTGGCCGACATGGACGATGTGCATCCGTTCGCCATGGATGCGCCTGAAGAGGATTTTCTTGCGCTGATGCCGGTCATGCAATGCTTCATCCTGGTCGTGGTTTTTCCGCGTGCCGGATGGCTGTGGCGAACCGCGCGTCTGGATACCGATGCCGACGATGCCCGGCGACGGCGCCTCATGCGGTTTTATCGCGCCTGCGTGCAAAAGCACGTTTACGTGTTTGGGGCCGACAAGCGGTTCCTGTCGAAGAACGCCTCGTTTTCGGGCATGGCCGAGTCGCTGCTGGAAGCGTTTCCGGACGCGCGCATCCTGGCGACCACCCGAGATCCGAAAAAGACCGTCCCATCGCAGCTCAGCTCGATCCGGCCGGGACTCGCCGCGGTGGGCTTCGACCGGATCAGTCCGGCGCTGCGCGACCGCTTCGTCGAGCAACTGCTGTTCTATTACCTGAACCTGGAGGCCGTGGCGCGGGCGCACCCCGACCGAATCGCGGTCATCGACAACGATCAACTGCGCGACAATCTTGAAATCGTCGTCCGGGGATCCTTTGCCGCGCTGGATCTGGACATGTCGCCGCAGTTCGCCGATGCACTGGTCGAAGCCAGCCGGCGTTCGCGCGGTTTCAGCTCCAAACATGCCTACACGCTGGAGGAATACGGGTTGTCCGAAGCCATGGTCGAAAAACGTTTCGCTGCCGTCTACCGCGAGCGCACGTTCGGCCGCAGCGGAATCCCGGCCGTCGATGGCTGAGCGCGCGACGGCTTACGGTGGCGAACCGGTGCGCGTGGCGTTCGTGTCGGATTCCATGCCCGAGCGAAACGGCGTCGGCGCCTACTATGCCGACCTGATCGACCAGCTCGACGGGCAGGGATTCGCGCCGACCTTCGTCTGCCCCGGCGGGGCGACAAGCGGCGGATTCAGCTTTCCGCTGCCCGGCGATTCCACCCAGCAGGTGTTCGTGCCCTCGCCGCGCGAGTTCAGGCGAATCATGACGCGCCTGGAACCGAAGGTGATTGTCGTTGCCACCCCCGGCCCGTACGGCATGCTCGGCGTGCGCTGGGCGCGCAAGCTGGGTGTCCGGCTGATCGTCGGTTTTCACACCGACTATGCCGGCGTGACCGACCTGTACCAGCGTTCGGTGCTGCGGGTATTCAGCCGCGGCTATTTCCGAGTCGTCGACCGGCTGATGTTCAGGTATGCCGACCACGTGCTGGCCAATTCGGCGCAGATGATCGAGCAGGCCGAAGCGATGGGTGCGCGCAAGGTCAGCCGGGTCGGTACGCTGTTGCCCAGGTCGGTGCTCGAGACCCCGCTGGTGCCGCCAAGGTCGAGCTTCGGACGGGTGCTGTTCGCCGGACGGCTGGCGATGGAGAAGCGCCTGCACACGGTGCTGGAAGCCGCCGAGCGGCTGCCGGATATACGTTTCGTGATTGCCGGCGACGGGCCGCTGAAAGGCGAGGTCGAGGCGGCCGCGGCAAGGCTGGACAATCTCGACTACCTCGGCTGGCTGACGCGCCCGCAACTTCTGCAACAGATGGATGCCGCCGATGCGCTGGTGCTGCCCTCGGAGCTCGAATCGTTCGGCAACGTCGCGCTGGAGGCCATGGGGCGCGGCCGGATCGCGGTAGTGACCGATACCTGCGGCATCGTCAACTGGCCCAACCTGGCCGAACACATGATGGTGTTTGCGCTGGAAACCCCGTTGTGGCAGGTGCTCGATGAGATGAGCGAATGGCCGCCGCAGCGCCGCATCGCGCTTTCCGAGGGCGCAAGCCGGGCCGCCCGCAAGCTGAACCGCGACAGCCTGCTTCAGTGGCGACAGCTGCTGGCGCCGCATACCTGTCCCGATCACTGTCCAGAGCCGTGAAGCTGCTGGTCTCCATTCACGACGTGATGCCGGCCACGCTGCATCGGGTCGAGCGTATTTTCGAACGGCTGGTTGCTGCCCGGCTGCTGCCGGTCATGCTGCTGGTCGTACCGGGTGCCGGCTGGCGGCGCGAGGACCTTGCTCGGCTGCGTGCGATGCTCGAGGCCGGCGCGCAGCCGGCCGGCCACGGCTGGCGCCACGAGGCGCGCCACGTCCGGGGCTTGAAGCACAGGCTGCATGGCGCGCTGATGTCGCGCACGGCCGCCGAGCACCTGGCGCTGTCGAGACACCAGATCCTGCGCCTCATGCTCATGAACCATCGCTGGTTCGGGGACAACAGGTTGCCCGAACCCGGCCTCTACGTACCGCCGGCCTGGGCGATGGGTCCGATCCCGAGGACCCTGCTGGATCGCCTGCCGTTCGACCAATTCGAAACCCTGGCCGGCGTTTACGACGTCCGCAGCCGTTGCTTTCACCGGCTGCCCCTGGTCGGCTTCGAGGCCGACACCAGCTTTCGCGCGGTGACGGTGCAAGGCTCCAACCGTCTGAACCGCGTCCTGGCGCGGGCTGCCGGACGGCCCCTGCGGCTGGGCATACACCCGGACGATTTCGAGCTGAAGCTGGCCGGCGACCTCGAGGCAATGGTCGATGCCGGCGGCGAGCCGCTGAGCTATTCGTCGCTGGGTCGGCCCAGCGCAGCCTGAAGCCAGCGATGCAGCCCGGCGGCGTTGTCGGCGTCCAGCGCGCCGGCGCGCGCCAGCGTGTCGATCAATTCGGCATCGGTGGGTGGGTTCTTTTCATCCAGATATCCGCCGGCGGCGAGAAACGATTCGAGTTGATCGGTCTTGTCGGTCCTGAACCGGGACACGCGGCCGTCGCGCAGCGCGTCTGTCAGCGCGCGCGCATCACCGCCCAGCTCTCGGTTCAGGCGCGCGACCGGCTCGATGAAGGTCTCTGAAATCGCACCCGATTCGTCCAGCACACGCGGGCCGACCGGCTCGGTATGTCCGCGCCTCCAGCGCTCCAGCCAGGCGCGTGCCGCGGCCGCGCGCCGGTCCAGGGTATTCGCGCTTGCATCGCCGATAGGCAAGTCCAGCGCCAGTTCGCGGGCGTGCTCGAACTGGCCCAGCGTGACGATCCCGAAGGCCCTCAGCGCGTTGAGGTCGTCCAGCCGGTCGCGCAGCAGGTGGAAAAGCTGCATCGCTTCCGGATCCCGCCACGGGTCCAACAGGTCCACGCCGGCCTGCACGGCCCATTCGTCGGCAGCCAGGGTTGCCTCCGGGCACCTGGGCGCGGCCGGGAGCGTGAAGTCGAAGGACGTCTCGGCAATCGGCGCCAGTTCGATGATTTCAGGCGACGGTTGACCGGCGAAGCGTTGCCAGGCCTGGGCATCGGCGGGCTGCGAGGAAAGATAGATGACCTGGCGCCCGCCCGAGACGATCTCCTGCACGGCCTCGACGACGGCACGGTAGCGATCCGGATCGGTAGTGGCCAGGACTTCATCGAGGAAAATCGGCAGACCCGGGCCTTCGGTTTCGGTTTCCTCGATCCACGCCAGGCGCAACGCCAGCAATAGTTGAACCCGGGTTGCGGTGGAGAGTTCGCCGATACCGCGTCGCTCGCCCATGGCCTGGTCGAGCGCGCCGAAACGCCCGTCTTCGAAAGTCAGCTCGAAGCGCGTGCGGGTCATCCGGCCGAACAGGCGCCGGGCCCGGGTGAATAGCGCCGGTTGGTGCGACTGGCTGTATCCGGCGCGAGCGCGTTCGATCAGGAACTGCGCCGCCTCGGCGTCGCGATGCATCTCCATGACCGACTCCAGTTCGTTGCGCAGCCGCTCGCGCTCGGCGTTGAGACGCTCCAGTTCGCGCTGTTCAAGCGCGGCATTGCGTTCGCTTTCGATGGTCGCGATGCGCTCGGCCAGTTCGTCGCGCCGCCGGGCCACAGCGCTCAGTCGTTCGCCGAGCTGGACCAGCGCAGCCTCGTCGCGAGAGTGCGCCATGTCGAGAAGGTCAGGGTCTTCGCCGAGCGCTTCCAGCGCCACCTGCCGCCCGTGTTCCAGCCCGCGCAGTTCGTCGCGGAGGCGCCGCCATTCGTCGAGGCGGCGCAGACGATCGCGCAATCCGTGTCGGTCGTCGTCGGTCAGCCCAGCGGCTTCGAACAACGCGTGGCGTTCGGCCGACAGCGACTCGATCTCGTCTTCCAGCTCGGCCAGCCGGTCGTCGGCCGCCTGAACGGTTTCGCGATCGCTGCGCGCTTGCATGATCTCGGGGTTGAGACGATTGAGCAGACTGCCCAGTCCTTCGGCGTCGACGGAATCCGGCGGCGGTCGGGACGCCGTCTTGAACGTCTGGCCGATCCGTTCGACGAGTGTCCTGCGACGGCCCTCGAGATCCGAGATCGCGCCGCACACTCGCTCCAGCCGGTCGCCGACGTCGTTGAGCTCGAGTACCGCGTCGAGCTTGAGTCGGCCGCCGGCGTCCAGCAGGTCCGCGGTGCGCACCTGCAACCGGTCGGCGGCCATCTCGAGCTGGCGCTGCTCGGAATCCATCCGCGTGCGAGCGCGCTCGAGTTCGGCTTCCAGTTCCGCGGTGCGCTCGGCTTCGCTCTTGTCCCTCAGGCGCTCGGCCAGTCGGGCCTCCAGCTGGCGCAGCCGCTGCGCCACGTCCGAGCGCTGCCATTGCGCCGGCGCATTCAGGGCGCTGGCCTCGAACCGCTGGCGCGGCCGTGAAGTTCTCCATGCACGACCCGTCAGCAGCGCAAGGTGGCTCAGCGGCATCAGCGCCGCGGCGGCGAAAACGGCTGCGACGGCCGGTCTGCCGAGTTCGAACCAGGCCCAGCCGGCGGCGCCCGAGGTCGCTGCGAACATCACGCCCCAGCCGGTCCAGCCGGTCCAGCGCGCCGGCGGGCACGCCAGCCAGTCGCGAAGCGCTGCGATGCCGGCATCCAGGTCGGCGAGTTCATCAGGATCGGGCCGGTATCGACCGCGCCAGTTCGCTTCCCGCTCCAGCGCATCGACCCCGGCGCGAGTCGCGCGGAGCCGTTCGGCGAGTTTTTCCAGTCCGTCCAGCGCCTCCCGGGTAAGCGCGCTCCCGACGCCCGGATCGATATGCCCGGCGCGTCGTGCGGCGGTCTTTCTGGCCCGCTCGAGATCGCGCCGTTGCTGCTCTAGATCGGCCAGCTCGCGTTCCAGCCGTTGCAGCTCCTGGCGCTGCTCGCCAAGGTCGGCGGCGAAGGCTTCCAACGCGCCAATTTCACGTATGCCGCTGTCGGCAAGCGATCGCGCGGCGTCGGCCCGCTTGCGGCGCGTCTGTTCCCGACGCTGGCGGCGCTGTGCGAGCTCGTCGTCCAGCCGCTGCAGACGCTCGCCCTCACTGCCATCCAGGCGGTCCATGCCGCCGGGAAACCGCGTCACCGACTGGTGTATTGCGGCCAGCTTGTGCTCGAGCGCGAGCAATTCCAGGGCGCGCTGCTGGGCCTGGAGCCGGCGCTGGGCCTCAATGCTCTCGCGGCGCTGTTCGCGCAGCGCTTCCAGCCCGTCGATTTGCCCGGCGAGTTCGGCGTGGCGCGACTCCAGCGCCTGCAGCCGGCGCACCGCCTGTTCGTGGTCGCGCGCGAGCTTTTGCGGACGCCCGGGCCTGGCAAACGGCGCGGCAGCGGCCAGCGTGTCCAGATCGTAGCCGCCGGCCATGACCTGCGTGAGCGTGTCCGAGAACTGCTGTTCGGTCGCCCCGGCACCTTCGAGTTCCTCGGCCCGGATGAGGTAGGCGGCGAGCCCGTCGGCATCCGGCCAGGGGGGGCGCTCGGCCTCGGCGCCGTCGACCCGCCAGCTGCGCGCCTGGCCGATCGCGGTGCCCTTGATGCGGTGATTTCCATCGGTGAATTCGGCTTCGATGTCGACCGACCGGGCGTCCGGGCGGCGTTGCAGCAGGAGGGCAAGCGCGCGGATCAGGCTGGTCTTGCCCGAAGCGTTGGGGCCCACGACCACGCTGACCCGGTCCTGCGCCGGGATGAGCTCCAGGCGTCCCTCGATGCCGGGCAGACGCTTGACGACGAGGCGCGCGAGCTTCATCGGCGCGTCTCCAGTAGCTTTGCCAGCGCCGCGCGGCCGACCCGAATCAATCGCTGTGCAGCCTGTTCGGCGGAAATCCCGTCAGCCACCGGCTGCAACTCGGTGATCGCCGAGGCGGCCTGCATGCGCGAGCGTGCCTCTGCGATCATCCGTCGCCGCGCCTCGCAGTCCGGCCCGTCGAGCAGAAGCAGGTCGCGCGCGATCACCCCGGCCGGGTCGGGTTGCCCGGCAAGTGCTTCGAGATCCAGCGGAACGGTGACCATGCTTTCGATCTTGTCGATGAAAACCTGGCAGCCGGATTCTTCGAATACCGGTTGCTGGTCGAGTACTCTTCGAGCAGCCTCCGCGACCTGCGGGGCCGCCGGATGACGGCCGGTCAGCCGGAATCTCAGCCCCAGCGCGTCGGGCAGGGCGTCGAATTCGATGCGCCGGGCAACTCGTCGCCTGCCGGCCGCCAGCATGGCCGCGTCGAGGTCCCCGGGTTTTTCGAGTGCGCTGGTATCGATATCCAGCGCGTCGTAGGCCAGCGGCGCCAGCGCGATCTGGCGAGCATTTACGGCCTGTCCCTCGACTTCGATCAGCCACGGACCGCGCACGCCGGTTTCGCTTGCCCGCAGTGCGCTGACCGATCCCAGGTAGCCGCCGAAACCGACGACATGGCGCCGGTCTTCCGGCGAGCCCCCGTCCTCGCCATCGAGCAAATCCGGCATGAGATCGGGCTGATGCACGTGACCCAGCAGCCAGGCGTCGACGGCGGCGGCTTCGAGTTCGGTCGATCGCACCGGCGCGTAGGCGCTGTCGGCCTGATCGCGGTCACAGTGCAGCAGGCCTAGCATGGGACGCGCAAGCTGATCCCGGGGAAACGTTTCCATCGGTGAACGGGTCACGCGGCGTGTCGGAAACGACCAGCCGATAACGCTGCCGGCGCTCAACTCGATGGTTTCCCAATGCCCGCCGCGCCCGATCAGTTCCAGGCCCGGCAACGCGTCGGCAAGCCGCGGCAGCACTTCGGTGTCGTGGTTGCCGGCAATGGCAATAACGCGGATATCGTGTTCGAGCAGGCGTTCCATGCCCGACTTCAGCGATGCGTATCCGGCGAAGAAATCCCGCTCCCGGTCGACCACGTCGCCGGCCAGCAGGACGGCTTCGACCTCCAGCGAAATCGCTTTATCGATGCATCGCTGCCAGGCGGTTGCCGGGCCCAGCGATCGGGCCGCGTCGGCCAGCCCCGGGGGCAGGGCGACCGGCATGCGGCCCAGATGCATGTCGCCGACGGCCAGCAGTTTCATTGCGCGCGACGAGGTGACGAGAAATCAGCCATGGCACTGCGGGTTGGCGTGCGAGCATTCGCCCACTGTCGCCAACTCCGGTTGCAGGGTTGGGTGGTCGATGCCGAAGCGATCCAGCAGCATCGCGTCGATGCGCGCAAGCAGCCCCGGCCATGCCTCGAGATCGTCCATCACCACGTGCGCGGACAGGGCCACGCGATCGCTGCTGATCTGCCAGATGTGCAGGTCGTGAATCTCGACCACGCCGTCCACGCCGTTCATGGCCGAACGTACGTCCTCGAGATCCAGACGGACCGGGACGCGTTCCATCACGACACCGAGGGCAGTCTTGAGCAGGCTGAGCGCGGCGACCAGGATCAGCGCGCAGATCAGCAGCGAAAGTATGGGATCGATGGGGGTCCAGCCGGTCAGTACGATGACCAGGCCGGAAGCCAATGCTGCGACCGACCCCAACAGGTCGCCCATCACGTGCAGGATGGCGCCCCTGACGTTCAGGTTGCCTTCGCCGCCGTGCAGCACCTTGAGCACGGCCAGGTTGATGACCAGCCCGATGGCGGCGACCACCAGCACGGCGGCGCCGCGGATCTCGACCGGGTCCTGAAACCGGTCGATGGCGTTGTAGACGATCACGCCCACCAGCACCAGCATGGCGCCGCCGTTGATCATCGCCGCGATGATCTCGGCCCGCCCGTGGCCCCAGCTGTGATTCCGGTCGGCCGGCCGGGTCGCGACCCAGGCCGCCAGCGCCGCCAGGCCGAGTGCGGTCGAGTCGGTCAGCATGTGTCCGGCGTCGGCCATCAGCGCCAGCGAACCGCCCCACCAACCGACCACGAACTCGACCGCGGCGAAGCTCAGCGTGAGCAGCAGCGCCCGCTGCAGGGCCCGGCCGCCCGAATGGTCGTGGCTGTGGTGGCTGTGCTGGTTCATGGGTGTAGCTTAACGTGCCGTCCAGCGTTTCGTCATTCCGGACGCGCGATGGCGCGATCCGGAATCTCGAGACGATTCGTGGTCTTTCTGGACACCTCTTGATCAGTTCCAACTTCAAGGCCAGTTTCGCCGCCCGCTTCGCGGGCTGATGCGACCTGCGATAGTTTGAATGCCGTATGCACCCTCACAGGGTGGCTACGATATAGTCGGACACCGACATTCAGCTCGCCGGCGGCGAAAAAGAGGCACCCCGAATGTGCTCAATCCTCGGAATACTCGACATCCACGACAAGCCGCCGTCGTTACGCGCCGATGTGCTGGCACGCTCGCGGCGCCAGCGGCATCGCGGCCCGGACTGGAGCGGGGTGCACGAGGACGACCGGGTAATCCTGGCCCACGAGCGGCTGGCGATCGTGGACCCGGAGAGCGGCGCTCAGCCGCTCTACGGCACCGATGAGAGCGTGGTGCTGGCGGTCAACGGCGAGATCTACAATCACGCCGAACTCGAGCGCGTGCATGCGCCCGGCTACCCGCTGCGCACGGCTTCCGATTGCGAGGTCATCCTGGCGCTCTACGAGCAGATGCAACCGGGTGCGCTGGCGCGCGCGCTCAACGGCATCTTCGCCTTCGTCCTCTGGGACGCCGAGCGCGGACGCTACCTGATCGCGCGCGATCCCATCGGCGTGATGCCGCTGTACTGGGGACGCGATGCGGCCGGCCGGCGCGTGGTGTCCTCGGAGCTCAAGGCGATTCATGATTTCTGCGACGAGTTCGAAATCTTTCCGCCGGGCCATATCTACGATTCCGAAGAAGACCTGCTGCTTCGCTACTACGACCCGCCCTGGCGCCACCAGGTGCCGACCGCCGGCAGGATGGAAACCGTCACCGACGAGGACGAAGCCGTCCACGCGCTGGCCGAAGGTCTGGAAGCGGCGGTCACGCGCCAGCTGATGTGCGACGTGCCCTACGGCGCGCTGCTGTCGGGCGGTCTTGATTCGTCGGTCATCGCGGCGCTGGCCGCGCGCCACGCCGCGCGCCGCATCGAGGCCGGCGAGACCGAGCCGGCGTGGTTTCCGCGGCTGCACACATTTTCGGTGGGCCTGGACGGCAGCCCCGATCTGGCCGCGGCGAAGATCGTCGCCGACCACATCGGATCGGTGCACCACGCCTTTACCTACACGCTGCAGGAAGGCCTCGATGCGCTGGAAGACGTGGTGCGTCACCTCGAGACCTTCGACGTCACCACCATCCGCGCGGCCACGCCGATGTTCCTGATGGCCCGCCGGATCAAGGCCATGGGCATCAAGATGGTGCTGTCGGGCGAGGGCGCCGACG
>CAYYZR010000082.1:0-10371 GCA_964476005.1 uncultured Halomonas sp.
GCGCATGGTCGGCGGGGCGCTGCTGGTGATCATCCTGGTCGCGGTGCTGGCCAATCTCGGCGTGGTGCCGCTGGCCAGTGAGAACGTGCCGGTCTACGACCAGCTTCTCGGCACGGCTGCCCCGGTTTCGATCTTTCTGCTGCTGCTCAACGCTCGTCTTGCCTCGCTGCTTCGCGCCGGCGGTCCGATGCTGGCGATGTTCGCATTCGCCGCGCTGGGCACGATCGCGGGTGTTCTGGTGGCCGGCTGGCTGCTCGACGCTGCGGAATGGATGGGCCAGTGGTACGGGCCGCTGTCGGGCATGTTCGCTGCGACCTATATCGGCGGCGGGGCCAACTTCAACGCCCTCGCGCTGCATTACGACTTCATGCAAAGCGGCAACCTGTATGCCGCGGCTGCGGTTGCCGATCATGTGCTCACGGTCGTCTGGATCGCCGTTCTGCTGATATTCCCGCGACTGGTCGGCGCGGTGCTGCCGAAACGCGATGTGGTCACGGAAGACGAGCGCGGCCGGGACTCGGCGATCCGCCGGGATGACCGGCCCGCCCTGGGCGATATGGTGATGCTTGTCGCGTTGGGATTGGTCGCGTTCGTGGCGTCCGCGCAGCTGGCCGCCTGGCTGGGTGGAGTTGCCGGATTCGACGTGCCGGCCATCCTGATCCTGACCACGCTGGCCCTGCTGCTGGCCCAGGTCGGACCCATTGCGCGGCTGCGCGGCGCCGAGGTGCTGGGCATGTACGGCGCGTATCTGTTCCTGGCCGCGCTTGCAGCTTATTGCGAGGTGGCGGCATTGCGCGAGACGGGCAGGATCGGCTTGCTGCTGATGGCGTTCGTGGTGATCCTGATCGCGGTGCACGGCGCGATCGTGGTGTTGGCCGGCCGACTCATGCGCCAGTCGCCGGAAGTCGCCGCGGTGGCTTCGGCCACGACCGTGGGCGGCTCCACCGTGGTGCTGCCGCTGGTCGAGCGGTTCGGACGCAAGGATTTGCTGCTGCCCGGCATCGTGCTTGGGTCGCTGGGCAATCTGCTGGGCACCTACATCGGATTTTCCCTGGTATACGGGCTTTCATGAATGCAGGCCGGTACCGGCGTTCAGCCAGCGATCTTTCTTTTCAATCGGTATTTTTTAAACCCTCGGAGCTGAGCCATGACACGATATTTTCAATATGCATTGATACTCATTGCACCATTCGCGCTACAGGGCGTCATGGCGCAGACCGGTGACGGCGCGCAGCAGACCGCAGGACCGGTTGTCGTGATCGACGGGCTGTCCGGACCGGAAGCCGTGCATTACGACGTTGAACAGGACGTCTATTTCGTTTCCAATTTCAACGGCGATGCGGCCGGCGACGCCAACGGTTTCATTTCGCGGGTCGCGCCCGGCGGCGAGATCGAGACGCTCGAATTCATGGTCGGCACGTCCGAGTTTCCGCTGCACGGGCCGCGCGGGATGCGGATCGTGGACGAGGTGCTGTGGGTCGCCGACGCCGATGGCCTGCACGGTTTCGACCGTCGCTCGGGCGAGCAGCTGAAATTCATCGATTTCTCGGGCCACGCGCCGGGATTTCTCAACGACGTCGAGGCCGATCCGGCGGGCGCGCTGTACTTGACCGATACCGGCAACGCCCGGCTGTTCAAGGTCGACAACGGCGAGATCACGGTGCTTGCCGCCGACGAACTCGAATCGCCGCCAAACGGCATCGTCTGGTACCCGGCTGCCCGGGCGTTCGTACTGGCGCCCTGGGGCGACGGCCTGGATCTCAAGGCCTGGCGCCCCGACGCCGGCGAGCTGGTCGAGCTGGGTCGGTTGCCGGAAGGCGGCAACATCGACGGGCTGGAGGAGTACGACGGCCGGTTGATCGTCGCCAGCCAGGTCGACCAGGCGATCTGGTCGTGGCGTGACGGTGCAGCGATGAAGCTGTTCGACACCCCGGGCCGGCCGGCCGATATCGGGATCGATTCCCGTCGCGGCCGCGTTGCGATTCCGTATATCGCGCTCGATCGGGTCGAGCTCTGGGCGCTGCCGGAGAGACAGTGAAGGCCCGCGGCTATGGCCCTTGCCGTTAAGATGCAGGGACTTCCCGCTCTGAACCCCTGACCGCCGATGTTCCAGCCCGGAGCCGCCCCCAGCGAGATCGAAAAGGTTCGGCGCGCCGTCGAATCCGGCGCGCTGGATGAAGCCGAGCGGCGTTGTCGGCATTTGATCGACGGCGGCCCAGATGGTGCCGCCGGACGCGCCGAGGCCGCTGTGGCTCTGGCTGACATCCTGCTGCGCAAGGGTGATGCCGCAGGCGCGCGCCGGATGGCGCACCAGGCGGCCAGCGCCGGTGCCGGTGGGCTGGACGTCCTCAGCGTCCTGGCGCCGGCTGCAATCGCCATGGACGCCCGTCAGGAGGCCGGTCAATGTATGTCACAGTTTCAGCGCCTGGCGCCGCAACAGCAGGCCGGTATGTTGATGTACTGGGCCGAACGCCTGGAAGACCTCTACCTTTTTGCCCATGCCGCCTCGGTGCTGCAACCGCTGGCCGACTCGCCGCAGGCCGATTACGAAGTTCTGGTGTTCCAGGCCCAGCTGCTGTTGAAGGCGCATCGCGCCGAGGCCGCCGATGCGCCGCTTGCGCGTGCTGTTCGAATGGATCCGGAGCGCGTCGGTGCGCACCTTGCGCAGGTGCGCCAGTGCATTCAACTGGGTCGCATCGAAGACGCCGTCGCCAGCGCGCTGGCGGTGCTGCGGCGCGACCCGGCATCCACGCCTGCCGCAGCCATGCTCAGTGAAATCGCACCTGAGCGCCTGCCGGAGTCCGCCATCGCTCAGTTGGAGACTACGCTCAACGACGCCAATGCCGATCTGGAAAACTGCGCCGCGGCTGGCTTGGCGCTTGGTCGGGTGCTGGAAACGCGCGATCTTCATGAGCAGGCCTTCGACGCGTTCGCCACCGGCAACCTGGCACTCAAGCGCCGCGCCGCCAGGCGCGGGTACGATTACGATCGCGCATCGGTCGAAACGCGCGTCGACGCGCTGCAAGACACGTTTCCCGATACGATCGATGCGAGGGGGGACGATGGTATCGGTCTGGCGTTCATCGTCGGCATGCCACGCTCCGGCACCACGCTTCTCGACCGCATCCTGGCGGCTCACCGGCAAGTCGTCAGCGTTGGCGAGCATGCGATGCTGCCGGCGATCGCCAAGCTTGCCGGCATTGAGTCCGGCGATCCCCGGCAGTTGGAGGCCGATCTTGCCGCATCGGCTGATCAATGGCGTTCGAAATACCTGTCCAGTCTTCCGAGCAAGCCCGGGAAGGACTGCATCATCGTCGACAAGCTGCCCCTGAACTTCTGGAATGTCGGGTTGATCGCGCGCCTGTTTCCGCGCGCCGTGATTATTCATGCTTGCCGCGATCCGCGGGACGTCGGGCTTTCGAGTTTTCGGCTCCGATTTCCGGATTCATTCAGATACGTCAATGATTTCAATGATTTCGCACACTATTACGCGCAGCATTCGAGGTTGATGGCGCATTGGCTGAAGGTCTTGCCTGGCCGAATCCTGCGCATCGACTACGAACAGGTCGTCGATTCGATCGGGCCTTCGGTGCGCCGGCTGCTTGACGCCTGCGGCTTGCCCTGGGACCCGGCGTGCCTGAAATTTTCCGACAACCGGGAAGCCGTTTACACCCTGAGCATGGGGCAGGTCAGGCGCGAGCTTTACCGCGATGCGACCGGCCGTTGGCGACGTTATGGCGATAGGATGGCCGAGCTGGAGCGCGCGTTGAAAGGCACTGGCGTCGAGCTGCCGCCGGCCTGATTCGAATTCGGCCCTCGCGGTTTGCTGCGTCGGGCGGTGGTCATGCAACATCCACGTGTAAACCTCGATCTGTTACGGTGACGGTAATTGGGCGGCAAGCGATCTTGTCGCCTTTTTTGATTCATCTAATTCAGACACCCAATCGAGAGGATTCAGATCCATGTTGAAATTCGCAATCACCAGTTCAAGAGCATTGATCGGTCTCGCGCTGGCCTTGTCGGCCGGTGCGGCTGTGTCTCAGCAGGCGCCGCAACAATCGCCGCCGGGGGGGCAGGCCGGTGGATTGATGCAGCAGGTGCAGCAGAAGCAGGCCGAAATCCAGCAACTCAACCAGCAGCTGGCGCAGATTCAGCAAGCGACCATCGAGGCCAACCCCGAGTTGGCCGATCAGCGGGACGAACTGCTCGCCAACGTCGATGAAAAAATGGTCGAGGCCGGACACAATCCGGACGCCTCGCGCGAAAGGATCGGCGACCTTCAGGAGCAACTGCAGGCCGGCGAGCTTTCAACCGAAGAAAGCCAGACGGTCACCCAGGAAATTCGCCAGGAACAGACCGAGCTGCAGCAGGCCCAGCGCCAGGCGATGCAGGATGAGGCCATTCAGACCGAGATCCAGAGTCTGAACGAGGGGCTGGTCGAAGCCATGCGCGAGCAGAATCCGCAGACCGAACAGCTGATCGCTCAGCTTCAGACGGTCCAGCAGGAATACCAGGCCCTGATGCAGCGCGCCATGCAGCAACAGGGCGCCATGCAGCAGCAGGGGCCGGACGGCGGCTGATACCGGCGGGCCGGACGCACCCCGGGTGCGTCCGGCCGCGACACGGCGGCAGGCATGAGCCCTGTCGCATCGCACGACAATCAATCGCTGTAGAATCATCCATTGGTCCACAAGCTTGCAGACAGCCAATGGCGCGTTCCCTTCTTTTGGTTGCGGCGCTGCTCGCCCCGCCGCTGTCGGCAGAGGCGGCTGAACTGGCGGCAGGCCCCATGCCGGGTCATTCGGCGATGCGCGCGGTGAAAATCTGGGCACAGACCGATCAGCCCGCTTCCGTGGCCCTCCAATACTGGCCTCGCGGCAATGAACAGCAAGCGCAAGTGACGCCACCGGTGGTGTCCGCGGCGTCGAGTGCCCATGCCGTCGAGATCGACGTCACCGGCCTCGCGCCCGGCACGGAATACGCCTACCGGCTTCTGATCGACGACGAAATCGTTGTGCCGGAATTCGAGCAGCGGTTCCTCACCCAGCCGCTTTGGCATTGGCGCAGCGATCCGCCGGCCTTTTCATTTGCGCTGGGCTCTTGCGCATACGTCAACCAGGCCGAATACGATCGGCCCGGCCGCCCTTACGGCAGCGGCTACCAGGTGTTCGATGCAATCGCCGACAAGCAGCCCGATTTCATGCTGTGGCTGGGCGACAACGTCTACTACCGTGAAGCCGACTGGCATTCGGTTTCGGCGATGTACGCGCGCTACAGTCACACTCGGCAGCTGCCGGAACTGCAGCGACTGCTTTCAAGTACGCACCACTATGCGACCTGGGACGATCATGATTATGGTCCGAACGATGCCGACAGCTCGTACCGTCTTCGCGAGCAGGCAAAAAAGATATTCGGGGATTTCTGGCCCAACCCGGAATTCGACTCGACCGCCGGTGGCGTGACGCATTATTTCGAGTGGCACGATGCGGCCTTCTTCGTGCTCGACAATCGATATTTCCGCCGGGCGAACGGCCGTGTCACCGGGCAGCGTACAGTACTTGGCCGCGAGCAGATCGAATGGTTGCTGGACGCACTCAAGTCCAGTTCGGCCGCGTTCAAGTTCGTCGTGATGGGCGGCCAGTTCCTCAACAGCGCCGAGACCGGTGAAAACTACATCAACCTGGCGCCGGGCGAACGTCGCGATATTCTGGATCGTATCGACGCCGAGGACATTCCGGGCGTTCTTTTTCTCTCGGGCGACCGGCACCACTCGGTTCTCATGAAGAAGGAAAACGGCGTGGACTATCCGTTGTACGAATGGACCGTCTCCCCACTGACGGCCGGGCCGAGCTCACCGAGGACAGGCGAGGGTCAGTACCGGGTGTCGGGAAGCCTGTTTGAGCGGCGTGGTTTCGGCCTCGCCGAGATCAGCGGACCGCGCGACGATCGCGTGCTGCGTCTCGGCCTGCACGACAGCGACGGCAAACGCGTTTGGACAACCGAGATATTCCAGCGCGATCTGCGCTGACGGCACTTCGTACTCGAGGCGGCGCGTTGCGTTCCTTCGCTTCCGCACCAACTGCAACACCTGTCACGACCCGGTATGGATGTTGAGAGGTCCCCTGGATTCGATCTGGTATAGTTTTGGCTTGGGCGTCTGCGGGGTTCGATCAAACAGGCGGCATCGCCTCGCCAGGCCGCCGCAAAACAGGTGCCCAGGCCGCGATCGCGGTATTTTCCAATCATTTTTTGCACGCGGAGTGTTGTATGAGAAATACGTTCAAGCTGGTCGGATTCCTGTTGATTGCGATGCCTTTGCTGACATTCGGGCAGGGCATGAGCCTGCAGCAGATTGCCGATCTCAGCCAGGTCGGCAGCGCGCAGATCAGCCCCGACGGCGAAAGAATCGCCTACCTGCGCTCGGTGCCGCGAGACATTCCGGATGAGGAAGACGGTCCGGCCTGGAGTGAACTGCATGTCATCGAAAACGGCGAGTCGCAGCCCTTCATTACTGGTCAGGTCAGCGTCGGCGGGATCGGATGGCACCCCGATTCGCGTCGCATCGTCTTTCTGGACAAGCGCGGCGACGACGAAACGACCCGGCTTTACGCGATCTCGGTGGACGGCGGCGAAGCGCGTGCCATCGCATCCCTGGAGACCGACATTTCCGGTTATTCGTTCAGCCCGGACGGGAACCGGGTCGCGCTGCTGGCGTTCGAGCCCGACGACGAAGCGGAAACGAAACTGGAAGAGCAGGGTTTCAACCAGGTCGTTTACGAAGAAGGCCTGCGCGACCGACGCATCTGGATCCTCGACCTGGAGGATGTCGACGCCGATCCGCGCAAGATTGCGCTGGAAGGCTCGATCCAGGACGTGGCCTGGTCGCCGGCAGGCGACCGCCTGGCGGTCAAGATCACGCCGCAGCAGCTGGTCGACGATACGCTGGTATTCACGCGGATCCGGATCGTCGATCTTCAGGGTGACGAGCTCGGACGCATCGAGAACCCGGGCAAGCTGGGCGAAATGGCCTGGAGCCCCGACGGCCGTTATCTGGCTTTCATCGGCACCAATCTGATCAACGACTCGCGTGAAGGTCGCTTGATGGTGGCTGGCCGGAACGGCGGGCAATTCACCGACCTGATTCCCGGGCTGGAAGGCCATGTCTGGCACCTGGGCTGGCTGGCGGACGACCGGATCGGCTTCCTGAGCTATGAAGGCACCGGCGTTCGCATGGGCGCCATCGACGCCGACGGCGACAATCAGAAAACGCTGCTCGAAGACGGTCCCATATTCACCGGCCTGTCGGTATCCGGCGCCGGCGCCGTGGCCCTGACCGGCAACACCCCCTCCCATCCCAACGAGGTCTACCGGATCAGCAGCGGTCGGGCCGAACGCCTCACGAATTCGAACCCGTGGTTGGTCGACGTGACGCTGGCAAGGCAGGAATTGGTCCGCTACGCGGCGCGCGACGGGTTGATGATCGAGGGCATCCTGGTGTATCCGCTGGACTACCGGGACGGCACCCGCTATCCACTGATTCTCAACGTGCACGGCGGCCCGGAATCGCACTATTCCAACGGCTGGCTCACCGGCTACTCGTCCCCGGCGCAGCACGCTTCGGGCGAAGGCTACTTCACGTTCTTCCAGAACTACCGCGGTTCCACCGGGCGCGGCGTCGAATTCACGCAGCTTAGCTTCGGCCGTCCGGCAATGGAGGAATTCGACGACCTGGTCGACGGCGTCGACTACCTGATCGAGCAAGGCATGGTCGACGGCGACCGGGTCGGGATAACAGGCGGTTCCTACGGTGGCTACGCCACGGCCTGGGGTGCGACCCAGTATTCGGAGCGATTCGCCGCTGCCGTCATGAACGTTGGCCTGAGCAACCAGATCGCGGCGTTCGGCACCTCCGATATTCCGTGGGAATTCAACCTTGTGCACCTGGGGAAATGGCCGTGGCAGGACTGGGAGCTGTTCCGCCAGGCGTCGCCGCTCTACCACGTGGAAAAGGCTGCCACGCCGATTCTGATCCTGCACGGCGATGCCGACCCGCGGGTCGACCCGACCCAGTCCAGGATGTTCTACCGCTTCCTGAAGCTGCAGGAAAACCCGCCACCGGTGCGCCTGGTGCTGTATCCGGGAGAAGGGCATGGAAATCGGCGCGCGGCCAGCAGGTATGACTACTCGCTTCGGCTGATGCGCTGGATGAATCATTATCTGAAGGGTGAAGGCGGCGATCCGCCACCGTACCGCGTCGACTATGACCTCAATGAAGCGGAAGACAATAATTGACAAATCAATATCTTGAGCGTAAGTTCCATATTTGGCATCAACACCCAACAAGGCGCGGGCACCCCGGACGTTACCGGGGGACGCCGCACCGGGAAACCTGATTAATGGCATCTACTGTTGAATCGTTGACCAGCGCGCGTCTTCCGGGAACCGGTCAGCGCCTTGTCGAAGAAGGGCTTCTCAGCGAGCAGCAAGCGACCGATGCGCTTGAAAAGGCCTCCGAACTCGGGCGGACATTCACGAGCCACCTGGTACGTGAACATCTGATCGACCCGCTCGGTTTCGCACACGTGGCCGCCGACGAGTTCGGTCTGCCGTTGCTCGACCTGAATGCGGTGGATCTTCGGAATGCGCCGAGCGACCTTGTCAAGGAAGACCTGATGCGCAAGCATCTGCTGCTTCCCATGATGAAGCGCGGCAAGCGACTGTTCGTGGCCGTCGCCGACCCGACCAACCAGTCGGGGATCGACGAGGTTGCTTTCACCACCGGACTGAATGTCGAGGCGGTACTGGCGGCCGCCGATTCCATCGGACAGGCCATCGACCGGATGATGGCCGGTTCCAGCCAGGCGTTCGAGGAATTGACCGCGGGCGACGAAGATCTCGAATCACTCAGTTTCGACGCCGCCCAGCAGGAGAAGGAAAGCATCGAGGACACCTCGGACGACGCGCCTATCGTGCGCTTCGTCAACAAGGTTCTGATCGATGCCATACGCAAGGAAGCGTCCGATATACATTTCGAGCCTTATGAGGATACCTACAGGATCCGTTTCCGAATGGACGGCGTTCTGAAGACACAGATGCGTCCCCCGACCAAGATGTCCAGTCGCCTGTCGGCGCGTCTGAAGGTTATGGCCAACCTGGATATTGCCGAGCGTCGGGTACCGCAGGATGGCCGCATCAAGCTCAACATTTCCAAGAGTCGGGCGTTCGATTTTCGTGTTTCGACCTGCCCGACGCTTTGGGGCGAGAAGGTAGTGCTGCGTATTCTCGATAGTTCGGGCGCGTTCCTGGGACCCGAAAAGCTTGGTTTCGAGCCGCATCAGAAAGATATCTACCTCGACGCCATCGGCAAGCCCTACGGCATGGTGCTGGTGACCGGTCCGACCGGCTCGGGTAAGACGGTCTCGCTGTATACCGCGCTGGGTCTTCTAAACGATGAAGGCCGCAATATTTCCACGGTCGAGGACCCGGTCGAAATCCGTATGGCCGGCGTCAATCAGGTGCAGCAAAATGCCAAGCAGGGTCTGACCTTTGCCAAGGCTCTGCGCTCGTTCCTGCGCCAGGATCCAGACATCATCATGGTCGGGGAAATTCGAGACATCGAAACCGCCGAGATCGCCATCAAGGCGGCGCAGACCGGTCACCTTGTACTCTCCACGCTGCACACCAACGATGCGCCGCAGTCGATCACCCGTCTGGCCAACATGGGCGTTCCGCCCTACAACATCGTCTCGGCCGTACACATGGTGATGGCGCAGCGCCTGGCGCGCACGCTGCACAAGTGCAAGGTGCCGGAGGACGACCTTCCGCCCGAGGCGCTGAAAAAGACGGGTTTCACAGACGAGGAGATCGAAGAAGGCCTGCAACTCTTCAAGGCCAAGGGCTGCAATCTGTGCAACGAGGGCTACAAGGGTCGCGCCGGGGTTTTCCAGGTGATGCCCATCACCGAGGAAATCGAACAGATTATCCTGCAGGGCGGCACTGCGCTGGAAATCGAGCGTCAGAGCAAGGTCGAGGGCATCATCGACCTGCGCCGCGCCGCGTTGAACAAGGTCAAGAATGGGTCGATCAGTCTGGTGGAAATGAACCGAGTAACGAAAGACTGAAAAACCAGAAATCGTCCAGGGCACCACTGAGCACTTGCCTGGTGGCGTCCGGCGGTGCTCGAAATGCTCGTGCATTTACATATGCATTCCGCTTTCTGCGCTCCGGCGTCCACCACCAGGCAAGCGCTCTGCAGCACCCTGAACGATTTCTCCGCGCCGGCGGCCACCGCCAAGCGAGCGTTCAGCGGCACCCGTGACGATTTTTCCCCGTAGAGAATTGGATTAGGGCGCGGTTCCCTCGGGGCGGATT
>CAYYZR010000083.1:0-10154 GCA_964476005.1 uncultured Halomonas sp.
GTAGTCGTTGAACGGGTGCTTCAGTCGCAGGTGCTCGAGCGCGCTGCCGGCGACGCTGCCCAGGGTTTCGACATTGTCCAGCTCGCAGCGCTCGCTGACCGGGCCGACCAGGTCATGGGCGACCACGAGCCTCAGCGTTCGGCCGGCGTGGTCGGCCTGCAGCAGGTCGTAGCCGAGTTCGGCATTCAAGGCGACGGCCTGATTGGCAGGAAGCGTCCAGGGCGTTGTCGTCCAGATCACCACGCCGGTCGGTGCTTCGCTGGGCGGGGCACCGAACTTCGCGGCCATGGCCGCCGAGTCGACCGCTTCGAACAGCACGTCAACGGCGGTGGAGGTCTTGTCGGCATATTCGATCTCGGCCTCGGCCAGCGCCGAACCGCAGTCGAAGCACCAGTGGACCGGCTTGACGCCGCGCTTGAGGTGGCCGCGCTCGACAATGCGCCCCAGCGCCCGCAGCATGTTCGCCTCGAAGCTGAAATCGCGACTGGCGTAGGGGTCGTCCCAGTCTGCCAGGCCGCCCAGGCGCTTGAAGCCCTCGCGCTGCAGGTCGATCTGTTTGCCGGCGTATTCGCGGCACTTCTGGCGGAACGTCCTGGCGTCGACCTTGTGGCCGACTTTTCCGACCTTTTTCTCGACCTGAAGCTCGATCGGCAGTCCGTGGCAGTCCCAGCCCGGCACATACGGCGACCGAAATCCGGACAACAGCGCCGAGCGCACGACAAAATCCTTGAGGATCTTGTTGAGCGCATGGCCGATGTGAATGTCGCCGTTGGCGTAGGGTGGGCCGTCGTGAAGCACGAAGGCCGGCCGCTCCCGGGTATTTTCCTGAATCGTCGCGTAGCGCCGGCTGGCGAACCACTGCGCGAGCATCTCGGGCTCGCGCTGGGCCAGCGAGGCCTTCATCGGGAAATTCGTTTTCGGCAGGTTTATGGTGTCTTTGTAATCCATGGAATCTTCAGTTGCTGGCCGTTCGGCGTGACATGGTCGCTATTGTCGCCCATTCAGCCACGGGTCAGCAGGGCATTTGCCCGTTCGACGTCGCGGTTCATCTGCTCGACCATTTCCGGTAGCGAGTCGAAGTGCTCCTCGTGGCGTATGAAGCCCTCGAACCGAACGCGCAGGTGCCGACCGTAGAGATCGCCGTCGAAGTCGAACAGGTGGATTTCGAGCAGCCAGTCGCGCCCGGCCACGGTCGGTCGGCGGCCCAGGCTGGCAATCCCGGGATGGCCGGTAAAACCCGCACCGTCGATGCGAACCGCCGCAATCCCGGAAAAGGCCGGCGGTTCGGCGACGCGAATATTGGCGGTGGCGAATCCCAGTTCACGGCCGAGCTGCTGGCCGCGAACGACCCGGCCCGAAATCGCGTAGGGGCGGCCGAGCAGCTGCTCGGCCAGCGCCAGGTCGCCGGCGCCCAGCGCCTGCCTGAGTCGGCTGGACGAGACCCGCTGGCCGGATTGGGAGGCGCCTGTTTTTGCAACGACGGTTTCGGCGACCAGTGTTTCGAATCCGAATCTCCGGCCGTACTCGGTCATGGCGGCTGCGTCGCCGGCCGCCTTGTAGCCGAAACGGAAGTCGGACCCGATGATCACCTGGCCCGCGTTCAAGTCGCGGACCAGCACATCACGGGCGAACGCCTCGGGTGACAGCCGCGAAAACGCCCCATCGAACCGGAGCTGTGCCAGGACTTCGACGCCGAGGCGTCCGGCGACGTCGATCTTGTCGCGCAGCTTCATCACGCGAGGCACCGGATCGTGCGGGGCGAAGAAGGTGCGCGGCAGCGGCTCGAAGCACAGCATTGCGGGCCGACTTGCCGGCGCGCAATCCAGGGCTTGTGTGAGCAAGGCCTGGTGGCCCCGATGGAGCCCGTCGAAGTTGCCGATCGCAAGCGCGAGTGGACGTCCGTCCGCAAGCCGGGCGGGCAGGTGGCGGATCAGTTGCATGCACGGGCCTTGTGACGAAAGTCGGCATTGCCGGAAAAATCGGAAGGCAATTTCAGCCGCGGATGGGCGCGGATGGACGCGGATGGAAATGGATCAACGCAAGAGCAAAACGAGTTCGACCGCAGCTTCCGGCTGTTGAATGGACCGCTGCAATTCGTCGAACTGGATGGAAAGCAATTCATTGATCCGGGCTGTAATGTCGACATGCATTTATCCGCGCTCATCCGCGTCAATCCGCGGCAAGATCGCTTTTTCCCTATCGATTTCCACCAGCACTGGATTCTACCGTCCCGGCCATGAATCATCCCGAGTCGCGAGGGCGTATCAGGGTCAAGGGTCGAATGCCGAGCGCTGCAAGGACCAGCGCGTAAATGCCGGCCCCGCCGGCCACGGCGGCGGTCAGCCACGCGACCCGCACCTGCAGGCTAATGTCGAGCCAGTCCGGCGTTGGCGGCACGAGCCAGTAAAGCGCCAGCACCATGGCCAGGCCCGCGACCAGGATGCGGGCCAGGTCGCGCCACGGAAAGGCGGGCGCCAGGCCCTGGCGCGCAAGGCTTTTCCACAGCAGCAGCGCGTTCAGCCAGGCAGAAACGCTGGAGGCCAGCGCCAGTCCGGCGTGCGCGCCCGGGTTCAGCGCGAGCGCCTGCCACGGGTCGTCGAGCAGCAGTTGGCCGGCCAGATGCCAGGTGATGGCGCCGACGAACACGATGTTGAGGCCCATGTTGACGACCAGGGCGATGATCCCGATCCGCACCGGCGTTCGGGTGTCCTGGCGCGAGAAGAACGCCGGCGCCAGGATCTTGACCCCGATGAACGCGGGCAGCCCGATGCAGTAGGCGCCAAGCGCCAGGGCGGTCATTTCGACATCGCCGGCCGAGAATTCGCCATAGTGAAAAAGCGTGGTCGCGGTCGGTCCGCCGAGCACCGCAAGTCCGGCGGCGGCCGGCAATCCTATGATCAGGCCCAGCAGCACGGCCCACTCGAGCGTACTGCGGAATCGTTCGCGGTCGGCCCGCGCATGCAGCGAGGACAGGGTCGGCAGTATGACCACCGACAGCGCCACGCCGAACATGCCCAGCGGAAACTCCATCAGCCGATCGCCGTAA
The DNA here is from genome assembly GCA_964476005.1 of uncultured Halomonas sp. Taxonomy (GTDB): domain Bacteria; phylum Pseudomonadota; class Gammaproteobacteria; order Xanthomonadales; family Wenzhouxiangellaceae. The sequence goes on from CAYYZR010000083.1 coordinate 3,047, forward strand.
TACAGCCAGGAAATGCTGGCTTCGACCAGCAGCGATGCAATCAGAACGTCGAGCAGCAGATTGATCTGTGCGACCGACGAGCCGAACAGGGTCGGAATCATCAGTTTCATGATTCGACGAACCCCCGGATGGCGGAAATTCGGGCGGGGTAGCGGCAGCAGTCCGTGACGCGCCAGTGCCGGCAGCTGGATGGCGAGTTGCAGGGCGCCGGCGGCCAGCACGCCCCAGGCCAGCGCCTTGACCGGCTCCGGAAAACGCTGGCTGAACACCACTGCGGCGGTGATCAGGCTGATGTTGAGCAGCGCCGGCGTCACGGCCGGCAGGGCGAACCTGCCCAGCGTGTTCAGTATTCCGCCGGAAAGCGCGGTCAGTGCGATGAACAGCAGGTACGGAAACGTTACCCGCAGCATTTCGGCGGCCAGAGCCTGCTGGTCGGGGTCATCGGCAAAGCCCGGCGCGAAGACCGCGACCACCCAGGGCGCGGCCAGCATTCCAAGGCCGGTCAGCGCAAGCAGCACGGCCAGCAGGCAGCCGGCGGTCGCGTCGACCAGCGACTTCATTTCGGTTTGATCGGCCCGCACCCGGTATTCGGCAAGCACCGGCACGAAGGCCAGCGAGAACGAGCCCTCGGCGAATAATCGGCGCAGGAAATTGGGAATCTTGAACGCGACGAAGAACGCGTCCGTGGCGGCGCTCGCGCCGAAATAACGCGCCAGCACCACGTCGCGCACAAGCCCCAGTACGCGCGAGATCAGCGTCATGCTCGAAAACGAGAAGATGGAGCGCAGCAGGCTCATCGGTTGCGGCGTGCTCTGCGTGGCCGGCTTCCGGATAATCCCTTGACTAAATCGCTGCAACCCGCGATACTATACGGCTTGATTTTTGTCATTATTGTTTGTCATTACCCACTGTGGTTCTTTAAAAGGTTTCAGGAGCAATTCGTGGCCAATAGCCCATCAGCACGCAAGCGCGCCCGCCAGTCCGAGCGCAATCGACAGCATAATGCGGGCCAGCGCTCGTATGTGCGCACCATGATCAAGAAGGTCGTCAACGCGGTCAAGGCCGGTGACAAGGCCGCAGCCGAAGCCGCCTACAAGGCCGCCGTGCCGGCGATCGATCGTTCGGTCAGCAAGGGCGTCATGCACCGCAACAAGGCCGATCGTCACAAATCGCGCCTGGGACAGCACGTCAAGAGCCTCTGAGGCAACTTCAAGCAACGCTGGCCCCTGGCCGGGCGTTGCGGCGTTGTGCCGCGAATCGGCAGCATGATCCGCGGCTTCGGGCGGTTTCCCAGATACCGTTCAGATGTTGCCCGGGTCTTCCAGCCAGCGATCGCACCAGTCGAGTTTGGGATGGCCCGCCCCCAGCGCGCGGGCAAGCACGGATCTAGCGTTGTTCAGCGCCTGAATCGCGCTGCGATCACCGCTTTCGATGCGTGCGGCGAGCGATATGGCGCGGGCTTCGCTGATGCGCCACTCGCTCATCGAGAGCTCGTCGCGTCGCAGCTTCAGACACCGGTCGGCCAGTGATCGGGCGGCCTGCGGGTCGGTATCGATCTTCAGCCGTGCGGTCTCGCACAGCGCCTGTGCAAGATACCTGTTTGAGGCAGGCCGCTGCTCTTCGAGCCTTCGCGTGGCCGCGTCCAGCCGCTCGGTCGCGCTGCTGTTCGCCCGCGCCTCCCCCAGCGCGGTCTGAAATTCCGCGATCACGGTAAACAGGTGATCGGGCCCGACAATGCGCTCGAATCGCCGTCGTGCCGCGCCCATATCCTCCAGTGCCCGGTCGAAATTGTCCGCGGCCAGTTCCACCCGACCGCGCGCCAGCACGGCCCGCACGTGGTTCAGGCTGTCGCGGCCCTCGAAGCGCTCGATCATCGCGATGCCGCGCCCGACGTGATCCCGGGCCGCCTCTATGCGGTGGCGCGTTGCCAGCAGCGAGCCCAGGTTCAGGTGGGCGGCGGCCAGTGCGCCGGATTCGCCGAACTGTTCGGTCCGGCGGCGGATGGCCTCGCGGTACAGCGGTTCGGCTTCGGCCAGTTCGCCGCGTTGGTGCAGCAGGCCGGCCAGGTTGGCCATCACCGTCAGAGCGCTGGATCCGTCTTCCAGGCCCAGCCCGCGCCAGTTGTCCAGCGCTCCGCGCAGAAACGGCATCGCTTCGCCGGCGCGGCCGGCGTAGATCAGCGTCGTGGCCAGGTTGTTGCTTGCGCTCGCTCGCAGGCGCGACGGTGCCGGCTCGCGCCTGGCCAGATCAAGGGCCTCTCGAAGGGTCGAGATCGCATCTTCCCACTGCCCCTGGACGCGCAGCGCCTGGCCCTGAATCTGCATTACGTCGGCGATGCGCGCGGCGTTTCGGCCGGGCGTCCGGCGCAGGAAATCCAGGGCGTCGTCGGTCAGCGCCAGTGCGGCGGCGGCCTCGCCCTGGCGCAGGCGGACCTGCGCCAGGTCGGCCCGCGCAACCGCCTGGACCAGCGGCGATGCCAGATTGGGCTTGTACTCGACGAACGAAGAGAGCAGCGGATCGGCCGCGGCAAAATCGTTCATCGCGATGTAAATCTCGCCCAGCAACGCCTTGATCGAGACCAGCATCTGGGGGTCGTTGGCGTGCAGTCGTTCGGCGACCTGCACGCTCTCGGTCAGCAGTTCGCGCGTGGAAAGGTCATGGTCGGCGTTGTCCTGGCCGACCTGGCGGAACAGCAGGATCAGCTGCTCGCGCAACAGCGTCGATCGTTCCGCCTCGAAACGCGCCGCGTCGCGCTCGCCGGCCGCGATACGGGCCTGCCAGTAGATGCCGGCGACGCCGGTGACAAGCGCGGCCAGCGCAAGGCCGGCCAGCCCGGCCGCAACCTGGTGGCGACGCGCCCAGAGACAGATTCGCCCGGCCATGCCGTACTCGACCGCCGAGACGGGCCGGCCGGCCATCAGGTTCCGAACATCGCTGATCATTTCAGGCACGGAGCGATAGCGGAGGTCCGGATCCTCGGCGGTTGCCTTGTTGATGATCGCCGCCAGCGCGGCCGGCCGGGGGGCGCGGAGCTCGGCCGGACGAACGGCCGCCCCGTGCGCGCCCGGTTGGCCGGTCAGCATCCAGCGAAGCAGTGAACCCAAGGAGTGAATGTCGCTCTGGGTCGAGGCCGGGACCCCCTCCAGCTGCTCGGGTGCGGAGAACGCCGGTGTCAGGGCTTCGGTCCGGGCCGTGTCTGCCCGTTGCGCGGAAATCAGGCGTGCAACACCGAAATCCAGCAGCTTCGGTCTCGCGTCGCGCCCGATGCGGATATTGGCCGGCTTGATGTCGCCGTGCACGACCTGGCGCTGATGGGCGTGGGCAACCGCTTCCGCGATCTCGGTGAACAGCCCCAGGCAGTGGGACGTGGATGCGCCTGTCCGGTCCCGACAGTCGGTCAGGTCCCGGCCTTCTATCCACTCCATGACCAGGTAGTTCTGGCCGTCCGGAAGGGTGCCGCCGTCGATGACGCGGGCGATGTTCGGGTGGTCTAGGCGAGCCAGCAGTTGGGTTTCCAACGCCAGTCGTTCGGCCATCAGCGGGTCGTCGGCCGACCGGATGAACTTGATCGCAACGTTCATCTCGAAGGCGCCGTCGGCCCGCTCGGCCCGATACACCAGGCCCATTCCGCCGGCGCCGACCGGCTCTGCCAGCCGCCAGTCGCCGATACGGGTTCCCGGGGGCGGCCCTTGTCGCCGTAGCTGCAGATTTGTCAGCGCGGAATCGCCGGCACGGTCCAGGACCGATTGCAGGAACGATGTCGGGTTGTCGGAGGCCGCCAGCAGGCGCTCCAGCCACGCATGAATTCGGCAATGGCTTTGTGCTAGTTCATGCATGCGCTGGGCCCGCGCCGGGCGGGGCAGGTCCAGCAGCCGGTCGAGCAGGGCGTCGATGATTCGTCTTCGCGCCGGGGTCAGTCGGCCGGATGGCGCTCGCATCGTCATTCGATCACCTGAGCGGTCGGTTCGGTCCGAGTATAGCAACCGACTCCGGATTTCAAGGCCGGTCAGATTCGGCCCAGGGCCTCGGCGATCCTTGAGATCAAAGACTTGAGGCCGGCGCCGGATACCGACGAGATCGCAAACCAGGGGTCTTGCCACTGGAGTTCTGCAACGATGCGATTCTGGGCAAGTTCGAGTTCCGGGCCGGACAGCTGGTCGGTCTTGGTGATGACCAGCCAGCGCGGCTTGGCCAGGAGTTCGGGGTCGAAGCGCTCGAGTTCGCGCTCCAGCGCCCTGACCTGTTCGACCGGATCGCTGCCGTCGATCGGCTGCACCTCGACCAGATGCAGCAACAGCCCGGTGCGCTGGAGGTGCTTGAGGAACTGGTGACCGAGACCCGCGCCCTCTGCGGCGCCCTCGATGATTCCGGGAATGTCGGCGATCACGAAGCTCCTTCCCGGCTCCAGGCTCACCACACCCAGGTTCGGATGCAGAGTGGTGAAGGGATAGTCGGCGACTTTTGGGCGTGCCTTCGAGACTGCCGAGATCAGCGTTGATTTGCCGGCGTTCGGGAAACCCAGCAGACCGACGTCGGCCAGAACCTTGAGCTCCAGGTGCAGCGCGCGTTGTTCGCCGGCCGTGCCCTCGGTGAACTGTCGCGGGGTGCGGTTGACCGAGGATTTGAAGTGGATATTGCCCTTTCCGCCGGTCCCGCCCCTGGCCACCAGCAGGCGTTGTCCGGGCTGCGTGACGTCGCCGATGATTTCGTCGGTTTCGATGCTGCGCACGATGGTGCCGAGCGGGACGCGCACCACGACGTGTTCGGCCGATTTGCCGGTTCGCTGCCGGCCCTGGCCGGGCTGTCCGTTGCGGGCCTGGAACAGCCGGGCATGGCGAAAGTCGACCAGCGTGTTGAGGCCGGGATCGGCTTCCAGCCAGACGCTGCCGCCGTCGCCGCCGTCGCCGCCGTCGGGACCGCCTTTGGGGATGTATTTTTCGCGGCGGAAACTGGCGCTGCCGTGCCCGCCGCGGCCGGCACGGACTTCAATTTTCGCTTCGTCGACGAATTTCATGGCGCGAATTCCAGGTAGAGGCGCGGATCGGAACCGCGACGGGAGATGAAAATTATCGCAGATCGTTGAAAAGGACTCCGCATTGCGCCAATCCGGGCGCAAAGGAAAAAATGCGTTAACCACGAAGGGCACGAAGAACACGAAGAAGAAAAAAGTCCACCCGGTCGCGTCTGGACAAGGGTCGTACGGGGAGGAATGTGTTATTCCGCGCGGCGCGTGGGACTGCAGCATCGGGGCCTGCCACCGATGATCCACGCAGTCCTCTCTTCAATCGGGTTGCAGCCGCAAGCTGCGCTGCTTTTGCTTCTTCGTGCTCTTCGTGTCCTTCGTGGTTATCGGCTTTTGCCTTTCAGTGCGGCAGCCTAATCGAAAAAGCCGGCACGCGGCCGGCTTTTCGGGTTTCGGTTGTCGCGGCCGGCTAGTCGACCAATTACTCGGCCGGCTCGACCGATACGAACTTGCGCAGCGGCTTGCCACGCTCGCGGAACACGACCTTGCCGTCGGCCAGCGCAAACAGCGTGTGGTCGCGCCCGACGCCGACATTGTCGCCGGCATGGAAGCGCGTGCCGCGCTGGCGGACCAGGATATTGCCCGCGTCCACGCTTTCGCCGCCGTAGCGCTTGACGCCGAGGAATTTCGGATTCGAATCGCGGCCGTTGCGAGTGGAGCCGCCTGCTTTTTTATGTGCCATCTGCTTAGCCCTCGATACCGGTGATCTTGATTTCGGTGTAGTACTGGCGGTGGCCCATCTGCTTCATGTGGTGCTTGCGGCGCTTGAACTTGATGATGCGCACCTTGTCCCCGCGACCGTGACCGACCACTTCGGCCGTCACCTTGCCGCCATCGATGTTCGGCGCGCCGACCCGAATGTCGTCGCCGTCGGCAACCATCAGAACTTCTTCCAGTTCGACCGAGGCGCCGTTTTCGACGTCCAGCTTTTCGACTCGAACGATTTCCCCGGTCGCGGCCTTGTATTGCTTGCCGCCGGTCTTGAATACCGCGTACATGATATGGGCTCCAGAACAATGCGTTGAAACTTAAGAGCGGGAATGTTACCGACTTTCGATCTCGAGGTCAATAACCCCGTTTGAATATGGGTGTCGCGGTGCCGCGTGGCGGCTTGACAAAAGTGATATCACTGTAATATCATTTTGAAAAGCACGATTAGCGTGCCGACCCGACATTACAGGAGAAACACCATGCAGGAAGTCGAAGTACGTTCATGGCCCGGTATTCCGATGCTCGTGGCCAATCTGGCCGTGTCGCTGCTTTTGGTCTGGTGGTTCATCGACGCGGCGCGTGCCGGTGCCGGGCTGGAAGTCGCCGGTGCGATTATCGCTTTCCTGGTCGTGCTGGTCATGTTCGCCGGCTATTACATGGTCGAACCCAACCAGGCCGCCGTACTGACGCTGTTCGGGAAATACATCGGCACGGTCCGCGACCAGGGGCTGCGTTTCAACAATCCCTTTTACACGGCGCGCAAGGTCTCGCTGCGGGTCCGGAATTTCGAATCCGGTCGGCTCAAGGTCAACGAACTCAACGGCAGCCCGATCGAAATCGCGTCCGTGATCGTCTGGCGCGTGGTCGACTCGGCCGAAGCGACGTTCAACGTCGACGACTACGAGAGTTTCGTCCAGATCCAGTCGGAGGCCGCCTTGCGCTCGATGGCCACGCGCTATCCCTACGACCAGCACACCGACGACGAGATTTCGCTGCGCAGTCATGCCCAGGAAATCAGCGAGCATCTCAAGGAGCAGCTGGACGAGCGCCTGACCACGGCCGGCGTGGACGTCATCGAAGCCCGAATCTCGCACCTGGCCTATGCCTCTGAGATCGCCCAGGCGATGCTGCAGCGCCAGCAGGCCGAGGCCGTCGTGGCCGCCCGCCGACGGATCGTGGACGGTGCCGTCGGCATGGTTCAGATGGCCCTGCACGATTTGAAGGAGCAGGGCATCGTCGATCTCGACGAGGAGCGCCAGGCCCAGATGGTCTCGAATCTGCTCGTGGTGCTGTGTTCCGACCGTGCCACCCAGCCGGTAATCAATACCGGCAGCATTCATCAATAGACCACGGAGCATTCTTGGCCAAAAAGAA
>CAYYZR010000084.1:0-10151 GCA_964476005.1 uncultured Halomonas sp.
ACATGACCGAAGGTTCACTCAAGCGCATCGCAGTCGTCGGCGGCAGCCGCATTCCATTCTGCCGCTCCAATACGCTGTATGCCGACGAAACCAACAAGGACATGCTCACGCACGCCATCCAGGGCGTGGTGGACAAATTTGGTCTGGCCGGCAAGCAACTCGACAAGGTCATCGCCGGCGCCGTCACGGTCCATTCCAAGGACTGGAACCTGGCGCGCGAGGCCGTGCTTTCGACCTCGCTGTCGCCGCTCACGCCCGGCATCACGCTGCAGCAGGCCTGCGGCACCAGCCTGCAGGCCGCGATGCTCGCCGGGGCGGAAATCGCCACCGGCGCCATTGACTGCGCCATCGTAGGCGGCACCGACACCACCAGCGATGCGCCCATCGTATTCCAGCGCCGCTTCGCCCAGCGCCTGGTCAAGCTCGGCAAGGCGCGCTCGTTCAAGGAAAAGCTCTCCGTGTTCAAGGGCTTCTCGCCCGGCGAACTGGCGCCGCAGCCGCCGGCCAACGGCGAGCCACGCACCGGGCTTTCGATGGGCCAGCACTGCGAACGCATGGCCAAGGAATGGCAAATCGCGCGCCGCGAGCAGGACGAACTCACGCTGGCCAGCCACCACAGCGCCGCGCGGGCCTGGGACGAAGGATTCTTCGACGACCTGGTCGTCGGTCACGCGGGCGTGCTGCGCGACAACAACATTCGGCCAGACAGCGACCTGCAGCAGTTGGGCAAGCTCAAGCCCGTATTCGACCGCTCCAACCAGGGCACGCTGACCGCCGGCAATTCGACCGCGCTGACCGACGGTGCGGCCGCCGTGCTCCTGACTTCCGAGGAATACGCCAAAGAACACGATCTACCGGTCCAGGCCTGGCTGACCCACAGCCGCACCGCGGCGGTGGATTTCGTCGACGCCGACGAAGGCCTGCTGATGGCGCCAACGGTGGCCGTCGCCGAAATGCTCCAGCGCGCCAATCTGTCGCTGCAGGATTTCGACTTCTACGAAATCCACGAGGCATTCGCCGCGCAGGTGCTTTGCACGCTCAAGGCCTGGGAATCGGACGACTACTGCCGCGAGCGATTGGGCCTCGACGGCGCGCTGGGCAGCATCGATCGTGAAAAGATGAACGTCCATGGCAGCTCGCTGGCCGTCGGCCACCCGTTCGCCGCCACCGGCGCGCGAATCGTGGCCACCCTGGCCAAGCTGCTGGAGCAAGAAGGTTCCGGGCGGGGCTTGATTTCAGTCTGTACCGCCGGCGGCATGGGCGTGAGCGCCATACTGGAGCGCTGACGAACGCGGTCAGGGCGCCGTTTGCCGACGCAACAGGATCCACTGGCCGACTGCAACGTCTGTCGTCCGATAGCCGGGCCGATGTGCCTGCCCGGCGGGTGCCAGACGCCATTCGGCGTTCGAAAGACCCGACACCAGCGATATACGGTAATGCCGCTGGGCAATCGCGTGCAGGTACCAGTCGTCGTAAAGGGTCGCGTCGATGCCGAGCGAGCTGCGTTCGCCGGCGGTCTCGGCGACCTGCGCCAGGAACGCGTGGTAGTCCACGTTCCTGCGCACATCGCCCAGTCGCGACATCGTCATGGCAAGAATGGCGACGGCCGCTCCGCCCGCGACAAGCTTGAACAGCCGACCCGGGCGCGCCCTCACGGCCCGACGGACTCGGCTGCCGCCTTTTTCGAGCATGGCGGCACCGATCAATCCGAGCCCCAGCGCATAAAAAGGCAGCGCAGGCACCAGGTAATGCGCTGAATCGAGGTCACCCAGCACAAGCGGCAGACTGGCTGCCAGACCCGTCGCCAGCATCGCCGCGGCCGGTCCACGCGCCGCCTTCCAGCCGTCAGCCGCCCCGTCCATCCAGACCCAGAGGCGCAATGCCGCCAGCGCCACAAGCATCGGCGCCAGCTTCTTGGCCAGCTCGAACAGCATGTCGATGCCGGCGCCCGACAGCCCTGCGCGCCCGACAACCTGTTTTTGCCAGTACACAAGCAGCATCTCGCGAGCCGCCGGCCAGGCCAGCAAGAGACCGGCCCCGAGTGCGAACACGCCGAGCAGCGCGAGCAGCACAAGCGCGACGCGACGCCAGTCGATATGCCGCAGTGCCGGAAGCAGCAATACCGGGGTCGCAAGCGCGAACAATGCAACCGGCCCCTTCGCAAGAAAGGCAAGCAGCGCGGCAGCCGCCGCACCGCCGGCGAGCACGGCCGACGTTTTCATGTTTTTCGCCTGCAGGCCGGCCAACACCAGCAGAACCGAAAGCAGGCAGAACAGGGTCATTGTGCTCTCGAGCACGTTGTTACGGTAGGCCCAGGACCACTTGGGCACGACGACCCAGAGCAACAGCGGCAGCCACCAGTAGCCCGCAAGCCCCGCGTGCCCGCCGCCGATCGTCAGCTTGCGCCAGAGGAGCCGCATCAAGAGTGCGGTCGCCAACAGGGCTGCAAGGTCGTAGGTGCGTTCGGTCAGGTATGAGTCGCCCAGCACTCGGAAGAACGACGACTGCAGCCAGAACACCAGCGGCGGGTGTTCCCGAAATACCGGGAACAGCCCCTGGCTGAAATGAAGCGTCCACAGCGCGCCTTCGCCATTGGCCAGGTTGCGGCTGATGGCCGCATAAATGATGCCGTCCATGAACATGCCGATCGAGGCCATCGAAGGCAGCAGCAGGAACGATGCCAGCAAAAGCGTTGCAATCACGGGAATGGGCTGTCCGGATATCTTCGAGACAGGCACGCGGTCACTCACAGTTCTTCGACTCATGGATTCGACGATGCTGGTGCAATAGCGGCTAGCATAGAGCCTGATTGGAATAAAATGCCCGAAAGCGACGGAGTGACCGGATCGAAACATCGAAGTTTGACAGCGAATAACGATCTGGCCTAACCTTCTCCGGGATACCGGTGTTTCGCGGGGCGATCAGCAAGCGGGCAAATGCGCAACCGGCGCTCGAGGTCATTCCAGCGACAGCATCGCGCAGCACGGCAACGAATTCCGGATCGATTGCGGTATTCAGGGTTCAGCCGAATGTGCTGACTGATCAGAATCCGAGGGACATACATGAAATCAGACATCAAGGACGGCGCGAAGCGTGTGCCAATGAGCGCCCTGCGTGGCTTGGCGGCTGCAGTGTGCCTGCTTGCCGTCATGACCGGGAAAGTGAATGCCCAGGCCTTTGGCGACGGCGACTGGCAGGCGCAGGGCCCAGGGCCGATCCTGTTCGGACAGACCGAAGGCGTGACGCCCGACAATGAGGTCGTGGGGGCGGTGCACACGGTCCTGGCGCACCCGACGAATCCCGACATGCTTTATATCGGCGCGGTCAACGGCGGTATCTGGAAAACCGTCAATGCAACCGCCGTCAGCCCGAACTGGACGCGCCTGACGGATGACTTTCCATCCCTGTCGATCGGCGCCATGGCGTTCGATTCGGCCGATGCGACCCTCCAGACCGTGTATGCCGGAATCGGACGGTATTCAAGCCTTGGCAGCTTTGGCGGAGATCGCATCGGTTTGCTCAAATCCACCGACGGCGGCACGACCTGGACCGTCATTGACGCCGGCGGCGCGCTGGCCGGCAAGAACATCTCCGGACTGGCCGTGAACGGAAGCGACATCGTGGCCTCGGTCAACCTGGCGGACTCGTTCACGTTTTCGAATATCGGCATATTCCGGTCGTCGGACGGCGGCGCGACGTTCGCCCGGATATCCGATGGCGACGGCACCGCGACCGGCCTGCCCGGCGGCGTGGCGCACGACCTGGTTCGCGACCCGTCCAACGCTTCCCGGCTGTTTACCAGCCTGATCTTCGCCGAGGGTGCCGGAGGCACAAGCGGGTTTTACCGAAGCAACGATTTCGGCGCGACCTGGAGCAAGGTGTCCGATGCGGCCATCGACGCCCTTTTCTTCGAGAATGGCGACAACGCGATCTCGAACATCGAATTTGCGGTCGGCCAAAGCAGCAACGTCTACGCCGCCATCGTTCGCTTCGGTCGCCTGGCCGGGGTGTTCAGGTCGGGCGACGCCGGCTCGACCTGGACGGCGATGGACCTCCCGACGACAATTGAAGACGGCTTTGGCATCGGGGTTCATCCCGGGGGACAGGGCGGCATCCATCTATCCATCGCTGCAGATCCGATCAACGCCAACATCGTCTATATCGGCGGCGACCGGCAACCCCGATTCAACGAAGCCTCGGGAAATCCGGTGGCCGGGTTCCCGAACTCGATCGGGGCCCAAAATTTCTCCGGTCGGCTGTTTCGTGGCAATGCATCGCAACCGACCGGGTCGCAATGGACCCCGCTCACGCATTCCGGCACTGCGAGCAATTCATCGCCGCACGCGGACTCGCGCGAAATGACCTTTGACGCCAACGGCGCCCTGATCGAAACCGACGACGGCGGCATCTATCGCCGGACGCAACCAAGATCGCCAAGCGGCGACTGGGTATCGATCAACGGTGATCTGCAATCGACCGAGTACCACGGCATCGCCTACGACGCCGTGTCCGATATCGTCATCGGTGGATCCCAGGACGTCGGCACCAGCCAGCAGATCATGATCGACGATCCGGTTTTCGAAACCCTCTTTCAAGGCGATGGCGGCGACCCGGGCGTGGACGACATCTCTTCGCCGAACCAATCCACCCGATTCTTCAGTTTTCAATTTCTCGGCAATTTCGCTCGGGCGGTTTTCGACGACACAAACACGCTGCAAAGCTTCGTCGTCACGGATCGGACAGTGCTCTCGGGCGGCGCCGCCATTTCGCCACAGTTCTATACCCCCATCATCGTCAATTCACAGCAGGGAAACCGGCTGCTGATCGGCGCCGGCAATTCGCTCTATGAATCGCTCGACCAGGCGGACACGGTGACCGAAATCGCGGAGGGCTGGCGCGCCAACGCGTTCGTCGGAGATCCGCTGGTCTACGGCGTACCCGGCAATCCGGATCTGATCGTTCTGGCCGCTACCGAGGAAACCAACGCACAGACAGGCGCCAGACAGCAGCGCATCCTGATCCGCACCGGCGGCCCCGGTGCCGCATTCACCGAGGTGATTCCGCCGAGTTCGGGCACCATCATCGATCTCGCCGTCGATCCCGATCAGGCCGCCAGAATCATCGCGATGACGGCCGTTGGCGTGTTTTTGTCGAGCGACTCCGGCGCCAACTGGTCGACCGTGACCGGCAACCTGCAATCGTTTGATCCGGGTACGCTGCGAAGCTTGGCCTTCGTCCCGGGAACCGATGACGCCGTTGTCGTCGGCTCCAATCGAGGCACGTTCTTCGCGACCGCCAGCGGCGGTTTCGATTCCTGGAGCGAGTTCGGCCAGAACCTGCCCAACGCACCGGTCTTCGAGCTCGAATACGATGCGGCCGACAATGTCCTGGTGGCCGGCCTGCTGGGCCGAGGCGCCTGGAAATTCACGTCGGTCAGCGACTTCGATCCGGATGTCATATTTGCAGACGGCTTCGAGTCGCCGGCACAACCGTAATGCCAAGGGAATAGCGAGATGGCTCTCCATTCGATGAACAAGATGACCAAGATTTTTGCAACCGCGATCGCCCTGGTATTCGTGGCGGTCGACATCAGCGCCCTGGAAGCCCCGGACCGGGATGAAATGGCCGCGGCCGAAACCACTTTTCTCCTGCGCGACGGCGTTGCCGTCGGACCCGGGAAATCCGTGGTCTACGCACTCGAAACACGCGGCCTGACGGCCCGTCGGATTGCCGATGGCGAGCGCCTGTGGCAACGCGGACTGGAGCAGCCGCTTGGGTTTTACGGCAGCTGGCTCGTGGCCTTCTCGCCCGAAAGAAACAGCGCGGGCGTGCTGGTTTTCCTGGATCCGCTCACCGGTGACGTCGCCGAGCGCATCGGACTTGCGTTTCCCGAATCTGCCCATCCGACCATTCAGAATCTGCCCAACCAGCATTTTTCGATCAGCAGTCGCGTGATCGACGGCAGCCTGATTGTCGACTGGGCGCAGACAGCCCGCCCGTTGCGCGGCATGCCGGTTTCGGCATCGGGCCTTTCGCCCGCGCCTTCGCTGGACAACGCGTCTCGGAGTCCGGACGCTCTCGACGTCACCGACGACGGATTCACCCGGGTCGAGGGCGCGTTCCGCGTCAATCCGCCCCAGGCATCGGCCGAGCGAATCGATGACCGCGCCGGCTTGCCGCCCCGACCGTCCTTCGTTCCCGACATATCCACGGCCGGAAGAGCTCAGGCCGCAGGTGCACGATCATTTCGGGCCAGTGACACAGGACACCGGCTGGAAAGCGCGCGCACCGACGCCACTGAATGGGACCGCTACAGCTGGCGGATCTTCGATGCCCAACGTGATGAAGTCATCGGCACCATCGACTTGCCCTGGGCATACGCACCCTTCTTTGTCGAAGACCAAGTGCTGGTATTTCTGTCCCCGCCACACACTCGGCGACAGACGGCAGGCGACGGATTCGTTTCGTTCGGTCGGGGGCTCAATGTGGTGCGCCTGCCCGACGGCCAGACGGTCTGGTCGACAACGCTACTCGAACGCGAGTATCGCGGCGAGCAGCCGCCATAAAGCCCGGCGCACCGTCCACCGGCACCCCTCATTGGGCATGACGCATACGGCGCAAAGTTGCGGCGCGGGCTTCGGTCCGGCGTGGCTTTTCCTCGGCGCGCTGGTCGCCGGCCCGCTCGCCGCTGCCGGTCCGTCCGACCCGCTCGATCTGCTGGGTCTTCATGCCAGCCAGGGTGCGGCGCCCGGCTACGTCGACGACGATGACTGCCGCCGCTGCCATCCGGTCAAGTTCGATTCCTTCCAGGATGTCGGCATGTCGCAGTCCATGCGCCGGCCGGCACCCGAAGTGATGATCGAGGATTTCGAAAACAATCATTTCTATCACGCCCCATCGAGGCGCCATTATGAAATGCACTGGGACGGCCGGGAACTGCGCTTCGAACGCTATCAGCTGACCGAAGACGGTCGGCCCATCAACAGCTTCGAGACCCGCGTGGACTGGATCGTCGGCTCGGGAAACAAGGCCCGCAGCTATCTTTACCGAACCCCCGGCGGCGAGTTGTTCCAGCTGCCGCTTGGCTGGTATACCCAGGACCGCGAATGGGGCATGTCGCCGGGCTTCGAGTCTGCGGCCCACTCCGGGGTCAGCCGGATCGTGCGGCGCGAATGCCTTTTCTGTCACAACGCCTATCCCGAAGTCGACGCGGGCAGCGACATGCCGGGGCGCGAGCATGTCTTTCCGGAAGAACTGCCGGAGGGCATCGGCTGCCAGCGCTGCCATGGGCCTGGTGCCGACCACATTCGGGCCGTACTGATCAAGCAACCGCCCGAGGCCATTCGCGACGCCATCGTCAATCCGGGCCGTCTGCCGCCGGCGCAGCGCGACGACGTCTGCAACCAGTGCCACTTGCTGCCCGCGGTGGCAATGATCGGCGTCCGACGCTTCGATCGCGGCGATTATTCGTTCCGGCCCGGCGAGTCGCTGTCCGACTATATGCTGCACGTCGACGTGGATCTGGCGAAAACAACAGAAGACCGGGAACGGGGTGCCGAAAACGAGCGTTTCGAGATCAATCACCATGCCTATCGCCTGCGCCAAAGCAGCTGTTTTCAGCAGTCTGACGAAGCGCTGAGCTGCCTGTCCTGTCACGATCCGCACCGCAAGATCGCGCGCCCGGCCGCACGCGACCATTTCCGGGATGCCTGCCTGCAATGCCATCAGCGCCACGACGAATTGCCGGCCGCCGGGCGGCTGACCGACGACCCTGAGGATTGTGTCGCATGTCATATGCCGCAGCGACGCACCGATGATGTGATCAAGGTGACGATGACCGATCACCGGATTGCCGCCGGCCCGTTCGATGGAGACGCGCTGACGGCGCCGAAGGAAAAGGTCACGCCCATCATCGAAGGCGTCGACTTCTATTTTCCGGAACAGGCGCCGCAGGGCGCCCTGGGCGAGCTCTACCGCGCCATCACGGTGCTTCGTGCCGGCTTCGACCCCGAGGCCATGCGGCATCTTGCAAATCAACTGGGGCGCGTGCGTCTCGACAGCCCAGTGCCGTTTCTCGAGTTTGCGAAGGCCCAGATCACCGCCGGCGAAATCGACGCGGCCATGGCAACGCTCAACTGGGTGCTGGAGCGGCGGCCGAATGCGCCGTTCGCCCGCGCCTGGCTGGGTCTCGCCCATCTCAAGGCCGGGAAGCCGGAAGCCGCGGCGACCAGTCTGGAGGCCGCCGCGCGACAGAATCCGGACCACGCGGAGGCGCTGCACAACCTCGCGCTCGTCAGGATTCGGCAAGACAGAATCGGGCAGGCCCTCGACCTGCTGGAACGCGCACTGGCGCTGAGACCCAACATGCCGACGTCGTGGTACTACCACGGCAGGTTGCTGCACCAGACCGGGCGCACGCGGGAGGCCGAGCAGTCGCTGCGCAGGGCCCTGGGCGTGGACCCCGGGCACAGTCGAGCCTACCGCGAACTCATACGGGTACTGCGGGCCCTGGGCCGGAACGGCGAAGCCGAACGCGTGCTGAAGCACGGTCTTTCACACGCCAACGATCCCGATCTGCTGCGAGATTCGGCCAACCCCTGAACGATTCGGCTCAGGCGCGCTGCGCGCCGATCGGTTCGTCAGTTCCTCAGGCGAACAACGCGACGATTTTCTCGATCAAGGCATCGCTCTCGCCGCTCGTGACGAGCCAGGCCAACAAACCGCAGTTGATCAGCACGGTGAGCCGGAACACCATCTGAAAGCCGGGCTTTCGGGTCTTGTGCCGCAGGCGCTTGTGGGCCAGCAACGCGCCCGGCCAGCCGCCGGCCAGTGCGACGAGATGCAGCGTACTCTCGGGAATCCGCCACCGGTCCTGGCGCGCGGCATTCTTGTCCAGCGCGTACATGCCGAAGGCCACCGCACTCATCACCGCATACAGCAGCATGACCGCGGCCGAAAACCCGCCGGCAAGCCAGACCACGCCGAGCAAGGCAAGGAAGCCCGTCGCGACCCCCATCCGAGGATTCAGGTCGAGTCGCCAGCCCGAGCGCGCCGAACCCGCCCCGGCGACGAACGCGACATTTCTGGCCTGCATCCTGCCGCGCCCGTCACGTCCCACCACATAGCGAACAACGTCGCCGACCACCGGACGCCGCCCGGCGGCGTCGAACGCGCTGACATGAACGAATACGTCGTCACCATCGCCGGTCGGCGCGATGAATCCGAATCCTCGGTCGTCGTTCCATTTTTCAACCTTGCCGATTGAACTCATTCCACTCAAGCTCCACAATCATGCGACTTCAGCAATGCGCCTTTTGGCTGCCCAGTGGATTTGGCAAATCATGTTCACGCCGACATTGCCGGCTACATTCGTCCGGCTAGCCACAGACTCAGCCCCGGCCACCAGGTAATGATCAGCAGCGCGACCAGTAACCAACCCAAAAACGGAAGGGTCGAGCGGTAGATGACGAGAATGTCCTTGTCGAACCGGTGACTGGCCAGGAACAGGTTGATACCGACCGGCGGGGTGCAGTAGCCGATCTGGAGGTTGGCCAGGAAGATTATCCCCAGGTGCACGGGGTCGACGCCGAAGGCCAGCGCGATCGGGATGATCAGCGGCGCCATGATGACCAGGGCGGCGAAGATGTCGAGGATCATGCCGACGATCAGCAGCAGGATGTTGATCATCACCAGGAACATGTACTTGTTCGAGATCCACGGCTCGACCGCTTCGAACAGCCGCTGCGGCACCTGGGTATCGATCATGATGTTGGTCGAGGCCATGGATACGCCCAGCACCACCAGGATCGCGCCGACCAGCACCATCGATTCGGCGATGATTCCGGGAAGCCTGCGCCATTCGATGTCGCGGCGGACCGCCACCAGCGTGACGATCACCCAGGCCGCGGTCACCACCGCGGCCTCGATGACCAGCAGATAGCCGCCGTAGATCCCGCCTAGCACGACGAACGGGAGCGGCAGTTCCCAGGCCGCGGCTCTGAGGCTGGGCGCGATCGGCGGGCTCGGCGTCTCGTCCTTCGGCAGGTGAATGCCGGTGCGCATGGCCCAGCCGGCCATCAGCATCAGCATCAGCAGACCCGGCAGGATGCCGGCCAGGAACAGTTCCTCGATGCGGATGCCCTGCCCCGGCG
>CAYYZR010000085.1:0-10137 GCA_964476005.1 uncultured Halomonas sp.
CCTCGCGCGATCCTGGCTGGAATTCCAGCGTGACGATATCGCCCTGGCCTTCGGCATACGGGTCTTCCCCGACCACGACGATCACGACGTCCGGATCGAATTCGATCGCGCCGGTCTCGCCCAGGTGAACCGTGCCGCCGGCGGCGCGGACCTGTTCGGCGATCCCACCGAAGATCGACTGTCCGTTGGGGAAGCTTGCGTTGGTATCGGTGACGCCCTGCCAGTCGAGAGTCCAGCCGCCCGACTGCTTGCCGATGTCGTCGGCGCCGTCGCCGACCACCAGGATCCGCTGGCGCGGGTCGATCGGGAGCGCCTGGCCGTCGTTCTTGAGCAGCACCAGTGACTCGCGAACTGCGCGTCTGGCCAGTGCCGCGTGCGCCGCCTGATCGGGCAGGGCGTCGGTGCCCTGGGTCGGACCCTCGAACAGGCCCGCACGCTTCTTGACCCGCAGGATTCGCCGCACCGCGTCGTCGAGCCGTTCCATGGGCAGGCGTCCGTTGCGTGCGTGTTCGAGCATCGTGGTCCTGAATTCTCGCCAGTCCTCGGGCACCATGAACATGTCGATGCCGGCCTCCAGCGCCGGCACGCAGTCGGTTACGCTGCAGCCGGGAATCTGCCCATGGCCGTTCCAGTCGCCGACGACGAAGCCGTCGAAACCCATCCGCCCCTTCAGTATCTCGGTCAACAGGTAGCCGTGATCGTGCAACTTGCGCCCGTTCCACGACGAGAAGGAGGCCATGACGGTCTGGGCGCCGGCGTCCAGCGCGGCGCCGTACGGCAGTCCGTGAATCGCGGCGAGCTCGGATTCCGGGAGCCGGGTGTCGCCCTGGTCGATGCCTTCATGCGTGCCGCCGTCGCCGACGAAATGCTTTGCCGTGGCCAGCACCCTGTCCTCGCCCAGCCAGTTCTCGCCAGGCGCGCCCTGAATGCCGATCACGGCCGCCCGGCCGAGTTCGGTGACCAGTTCGGGATCGCTCGAGAAGCTTTCGTAGGCGCGTCCCCAGCGAAGGTCGCGCGCGACGGCCAGTGTCGGTGCGAAGGTCCAGTCGATCCCCGTTGCCGCGACGTCGGCGGCCGTGGCGCGGCCTATTGCCTCGACCAGGGCCGGATTCCGGGTTGCGCCGAGACCGATATTGTGAGGATAGATCGTCGCACCGAACACGTTGTTGTGGCCGTGCACCGCGTCGGTGCCCCACAGCAACGGAATCGCGGGCAGGGCTTCGTCCATCGGCTGCCGGCTGGCCTGCTGGAACTCGGACGCAAGCGCTGTCCACTGTGCGATCGACGCGCGGCGATCGAGGCCCGGGAACGAACCGCCGCCGTTGAGTACCGAACCGAGGCCGAATTCCCGGGCCTCGGCGGGCGAGACGTGCTGGATTTCGGCCTGGATGATCTGCCCGATCTTCTGCTCCAGCGACATCCGCTCCAGGATGTCGTCGATGAAGCGCTCGGTTTCGGCGTCCGGCGTCGGTGTGGCCTTCGGCCAGTGCGCAGACGGCTCGGCGGAGCATCCGGCGATGATCAGCAGCGAGCTGGTGATGATTGTGGCCAGCGCCACGGCGTGTATCGGTAACACGAGTTTGGAACGCAAAAAATCTTTATGCATCATTATGAGGTGGGCTCTGAAAGTGATTTGAGTGAGGCGCTGGCCGGTTCGGCGGGCGGTGCCGTGGTGCCCCGCACGACCAGGGGCGCATCGAATACTTCGATTCGGGAGACGCGGTCGCTCCGGTCCGAATCGTCCTGCGCACCGATTCGTTCCAGCAACAGCTCGGTGGCGCGTAGCGCCATGTGTCGAATCGGTTGATGAACCGTGGTCAGCGGCGGCCAGACGGTTCGTGAAAGCGGCGTGTCATCGAACCCGGCGATCGACAGTTGCGCCGGAATGGACCAGCGCTGTTCGTGAGCGACTTGCAGCAATCCCGCAGCCATTTCGTCGTTGCTGGCGAAGATCGCGGTAGGCGGATCTTGCATGGCCAGGAAATACTCACCGGCGCGGCGACCTGATTCAGAATCGAAAAAACCTTCGAAGATCAGCGTCTGGTCGTACTCCAGCTCGGCGCGCAGCAAGCCCAGGCGATAGCCCTCGAGCCGGCTTTGCGTGGCCCCGTGATCCGGATGGCCGCTGATGAAGCCGATGCGTCGGTGGCCCAGGTCGGCGAGATGGGCCACGACCTGGGCCGATGCGTGGAGATCGTCCACCGAAACCCCGAGGCCCGGGCGACCGTCCAGCGGTGCGACGCGCGAATAGGGCAGGCGTCGCTCTTCAAGGGCGTCCAGCACCGACTGAACGTCGCCGACCGGCGGAATCAGCAGCAAGCCATCGACGCGCGAGCGGGAAACGAATTGGGTCACGCTTTCGGCGAGATCAAGCGAGCCCGGTGGCGTCGTCTGAAGCGAGAGGCTGTATCCGGCCGCCTTGCAGGCTTCCAGCGCCCCGGTAATGGCCCGAAACAGGTAATTGGGGCTGGGGTTTTCATAAATCAGCCCGATCATCCGGGATTGAGTGCCGGCAAGCCCGCGGGCGGACGGATTGGGGGAATAATCCAGCGCGCGTACCGCGGCTTCGACGCGCGCGCGCGTCGAGGGCCGAACATTCGGCTCGTTGTTCAAGACACGCGAGACGGTCTTGATCGATACACCGGAATGTTCGGCGACGTCGTCGATGGTGACTCTGCCGGTATTCGGCCGCTGTCGTCTTTTCTGCGTCACCATTCATCCCCGGGTGGCTGGTTCGAAAATTCGGCGGTGTCCGAGCTTCTTGGTCTGGGCAAAAAACCTGCGAGCGGTGATGATAATTCAAAATGACAGCGCTAACAATCGGCTTTTTCAAATCTGCAATGGATTTTTTCAGGTTCCGGCTCAGCCCTGGCTGGCGCCGCGGTGCGGCAGCTCGATTCGCCGTGACGGCGTGACATGGATTTCGCCAGACGCCTGAGCGAAACCCGCCTTTTCGGAGCCGGCCCGCAGTGATGCGTGCGTCCGTCGGATTCCGGGCGGCCCGATGCTGATCTTTACAGCTGGCGCTCTGACGCCGGGGTTCGACAAGGAACGGCCGGCAGCTTTTCGATTGCCGGGCCTTCGACCAATGAGGAAAGAGGCGTATGGCCTACTAGTCTTGAGCCTCCCTGGACAGATCCTCGAGCGTGCGCCCCTTGGTTTCGTTGACGAATTTTCTGACGAAAATGTAGGCAATCAACCCGAACATGGCGTAAATGCCGTAAGAGAAGCCGAGGCCGATACCGGCCAGCATGATCGGGAACGTCATGGTGATCAGGAAGTTCGAACCCCACTGTACCAGCCCGCAAAATGCCAGTGCGGCGCCGCGGAACTGGTTCGGGAACATCTCGCCCAGCATCACCCACATGACAGGGCCCCAGGAGAATGCGAAAAACGCGATATAGGCGTTGGCCGCCAGCAGTGCATACAGGCCGTTGTTTCCTTCAAGTGCCAGGTCGCCGCTGGCGTCTACGCCCGCCGTGCCGAAGAGAAGCGCAAGCGCGCCGAGCATGACGGCCTGACCCAGGGCGCCGACAAGCAATAGCGGCTTTCGTCCGACCTTGTCGACCAGCGCGATGGCGACGAAGGTAAAGATGACATTCACCGACCCGCTGATCACGTTCTGCAACAGCGCATTCTCTTCGGTGAATCCGGCGGCCTGCCAGAGCGTGGCGCCGTAATAGAAAACGACGTTGATGCCCGTGAACTGCTGCAGTGCTGCCAACCCGACGCCCACCAGCACAATCGGGTGGATTCTTCCCGTATATTTGCTCACGATGTCACCCAGGCTGGGCCTGTTGCCTTCGATGAGCGTCGATTTGATGTCGTTGACCTTGGCTTCGGCATCAACGTTGTCGGACAGCGTCTGGAGAACCGCTTCGGCCCGGTCCAGTTTTCCGACTGCAACAAGATAACGAGGGGATTCGGGAATGAAGAAAAGCGCGATCAGAAAGATGGAGGCCGGAACGATTTCCATCCAGAACATCCATTGATAGGTCTGGAAGCCGGCCCAGAGCACTGCGCTGGCGCCGCCGGAAATGCCCGCGAGCCAGTAATTGCTTATGAACGCGGCAAAAAGCCCGGTCACGATCATCAGCTGTTGCAGCGTCGCCAGGCGCCCCCGAATCTTGGCCGGCGCAATTTCACTGATATATGCCGGCGCCAGAATGCTTGCCGCCCCAACGGCAAAGCCACCCAGAACACGGGCCAGGACGAACTGCAGTGAATCGACAGCTATGCCCGAACCCCATGCGCTTATGATGAACGCGACTGCCGTCATCATCATCACCGGCTTTCGGCCGATCTTGTCGGCGAGGTTTCCGGCAAAAAAAGCGCCGGCGGCACAGCCCAGGAGCATTGAGGCCACATTGAAACCCGTACCGACGGCGTCGGAATCAAAGGCCAGTTGCAAAGCGTCTACAGTACCGTTGATGACACCACTGTCGAAGCCGAACAAAAAACCTCCGATAGCTGCAACGATAGAAAGGAAAAACACCCGCACCGTATTGCCAGTGCCCTCGATTGCAGCATCGTTCATTTCTCGCATGTCCGTCCCCGATTATTGGCGTTATATTTCATGTCGGTCAGTATCTTTTCGACTGGCAAACAGCGCGTTGCGGTCGCCTGGAACCTTGATCCAGGGCGCGTCGAAAGCGCCCGGAGTATAAACCGCATACTCCGCCATTTCCATCGCTGCCCCTCGGCAGCACCACGTGCCGGGTGTCGGCGTATCTTCAGTGACAGGCCAGCCATGACCTGGAAAGGCCTGGCTTCGTGATGCTGAGCAGCGGCTGTCAGCGTGCCGAACTGTCAGCTATCGCCGGTCCGATCTCAGGCAAGACGCCGGACTGAACGTGGAGGATGCGGCTGTCGGGCGCCGCGATCCGGCCGCTGTTCCGACCTTCGCTTCGGGCTCGCGCACGGTGGTGCTACACTCGTCAGATGATCAATTCGCCCGTCCTGTCGATCCGCGCCCAGCCGGCCACGATTCAACATGACACCCGAGCAGCGGGCGTGATCGTGGTCGAAAGTCTGCTGCATCCAACCAATGGAAAGCCGGCACAAGGGCGCGCCATTCCAGGTAAACCGATTTTCCGGAGTTCATGCGGGTCTGGACGCTGAACCCGTCCGGCGGCGAGCCGGTTTCGATCCGCGGACATTCGGCGGCGGCGCTGCCGAACGCCAGGCGCTGATGTACGGCCGATTCAACGGCGCGACGGCTTCCCGTGCAGGCCTGGCGCTGGCATTCGTATTGCTCTGGAACTCCGGGTTCATCGGTGCCGAATTCGTGCTGCCGTTCACCGCGCCTTTCTCGCTGATGTTCTGGCGCTACTGGCTTCTGGCGGCCCTGCTTGCAGCCGTGCTCATGCTTCGCGGTCAGTTGCGCTGGCCGGGTCTTTCGACTGCGATGTTCGAGTCCGCGATCGGCCTGCTTGCCCATGGCGCATGGCTGATTTGCGTTATCGTCGCGCTGCAACGCGGCGTGCCGGCCGGCATCGTGGCCCTGGTCGTCGCGTTGCAGCCGATGGCGACCGGTGCGCTTTCCGGTGTGGTTACTGGAGAGTCAGTACCCTGGTACCGGTGGCTCGGTCTGATCGTGGCCTTCGCGGGCGTGGCCGTCGCCGTTCTGGCCCGAGTCGATACGGGTGACACGGCTTCGATGGTGGCATACCTGCTGCCGTTCGGGGCGGTGCTTGCAATCACGCTGGCAAGCCTGCTCGAGCGTCGTGCCACGCTGCGTGATGAAGGGCCGAACCGGATACCGATGATGCTGGGGCTTTTCTACCAGGCGCTTGCCACTGCAGTGGCGTTCACGCTCCCGGCGCTTGCGATCGAAGGGCTTTACGCAGATCCGAATCCAGCATTCGTTGCCGCGATGGCGTGGCTGATCGTAGGCGTTTCGCTGGGCGCCTACGCGTCGATGTGGAAGCTGATCGAACGCATGGACGCGACCCGCGTGGCGAGTCTGTTCTACCTCGGCCCGCCGGTGACCATGCTGATGTCCTGGCTGGCTTTCGGCGACGCCGTGAGCGCAAGCGACCTTGCCGGACTGGCGATCGTTGCCGCCGGTGTCAGCCTGGCGCAACTGAAAAAGCAGCCCCGGCGAGCGGCGCAGCCAACCAGGGCAAGTGATCCAGGCGACAACGCTGATTGATGAACATCACCACGGTCCAGTCGACCGCCGGCAACCGGACCACGCTGCCGGCGTAGCCGGCGGACCTGAGGTTATCGGGCACAAGGTCCCGGCGAAACCGGAAGGCCGGCGTCGCCGGAAAAAGGTGCTGCGAAGGTACGCAGCCGGCGAGTAGTGAATAATATCGCCTGCCCCGGGCAGGGGAAGCCCCTGGAAACGATTGCCATGACCATGGTCGAGAAAATGCTGATCGCGCTTATCGTGATCCTGGCCGTGCCGTGGCTGATATGGCGACTGGGCCGCACCGAGCGCTGGGCGCCGCTGGTGGTGGTGCAGATTCTGACCGGTATCGTGCTCGGGCCGGGCTTGCTGGGTGCCGCTTTTCCCGAAGCCTACCGGTGGCTGTTCACGACCGAAGTGATCGGCGCGCTGGGCGGGATCGCGACCTGGGGCGTGATGCTGTTCGTCTGGATCGCGGGCATAGAGCTCGACCTGCACCAGGTCTGGCAGCGGCGCCGCGATACCGTGACCACCGTGGCGCTGGCAACCGGTTTTCCGATGCTGGCCGGGGGTGGCGTTGCGGCAATCATGCTGTGGCACAGTCCGGAGTGGATCGGCCCGGCCGCGCTCGAATGGCAGTTCGTTGCCGCAATCGGCATGGCCTGCGCGGTGACGGCACTGCCCATCCTGATTTTGTTCATGGAAAAGCTCGATATCCTGCGCCGCCCGCTGGGCCAGCGCGTGCTGCGCTATGCGAGCCTGGAAGACATTGCCGTGTGGGCGCTTCTGGCACTGATTCTGCTCGACTTCGACCGGCTTGGTCGTCAAATTTCATTTTTTCTCGCATTCGGGATGGCCGCGATCGGACTTCGACAGCTGATGCCGCGGCTGGCGCAAAGCGATCGCTGGTTCCTGGCGCTGGTGTGGCTGGCGCTTTGCGGTCTGGCCGGCGACTGGTCGGGTCTGCACTACATGGTCGGCGCGTTTCTGGCCGGTACGGTGCTGGAAGCGGAGTGGTTCGGGCAGGCGGCGATGGACCGGTTGCGCCATCACGTCCTGCTGATCCTGATGCCGGTGTTCTTTCTCTCCACCGGACTGAGAACCGAGTGGGCGCTGGGTGGGGTGGTGGTACTGGTCGCAGCGATCGCGTTGCTTGCAGCCGCCGTCGGTGGAAGGCTGGCCGGCGTCGCGTTGGCGGCGCACCGCCTGGGCTGGCCGCCCGGGGAAGCCCGCCTGGTGGGGTGGCTGCTGCAGACCAAGGCGTTGATCCTGATCATTTTTGCGAGCATCCTGCTGGATCGGAACGTTATCGGCAACGAGACTTTCACCGCGCTGGTGCTGATGGCGACGTTCAGCACCATGCTCACGATTCCCATGGTGACGCGCGGCCGGTCCGGCGCCGCAACGCACCCGGCGCAGTGATCCTACGCTGTCGTGTTCCGAAACGACCAGCAACGATGCTTCCAGACCAATACGAAACCGACTGCGTCGACTGGACGCGACACGACTGCCGGCCATGGGCCGTATCATGGCGCTGGCGGCCTGCACCGGTTCGCGGTCGTGGCCGAAAATTCGCGCCTGTCTGACATCTGAAACTGAAAGCCACGTGCCCAACACTGCTCCGCCAACCTTCGCCGATCGCCTGCTCGCCTGGTGGCAGCAACACGGCCGTCACGATTTGCCGTGGCAGCATCCGCGCCAGGCTTATCGCGTCTGGGTCTCGGAAATCATGCTGCAGCAGACCCAGGTCGATACCGTCGTCGGCTATTTCGATCGATTCATGCGCCGATTTCCCGACCTGGAAGCGCTGGCCCGGGCCGAACTCGATGACGTGCTGGCGCTGTGGTCGGGTCTTGGCTACTACGCCCGGGCGCGCAACCTGCACGCAGCGGCGCGTCGAATCCAGCAGACGCTCGACGGTCGCATTCCTGCCGACGAAGACATCTTGACGGCGCTACCCGGTATCGGCCGTTCCACCGCCGCCGCAATCGTCGCCCAGGCATTCGATCGGCGCGCGGTGATCCTGGACGGCAACGTCAAGCGCGTACTCGCCCGGCATGCCGGCATAAGCGGCTGGCCGGGCGCACCGGCCGTGGAACGTGAACTCTGGCGGGAGGCCGATCATCGAACGCCGGCCCATCGCGCGGCCGACTATACCCAGGCGATCATGGACCTTGGCGCGATCGTTTGCCGCGGTCGTTCCCCGGCTTGCGATGCCTGCCCGGTCGTGGCCGACTGTGTCGCGGCGGCGCGCAATATCCAGCACGAGTTGCCCACGCCGCGACCGAAGCGCGAACTGCCGGAGCGCGCCTCGCGCTTTGTGATCGCGCGCGATGCATCCGACCGGGTGCTGTTGGTGCGGCGTCCCGCCAGCGGCGTCTGGGGCGGCCTGTGGTGCCTGCCCGAGACCGGCGATATCGAATTCGAACGCCTGGAAGCCCTGCCCGTGCCGCGCAGTTTCAGACACGTTTTCACGCACTTCGCCCTGCACATGTCGTTCGATCACGCGCGCGTCGATGCCACCCCGACGCATGTGGCCGAGGGCGTCGGTCTGGAATGGTTCACGCTCGATCGCGCGCTGGCCGCCGGTTTGCCGCAACCGGTTCGCAGGGTCCTGCAGAACCTGCCTCGTCATGTTTGATGCTCCGGGCAGGAAACGGAGTTCGAGACTGTCTGAAAAAAGAAAAGCCCGGGCACGAATAGCACCATGAAGGCGCCCGGCCAGGTCATGATCGAAGCGGGTCAATGCGCCGAAAGTTCGTGGTATTTTCCGGCGAGTTCGTCGACGCGCCGGTGCAGTTCCTCCAGCGGGCCGGTGTTTTCGATAACGTCGTCGGCCTTCGCCAGGCGCTGTTCGCGGCTGGCCTGCGCGGCCAGCATGGCCTCGGCCTGTTCCCGCGTGCTTCCGTCGCGCCGCATCAGACGTGAAATCTGGACGTCGGCGGGCACGTCGACGACCAGCACCCGGTCGGCATCGGAAAACAGGCCCGATTCGACCAGCAGCGGCACCACCAGGATCGCGTAAGACCCGTCGAGTTCGTTCAGTCGGCGGCGCGCCTGCTCGGCAATGCGCGGGTGGAGGATGTCCTCGAGCCGGGTTCGTGCCCCGGGTTCGTCGAAGATCTTGCGGCGCAGCGCCGGCCGGTCAAGCGTGCCCTCGGCGGTGATCATGTCCGAACCGAACGCAGCCTCGATCGCCGCCAATCCGCCGGAGCCGGATGCCACGACTTCGCGTGCGATCACGTCGGTATCGATGACCGGTACGCCGAGTTCGGCGAATCGGTCGGAAACCGCGGTCTTGCCGCTGGCTACGCCGCCGGTCAGGGCGATCACCATGGTTGTCCTGTTGTCGCTTTTCATCTTGTATGGCTCAGCTGAGGGCCGGATTGCTTGATCCTAACCCAGACGGCACCCCGGTCGGGACGGGCACTCTTTGCTTTCAATTTCAATCTCCGATGCAAGCGCAGCGCGGGGGCAATGGTCCTGCAGGCCGGCTTGACATCACAATGGCCCCCAAAACGCGGCCTGGCTGCCCACATCACTGCCGCGATCGGCTGAGTACCCGCTCCAGCCAGGAGCGCCGAAGCAGCACCCGGTCGGCCTCCGAAACATCGGAATATCCGCCGTACTTGAGCTTGACCCAGGCATTGAGATCGGTCTGGCGCATGAATTCGAACAGTCGCCGATTGAGCGGATGCCAGCCCGAGTGCAGCAGCGTTGCGGCGCCGAAGTCCAGCAGCACCGGCCGGCCCTGTGGATCGACCATCAGATTGGCCTTGCGCTTGAGGTCGCCGTGGGCGACGCCGCGGCTGTGCATGGCCTGGATGGTATCGAGCAGTCGGTCGAAGAATTCCGGACCGGTTCGTGCGTCGCGGAAGGGCCGGGCGTCGATGAAGTCCAGGACCAGGAAGCGGCCGTCGACCAGGCCGCGGCAGCGCGGTATGCCGGTAACGCCGTCGAGGCGGCTGTAGGCGCGGAACTCGCGCTTGAGCGCGTGGCGGTTG
>CAYYZR010000086.1:0-10073 GCA_964476005.1 uncultured Halomonas sp.
GGATGGATGCTTGGGTGTCTTCAGACATGGGCGCTATTGTACCGGCGTGCTCGCAAGCGGTTCGACAAGGTTGAATAGCGCGGGCTCAATCGAGGTTCGCCAGCCACTCGCCGGCTTTTCGTCCGCTGGTCCAGGCGCCTTCGACACGGCTACCCGACAGCCAGTCCCCGGCGATGGCAAGGCGCCGGTCGGCGTCGGTGATCGTTCCTCGTTCGAGCGGATAGCAGGCCTGCGCGTAGCGCCAGCGGTGCGCAGTGCAGCCGGCCATCGCCGGCAAGGGCTCGCCGACCAGTTCGCCGAAGGCCTCGGCCAACCGCTCGGCATGCTGTTCGGTCGGCGCCTCCAGCTGCGCCCGCGACCAGTCCGCCGAAGCATGCAGCACCCAGTCGTTGCCCTCGCGTTCCGGCTTGGACGAGTTGCATGCCACCCAGGACAGCGCGCCGGAATGATTGATGAAGGCCGCATCGAAGCCGGGATCGAAGGGCTTCCTGAACGACACCATGCCCGCAATGCATGGATTGAAGGTAATCCCGGCAATCGGGTCATGTAGCGGATCGGACTCGCCGAGCAGCGCCGCGGTTTGCGCCGGCGGTAGGGTGATCAGAAGTCTGCGGGCCTGCAACTGCTCGCCCGAGATCAGTTCCAGATGCCATTGCCTGTCGAATTCGAGTGCCGCTACCCGTTGCTCGAAGCGGCAGTCCAGGTCGGCGGCGAAGTGACGGCAGACTGCATTCATGCCCGGCACACCAACGAACCGCGAAACTTCTTCCGGATCACTGTGAGCCGCTTTGTCGCCGATGACCGCCAGTTTCGGGCGCCAGGGCTGGACCAGGCCGGCATCCTGCCACTGCTGCAATTGTCGGCCGAACGCCGCGCTGCGCGCAGTGAAGTACTGAGCGCCGTGATCGAAGCGCGCGCCCTCGGTTCGGCGCGTCGCGCTGCGACCACCCGGACCTCGCGCTTTTTCCAGCACGACGACCGTGCGCCCTGCCGCGGCCATGACGCGAGCTGCCGTAAGTCCGGCCCAGCCGGCGCCGATAACCACAGTGTCGATGCTCATCTACTTTTCCTGCGGGGTGCGGGTCACGTTGCCGGTATCGAACCCCTGCCTCTCGGCCTCGGCCAGAAGTTCTTCGATTCGAGTCTTCGTCAGCGACGGCTCTCGCGCCAGGATCCACAGATATTCACGCGACGGCGCACCGATCAATACCGAACCGTAATCGTCGGCCAGCGCCATGATCTGGTAATCGCCCCAGACGAAGGGCAGCCAACTGAGCCAGCGCGGCGCAAACCGCACTTTCAGCGCCGCTTCGCGCTCCGGGTCCGGGCGGCGCGCCACGCCCTCGGCCTCGTCGAGTGCCCCGCCGGGCAGTTTGCAGCGGTTGACCACCTTGATTCGACCATTCTCGAGCAGCGTGTACTCGGCCGTGACGTTGGCCGCGCACGAGTCCTGAAACCGGTTGGGCAGCCGGGCGATTTCGTACCAGAGTCCCTGGTAGCGTTCCAGGTCCACCGATTCAACCAGCGCCAGCGGCGCCTCCTGGGCCAGCAGCCTGGCCGGCCAGAACACGCTGGCCATCAGCAACGCGGCCGATATCGACAGGTTGAGTTCAGCTCGCAAGTTCGAGATCCTTCAGTTCGGACTCGGTAAAGCCCGCGTCCCGCCGGGCCTCGTGGTTGAACGGCCCGCGCAGCCCGCCGGCATAGTGCTCGCGCAGCAGCGAGCGAAAAGTGGCTTCCGGCGCCAGCCCACGCTCGGCGCACAAGTGCCGGAACCAGCGACTGCCGATGGCTACGTGGCGCACCTCTTCTTCGAGGATGATCTCCAGGCACGCGACCGAGGCGTGGTCGCCGACATTGCGCAGCCTTTCGATCATGCCCGGCGTCACGTCCAGTCCGCGCGCCTCGAGGACCCGTGGCACCAGCGCCATGCGCACCAATGGATCGTGCGCTGTCTTCTCGGCCATTTCCCACAGACCGTTGTGCGCCGGGAAATCGCCGTAGGCCGCGCCCAGTTCGCGCAGGCGCGCCTCGAGCAGCCTGAAATGCCGGGCTTCGTCGAACGCCACGCTCAGCCAGTCCCGGTAATAGTCCTCCGGCATGCCGGCAAAACGCAGCGTGGCGTCCAGCGCCAGGTTGATGGCATTGAATTCGATGTGTGCGACCGCGTGCAGCAGCGCAATGCGGCCGTGCGCGGAGCCCAGTCCGCGCCGGGGCAGGCTGGCCGGCGACACCAGTTCTGGCCGCTGCGGCCTTCCGGCCCGAAGCGATCGAGAAGCTCCCCGCTCGAGCGCTGATGCCGAAGCCTCGGCCCACAGCGAATCGACCCGGCGGCACTTGGCCGCCGGGTCGCATTCGGCAAGCGCTTCGGCGACGTCCGCCCAGCGCATCAGGAGGCGTCGTCGTCCTCTTCGATCGCCTCGACCAGCGCGTCGGCGAAACCGGAGGTGGAGACTTCGGTGGCGTTGTCGATCTGGCGCGCAAAATCGTAGGTCACGATGCCCTTGGCCACCACCCGCTCGAACGCCCGCTCGATCATCCGCCCGACTTCCGTCCAGCCGATGTAGTCGAACATCATCACGCCGGAAAACAGCAGCGAGGACGGGTTGACCTTGTCCTTGCCGGCGTACTTGGGCGCGGTGCCGTGGGTGGCTTCGAACACGGCCACGTTGTCGGCCATGTTGGAGCCCGGCGCGATGCCGATGCCGCCTACCGATGCGGCGGCCGAATCGGAAAGGTAGTCGCCGTTGAGGTTCATGGTGGCCAGCACGTCGAATTCGCCCGGGCGAAGCTGAAGCAGCTGGAACATGATGTCGGCGATGCGGTCCTTGATCACGATCTTGCCTTCCGGACGCTTGCCGTCGTGCTTGTCCCACAGTTCGTCTTCAGTGATGGTCGCGTCGCCGAATTCCTGGGCCGCGACTTCATAGCCCCACTTGCGGAAGGCGCCCTCGGTGAACTTCATGATGTTGCCCTTGTGCACCAGCGTCACCGACTCGCGCTTGTTCTCGATGGCGTACTCGATGGCCTTGCGCACCAGGCGCTTGGTGCCGAACTCGGAGATGGGCTTGACGCCCAGACCGGCGTCGTCGAAGAACTTCGCGCCCATTTCGTTGCGCAGGAAATCGGCCAGCTTCTTGTTCTCCGGCGTTCCTGATTCGAACTCGATACCAGAATAAACGTCCTCGGTATTCTCGCGAAAGATCACCACGTCGAAGTCTTCAGGCTTGCGCAGCGGCGACGGCACGCCCTTGTAGTACTTGACGGGGCGGACACAAGCATAGAGATCCAGGGTCTGGCGCAGCGATACGTTGAGCGATCGGAAGCCTTCCCCCACCGGGGTCGTCAGCGGGCCCTTGATGGCCACGTTCAATTCCTTGATCGCGTCGAGCGTTTCCTGCGGGAAATAATCGCCGTCGTAGATGCCGGCGGCCTTCTCGCCGAGAAACAACTCTGCCCAGTGAACCTTGCGCTTGCCGCCAAAGGCCTTCTCGACCGCAGCGTCCCAGACCTTGATGCAGGCGGGCGTGATATCCACGCCAATGCCGTCGCCTTCGATGAAACCAAGAATCGGGTCATCGGGCACGTTGAGCTTGTCATTCTCGACCGAAATGCGGGTGCCGGAATCCGGCATTTTTACGTGTTGGTATCCCATGCTCATCCTCGTTAACGATTGGATAATTGTCTTGACTGTATTCTATCAGCTTGCCCCCTCGATACCGCCAATGGCGCCGAACACGATAATCCCGGAGCGGAATCCGGCGTCCGACCAGGCCGCCTCACACCGATACGGGAATGCACCAGGCTGCCGACAGCAGGACACGGCGAACGTCACCCCGAAGCGACCGAATGGATTCCCGCTCGTTGCCGCGGCTGCATCGGTGCTGGTGCACGCCGTCGTGATCACGATGCTGATCGGCACTCCGCTTCCACCGCCCGCCCGATCACCCGAAGACAAGGTCATCACGATGCGCCTGCTTCCACAGCCGGCGCTCGAGAAACGCCCGCCCGCCGTCGATGTCCCGCCGCCGGATGCGCGGAACGAGGCCGAACCCGAGAGCCGACCTGAAAGCGAGCCGGGCCCGAAAGCGGCCGCGGCTTCGGCCAGCGACGAGATCACCTCAAACGATGCATCGACGCTTTCCGAATCGCCAGACATCGAGCCGACAGGAACCGGAACGCTGCGCGCAACCATACTCGAACAGGTTCGAGCGCTGCCCGCCGAAACCGAAGACGAGCGCGGCCCCGTCCTGCCGTGGCTATCGAGCGGCGCGCCGGTACCCGGCGTGCCGGGCGTTCGCGGCTGGATTGCGGCATACGTCGGGGCGGTCGAAACCAGCGCGCACAACTGGAAGGAAAACGACGGCAGCAGCCGCGGTCGCTACGTGCTGGCCAACGGCACGGTGATCTGCACCCGTCGCCGCGCGCCGACGATAGATGAATTGATGAACCCTTGGAAATCGATTGCGGTCACGATGGGCTCGATCTGCGGTCGCCAGCGGCCCGAAGCGCCCGATTTCTCCGACCCGCGCGTTCAGCCGCCGCCGTCGGTTGTGGAAAAAACGCCCGCGAACGGCGAGTAGACGCAAGTCGCCGCCGCGGCATGCCAGTGACGGGCCGCAGCAATCCTGCCGACGCGCCGGATCGGCAGATCAATGCGCCGATCCGATGCGGCGAACAAGCTCATCGACTTCCACCACGTCGGGATGCCCGGGGTCGCGATGAACGCCGACGATGATTTCGCGCGCATTCAGCGCCCGCGACCGCGCTTCGTCGCTTCTGCCCTGCTTCAGCGCCAGCTCGGCCTGGCCGGTGAGAATGTCCGCCACGTGTCGATGGTTTTCGCCTAGCTCTCGCCGGCACATCTCAAGCGCTTCCGCGTAAAGCGCCTCCGCTGTCGCGTATTCGCCGAGATCGGAATGGACGCCGGCAAGATTGGACAGCACCAGCGCGATATCGTGGTGTGAATTTCCATAGGCGGCACGATAGTTCGACAGCGCCTGGGTCAGCAGAGATCGTGCTTCCTCGAACTTGCCCTGGTTGCGCAAGGTGGCGGCCAATGCATTCGCGCTGACGCCGACGGACGGATGATCCGGTCCCATGCGCGACTGGCGCAGCGCAAGTGCCTCCCGGTGGTATTGCTCGGCCTGAGCCCAGCGCTTGCGATTACTGTTGAGCCAGCCGAGCTGATAGATGACACTGGCCACCGCCGGGTGGCCTGTCTCGAATGCATGCCGGCGCTGCGCCAACGCTTCGAGATACATGGCCTCGGCCCGATCAAATTCGCCCATCTGGGTCAGCAGCGTTGCGAGATTGGTCAGCGAAAACGTCGTATCCGGATGACCGTCGCCCAAGACACGCCGGCGGATTTCAAGTGCCGTGGCGTAGTGCTCTACCGCCTCTTCCCGGCGGTCCAGACCGGCCAGCGCCAGCGCCAGGTTGTTATAGGCCGAAGCAAGGTCTGCGGTTTCGGGCAAGGACTCGCGGCGAAGCTCGAGCACGCGGCCGAAGCGCTGCTCGGCGGCCTCGAAACGCCCCAGCGAATAAAGCGACAGCCCGATGTTATCCATGGCCTCGGCTACCGCAGCCAGATCGTGAGGATCGCTGAGCGCCAACGCATTCTCGTGCGCTTCCAGCGCCTGACGGTAGCGCCCCAGAGAGCCCAGCGTGCCGCCCAGCAATGTCCAGGCCCGGGCACGCTTGGCGTTGGAAACATCCGGCGTACGCTGCAGAATCTCCAGCGCTCGGGCCGCCATTTCGCGAGCGCTTTCGTATTCGGCAAGCGATCGATTCACGCGGGCCAGCGCGTGGAACATCTCAGCCTGGACCAGCGGCGCTTCCTGCAGCGTCTCGACCTGGACCACGCCTTGCCGCACCAGGTCGCGCGCAGTCAGATCGCGGCCGGGATGGCGGTAGGGATCGGCCTGGTCGAAAAGGGTGACAAGGAATTCGCTGACCCGCTCGGTCTTGTCGGCCTCAAGCCGCGCCAGGTCGCGCTGGATCTCGGCGCGATCACGTTCCAATCCCGCGATTCGCGCCTGCCAACCGGTGCCGACCAGACCGATCAAAAGCCCCAGCACGGCCACGCTGCCCAGGCCGACGCCGACCGGATTGCGCTGCACGAAGCGCTGGAGCAGGTAGGTCCGGCTGGCCAGCCGCGCCGACACGGGTTGCCGCTCCCGATAGCGCTCGACATCCTTGACCAGCGCCGAGACGCCAGCGTATCGGTCGGTCGGATCCGGCGCACAGGCCATCGCGATGATCGCCGCCAGGTCGAGCGCTCGCGCGCATCTTCCCGCGAGCGCATCGGACCAGTCGGTATCCTGATTTCCGACTTCGCCGGTCAGCATCCAATACAGCAATACGCCGAGCGCGTAGACGTCGGACTGGGTGGATGCCGGCTCGCCCGCGATCTGCTCGGGGGCGGAAAATGCCGGTGTCAAGGCACGAAAACCGGCTTCGTCGACATCCTCCTCGGCCAGCAGACGGGCAACGCCAAAATCCAGAAGTCGCACCCGAGCGTCCGGTGTGACCCGGATGTTGGCCGGCTTGATATCGCCGTGCACCACCCGCCGCTGGTGGGCGTGGCCGACCGCGTCCGCGACCTGCGCAAACGCATCGAGGCAGCGACCGGTATCGTGCCGTGCCTCCCGGGCGCAATCGGTCAGGTCTTCGCCAGGCACCCAGTCCATGACCAGGTAAGTCTGCCCATCATCGGTTTCCCCGCCGTCCAGGATGCGCGCGATGTTGGGGTGATCCAGCCGCGCCAGGAGTTGCCGCTCCACTTCCAGTCGCTGCTTGAGCCGGGAATCCCTGCGCAGCCGAATGAGCTTGACGGCCGCATCCATCTCGAAGGCGCCGTCGGCGCGTTCGGCGCGGTAAACCGTTCCCATGCCGCCGGAACCGACTGCCTCGACCAGCCGCCAGGGCCCGATACGGGTTCCGGCCGGGAGTGCCACATCGTTACTGTCGATTTCGGAGAACGCGGCCTGCCCGGCTCGCTGAAACAGCGTCTCGAGATACTGCGCCGGTTCGGCGCTGGCCTCGGCAAGCGCCGAAAGCCGCGAATGCAGGCGCGGGCAGCGCTGTTCGATCTGCGCCAGCAATTTCTCGCGCTGGTCCGGCTCGCGATCCAGCAGATCATCGAGCAGCGTATCCAGCAGCCGGCGCCGGGCCGGTGTCAGGCGGGCGTGAAATTTCGACATGTCGGCATTATCTCACCACAGCCGTATCTAACCACTGCTGGCGAAATCCCGTTCAGCGGGGCTTCAGGCTGGTTGGCGTATAACGGGCCCCACAGGCCGCTGCGGCCGCGACGAGGATACCGACATGACAACCGTCAACTCACCGATGGCCTTCATCCTGGCGGGTTTCCTGCTCCTGGGCCTCGGGCTTTCAGGCGACCGGGCTTCGGCGGAAACGCCGAACGGCTTCAACCAGGCAGAGCTCGACCAGATGCTGGCGCCGATCGCGCTATACCCGGACACCGTACTTTCGCACGTACTGATCGCCGCCACCTACCCGCTGGAAGTGGTCCAGGCCGCGCGCTGGTCGCGGACCAACCCCGAGTATGCCGGCGAATACGCGGTCGAGGCGGTCGAGCACATGTCCTGGGACCCCAGCGTGATGGCGCTGGTGGCGTTTCCCGAACTGCTGGCGCGCATGGACGCCGACCTTGTCTGGACCCAGCGCCTGGGCGATGCCTTCCTGATCCAGGAATACCAGGTGCTCGACACCATCCAGTACCTGCGCGACGAGGCCTACGCCGCCGGTCACCTGCGCAGTAACGAGTACGTCCGCGTGGTGCGCGAGCCCACCTATATCTATATCGAGCCGGCCGTGACCCGCGTGGTCTACGTGCCCTACTACGATCCGCGCGTGGTCTACGGCACATGGCGCCATTCGGCCTATCCGCCGATCTACTGGGATCACCCGCACGGATATGGTCATCGCTCGGGTCATCGCACCGGCTTCAGCTTTTACTGGAGCGGCGGCCACCACGTGCAGACTGCATTCTTCTTCAGCGCCTTTCACTGGTCCAGTCGCAAGGTTGTCGTGCACGATCATTTCCGCTACGGCCATCGAGACCGCGGCAACCACGGGTATGCCGGCCGCGGCTTTTCGTCCGGTCGCGATGTGGCCCGCTACGCCGACACAAAGCACTGGAAGCACGACCCCGCGCATCGCCGCGGCGTCGCCTACCGCCGCGGCATCGATGAGCGCCATGCGATCAAGACATCGAACGGGTCGAACAGGTACCGCGACGACCGTCGCGACCTGTTGCGCCAGCGCTCGCGCACTGCCGATTTCACGACGCAGCGCCCGCTGGCGAGAACAGTCCCTTCGGACTCGCGAAACCGACAGGTCGCAGACCCGACTGCACGAAACCGCGACACCATCCGGCGGAGCAGCAATACCCGTCGCGAAGCGACCGCAAGCGGCCGCCGCGGCGACGATGCGTCGCCGGCAGGATCATCCGGTCGGCGCTCGGGCCAACCGGACGCTCGCCGCGCGGCATCGGATCGAGCATCCATCAGATCGGAACTGGCCCAGGGCCGCAAACGAACGGGCCGATCCGTTCCGCAGACGGATTCGCGCGCAAGCCGGCCGAACCGGGCTCGCGGCGTGCAGCCCAGGTCGTCGATCGGACAAACGTCTTCCAGGTCGACGCTACGCTCGGCATCACGCGCGATACAGCAATCGACATTCCGCTCGCGAACCTCGGCAAACGAGCGTGCCGCCCAGGCTCGGTCGCGTCCGTCTTCGGCTTCGATCAACTCCAGCACCCGCGGCAACCAGCGGACAATTTCACGCAATTCCTCGCGCGGCACCGCCAAGCGAAACCGTCAGGCCGGTGCCTCGTCGCGCGCCGTTCGCACCGAAGCGCCGCCACGGGCCCGTCCGGACCGCCAGACCGACCGCGCGCAGGTGCTTCGTTCCCGGGATCGGAGACGGTAAACGCGGCTATCCTGGCGCGCACGGGCGTCCGGCGCACGACCGGGTTAACATTGTCCCGTTACCGCACAGCAGACAAGCCATGTCACTGGTCAATGTCGAAGCACGCGAACACGTGCTGCTCATCGGGCTGAACCGCCCGGAAAAGATGAACGCGATGAACCGCGAGATGTATCACGCCATTGCGGCCGCGTACGGGCGCCTGGCGCGTGAGCAAGAGCTTCGCGTAGGGCTGGTTTACGCCGAGGGCGAGCATTTCACCTCGGGGCTTCAACTCGATGACTGGGCCGAGACCTTCGCCAACGGAAAGGGGATGGAACTGGGCGACGGCGAGATCGATCCGTTCTTCGTCGTCGGCGAGCCACTGAACAAGCCGGTGGTATTCGCGACCCAGGGCATCTGCTTTACCTGCGGCGTCGAAATGATGCTCAATGCCGACATCCGGGTGGCGGCATCCAATACCCGCTATGCCCAGCTTGAAGTCAGGCGCGGCATCTTTCCATGCGGTGGCGCGACCTTCCGGCTGCCCGAGGAGATCGGCTGGGCCAATGCGCAGAGATACCTGCTCACCGGCGACGAATGGACCGCCCGGCAGGCGATCGACTGGGGCCTGGTGCAGGAACTGGTCGAGCCTGGCGAGCAGTTCGATCGCGCCTGGCAGATCGCCCAGAAGATCGCCCGCGCGGCGCCGCTGGGTGTTCAGGGAAGTCTTGCATCATCCCGCCTGGGCCGGCTCGAAGGTCACGACACGGCCAAGCGAGCCTTGTTCACGTCGCTGGAACCGGTCATGGCCAGCGACGACGTGAAGGAAGGGATCCGCTCGTTCCTGGAGCGGCGCGAAGCGGTGTTCACGGGGAAATAAGTTCTGGTGGGTTGGCTGGTTGGTTGTTGGAACGAGGGAGGCATTCGATGAAATTGCAGCAGGCGACGTGGCCGGAGATCGAGGCCTATCTCAAGACAAGCGATGCGATCGTCATTCCGATCGGGTCAACCGAGCAGCACGGACCTACCGGCCTCATCGGAACCGACGCCATCTGCCCGGAGACGATCGCCGGCGGCATGGCCGAACTCGGCGTGCTGGTCGGCCCCACGCTGAGCATCGGCATGGCCCAGCATCA
>CAYYZR010000087.1:0-10026 GCA_964476005.1 uncultured Halomonas sp.
CCGACGAAGGCAGGCATCACGGCACCGAAGATCATCACCAGCGCGTGCATGGTGGTCATCTGATTGAAAAACTCGGGGTTGACCAGTTGCAGTCCCGGCTGGAAAAGCTCGGCGCGGATCACCATGGCCATCGCGCCACCGACGAGGAACATCGCCAGCGAGAACACCAGATACAGCGTACCGATTTCCTTGTGGTTGGTCGTGAACAGCCAGCGCGCCAGGCCCTTGGGCTGAGCGTGATGATCGTCGATATGAGCGGTTGTGTCAGTCATTGCGATTCCTTGCAAATTGGGCCCTTTCGGGGGCCCCGGTTTCCGTCGGTTTCCAGAAGTCCGCGCTTGGCGCGCGGACTGCGCATTCAGTTTGCCGGACGGCCTGTCGATACCAGACTTTCGTCGAGCTGCGCGTCGGTCAGCGCGGCGACGTCTTCAGGCTGCACCAGGTCGCCGGTTTGATTGCCGAAGGCATTGCGCGTGTAAGTCAATGTCGCGGCGAGATCGCGTGCGTCGAGACGCTGGCCGAAAGCTGCCATTGCGGTACCGGGACGACCGTTGACCACCACGTCGATGTGCTCGGAGAGTTCACCGTTGACGACGGCGTTGCCGGCCAGTGCCGGAAACGCCGGCTGCATCCCCGAACCATCTTCCCGGTGGCAGGCCGCGCAGTGCGCCTGGTATATGTCCTCGCCGTGTGCCATCAGCGTTTCCCGGTCCATTTCGTCCAGGGCCGGCGCTGCCGCTGCGGTCTGCTCGCCGCCGGTCTGTTCTGCAACCCAAGCACGGTAGTCCTCGGGCGAAACCGCTTCGACCACCACCGGCATGAAACCGTGATCCTTGCCGCACAGTTCGGCACACTGGCCACGATATACGCCGGGTTCTTCGATCAGCGTCCAGGCTTCGTTGACCATGCCGGGAATCGCGTCCCGCTTCCAGCCCAGATCGGGCACCCACCAGGAGTGGATCACATCGCCCGAAGTCAGCAGGATGCGAATTTTGGTGTTGGTGGGTACCACCATGCGCTTGTCGACCTCGAGCAGGTAGTTGTCGACTTCGCGCGGCGAGATGTCGGATCCGATCTGGCGTGCGGCGTTGCTGTCGCGGTCCAGAGCCGAATAGAACGAAATGTCGTCTTCCAGATATTCGTACTGCCACAGCCACTGGTAACCGGTGACCTTGATATTCATCTCGGCGCCCGACATGTCTTCCATGTCGATCAGCACGCGTGTGGCAGGAATGGCCATTGCTACCAGGATCAGGATCGGAATCACGGTCCAGGTGATTTCGGCCCGGGTCGAGTGCGTGAACTTTGCCGATTCCGCACCGCGAGACTTGCGATGCAGATAGATCGAGGTGAACATGGCGGCAAATACGAGAATGCCGATGACGGTGACGATTCCAAGCACGATCATGTGCAATTGGTAAACGTCGCGACTGAATGGGGTAACGCCCACCGGCATGTTGTCGCCCACGGCGAACAAGCCCCACGTGATGACCGTGATAACTGCCACCATCGCCAATCCGACAATCAATTCATTGGTTCTTTTCATCCTGAACTCGCTGTTTCCTTGATTCTTTTGATATTCCACGCCGAATGCGGTTCGAGCGCCCGAATGATGCTTTTGGCCGCCTCGATCCGCTCGTCGGCTGGAACGAAACTTCCGATTTCGATCCGTTTGCCGTGCAGTGCCAGATATACCCTGGGCTCGCCGCGCGCAGACCGCTGTTCCACCCGAACCCATCCTGTCGGCAATTTTTGCTGTTCGACGCCGCGGACCGTGCGGAAGTCGACCTGCACGCGGTCGGCGTCCACCGTGATCTCCTGACGTGCCCAGTGACCACGCCACGCGACCCGAAAACACCAGCCCACGATCACAAGGTGCACGATCGCGATGGCCATGATCGGCCAGTAGCCGAGCAGCGTCGGCAGCAGTGCGACCGTCAGGGTCACCGCGCTCAGTACCAGAAAAAACGCGACCAGCCTGTCCAGCGAAAGCGACAGGTTGGACAGCACCTCGATCCGGGTCACCGAATTATCCTGATCTGTAACGCTCTCGCGGATCATGAAACCGGTGAATTTCCAAAGCGCGTATTGTAGCCGATGCTCATGTGACGCGGAATCGCAATCTTCACGTTGGCCAACCGTCGATTCATGCCCGCCGGATGCAGGTAGGCTCTACCGGGCTTGCGTTAAACTCGCCCTAATCCAGGTGGCGCGGCGGTCTGGTCGCGCCGCGCAGGGGCCGGAGTCAACCCACCGTCAGCCGGAGCAGGGCCGAAAATGAGTCATGACACGCCATTTGTAACCAGTACAGAGTTTCCTTCAGACTCCGCGCGCCGGGCTCTGGAAAAAGCGTGGACCGTCCCGGAAGCCGATTTCGTACCGCATCTGCTGGAAAATGTCGGGCTGGATCAGGTCGAGCGGGGTCGCGTGCAGAAGCTGGCCGTGGATCTCGTGGAAAAAGTGCGCAAGCGCAGCGAGCATCACGGCGCCATGGAGGCTTTCATGCGCGAATACGACCTCTCTTCGGAAGAGGGCGTGGTGCTGATGTGCCTGGCCGAGGCGCTGCTGCGGATTC
The DNA here is from genome assembly GCA_964476005.1 of uncultured Halomonas sp. GTDB lineage: Bacteria > Pseudomonadota > Gammaproteobacteria > Xanthomonadales > Wenzhouxiangellaceae. The sequence goes on from CAYYZR010000087.1 coordinate 2,576, forward strand.
CGGACAACGAAACGGCCGAGAAGCTCATTTCCGACAAGCTTTCCGAGGCGAACTGGGAGTCTCACCTGGGCAAGAGCGAGTCGCTGTTCGTCAATGCCTCCACCTGGGGCCTGATGCTGACGGGGCGGATGGTCAAGGTGGGCCAGTCGGCCAGGCGCGACGTGCGCTCTGTCCTGGCGCGACTGGCCAACAAATCGGGAGAGCCGGTCGTACGGCTGGCCATACGCCAGGCCATGCGCATCATGGGCCACCAGTACGTCATGGGTCGCGACATCAAGGCCGCCATGGAGCGTTCGCGAAAGAAAGCCAACAAGCGTTACCGCTATTCGTTCGACATGCTGGGCGAAGCGGCGCTTACGGCTGCCGACGCACGACGCTATCGTGATGCGTACGCGGCGGCCATAGACGCGATCGGCGCGGCCGCCGCCACCAGCGACATCTTCGACGCGCCGAGCATCTCGGTCAAGCTGTCTGCGCTGCACCCGCGCTACGAGACCGCGCAGCGCAATCGCGTGATGACCGAGCTGGTGCCGGTGCTGCGCGACCTTGCGGTACGCGCGCGGAACGCCGGAATCGCGCTGACCGTCGACGCCGAGGAGGCTGCGCGCCTGATGCTGCAGCTCGACGTTTTCGCCGCCGTCCTGACCGACGAGCAGCTGGCCGGGTGGGACGGTTTCGGCCTGGCGCTGCAGGTATATCTCAGGCGCGGCTGGCCGGCGATCGAATGGCTGGCCGAACTCGCCCGCACCACCGGCCACAGGATTCCGGTACGGCTGGTCAAGGGCGCGTACTGGGATACCGAGATCAAGCTGGCTCAACTCGAGGGCCATGATGACTATCCCGTTTTCACGCGCAAGCCGAATACCGACGTGTCGTATCTGGCCTGTGCTGCTCGCGTGCTGAAGCTCAGGAAGGAGTTCTATCCGCAATTCGCGACCCACAACGCGCACACCATCTGCGCCATCAATCAGCTGGCCGGCGATCGCGAGGATTTTGAATACCAGCGCCTGCATGGGATGGGGCGCGATCTTTACGAAGAGGTGCTGGACAGCGGGAAGTTCAATGGCCACTGCCGGGTTTATGCGCCGGTCGGCGACCATCGTGATCTGCTGCCGTACCTGGTGCGCCGGCTGCTGGAAAACGGGGCCAACAGCTCGTTCGTCAACCGTATCGTCGACGAGAAGCTGCCGGCCCGGGATGTCGTGTCCGATCCGGTCGAAACCGTCGAGCGTTTCGGGCAGTATGCTCACCCGAAGATTCCGCTTCCGGCCGATATTTTCGCCGGTCAGCGCAAGAACTCGCGCGGCATCAATTTCGCCGCCGAGTCGCAGCAGAAACAGTTGGCAGAGCGGATGTCGGCGTTTCGGGATTGCCGGTGGAAGGCGGCCCCGACCGGCGGCCACGGTCTGGCCACCGGTGAAACGATGGAGATTCGGTCTCCGGCCGATCGCGACGATGTGGTTGGGTCGGTAACGCTGGCTGATCCCGCGGCCGCTGAAACTGCCGTGGCGAACGCCCGGCGGGCGCAGCCTGATTGGGATGCCACACCGGCCGGTGAGCGTGCCGAGTGTCTCGAGCGCATGGCCGACCTGCTTGAAGATAATCGCGCCGAGCTGATGGCGCTGTGCGTTCGCGAGGCCGGAAAGTCCTTGATCGACGGCATCAACGAAGTCCGCGAAGCAGCCGACTTCTGTCGTTATTACGCGCAGATGGCGCGTCGTCACTTCGCTCAGCCGGAAGTGCTGGCCGGGCCGACCGGGGAGCACAATGAAATCTCGCTGCACGGCAAGGGTGTTTTCGTGTGTATCAGCCCGTGGAATTTTCCGGTGGCGATATTTACCGGCCAGGTGGCCGCGGCGCTGGCTTCGGGCAACGCGGCGATCGCCAAGCCGGCCGAGCAGACACCGCTGGTGGCCGCGCGCACGATCGAACTGTTTATCCAGGCCGGCATTCCGAAAGACGTGCTGCAGATGCTGCCCGGCGACGGGCGCGTGGGCGCCGCGCTGACCGCCGATCCGCAAATTGCCGGCGTCGCCTTTACCGGTTCGACCGAGACCGCACGCACGATCAACCGCAAGCTTGCCGAGCGCGACGGTCCGATCGCCACGCTGATCGCAGAGACCGGCGGGCAGAACGCGATGATCGTGGATTCCTCGGCGCTGGCCGAACAGGTCGTGCGCGACGTGATCAATTCGTCGTTCCTGTCGGCGGGTCAGCGCTGCTCCGCGCTCAGGGTTCTTTATATTCAGCGCGACGTCGCCGATCACGTACTGGAGATGCTGGCCGGTGCCATGCAGGAACTGACAGTGGGGTGGCCGGGGCAACTGGCCACCGACATCGGGCCGGTCATCGACCGGGCCCAGTTCGAAATGCTCGAGCGCCACGCAGAACGAATGGAGCGCGAAGCGCGTCCCGTCGCACGAGTGCCGGACCCGGTCAACGCCGGCGAAGGCTTCTGGTTCGCTCCGCGTGCGTTCGAGCTCGAATCCATCGAGCAGCTGGACGGAGAGGTCTTCGGGCCGATATTGCACATCGTGCGCTACCGGGCCCGCGACCTCGACCAGGTGATCGACGAAATCAACGCCACCGGTTACGGCCTCACCGTCGGGTGCCACAGCCGAATTGACAAGATACAGCAGCATGTCGTTCGGAACGTGCATGCCGGCAATGCCTACGTCAACCGCAACATGACCGGGGCGGTGGTGGGCGTGCAGCCGTTCGGCGGCGAAGGCCTTTCGGGAACGGGACCCAAGGCGGGCGGTCCGAACTACCTGCAGCGCTTCGCCGTGGAGCGGACCCGCACGATCAATACCGCGGCGGTCGGCGGCAACGCTTCGCTGATGGTGTTGTCGGACTGAATGCGTTCCTTTCAGGTGTAATTGTTACAGGTTGAATCAACCAGGGCGCAGAAAAGCTTAATATTCACGGGCCGCGTCAAAGTGGCAATCGATTCGTCGGCGGCGCCGGTTCATGGCAGGCCCCGTCCAAACCGAGGCAGTATGTACGAGCAATTCTACGGACTTGAAGAGCGGCCTTTCTCGATCACGCCGGACCCGCGCTTCGTTTTTCTGAGTCAGCGCCACCAGGATGCGCTCGCGCATCTCTTGTACGGCGTCGGACGGGGCGGAAGCGGCGGGTTCGTCCAGCTGACAGGGGAGGTGGGGACCGGCAAGACCACGCTGTGCCGGTTGATGCTCGAGCAGGTGCCGGAGCATACGCGAATTGCGCTGATTCTCAACCCAATGCTTGAGCCGCGCGAACTGCTGCGCGCGATCTGTCGCGAGCTCGAGGTCGAACCTCCGGATGGCGAGACCGGCCTGGAAGCCCTGGGCCAGTGCCTGAACCAGCGCCTGCTGGAAATCCACGCCGCCGGGGAACGCGCCGTGCTCATCATCGACGAAGCCCAGAACATGTCGCGCGAGACGCTGGAGCAGGTCCGCCTGCTGACCAATCTGGAAACCGCCACCGACAAGCTGCTGCAGATCATCCTGCTCGGTCAGCCGGAGCTGCGCGAGCTGCTCAGTCGGCCGTCGCTGCGCCAGCTTGCCCAGCGCATCACGGCGCGCTATCACCTGGCGCCGCTGGGACAGCAGGAAACGGCCGAGTACGTGCGCCACCGAATCCAGATCGCCGGCGGCGCGCGCTGTCCGTTTACTTCGTCGGCGCTGCGCACGCTGCATCATGTTTCGGGCGGTGTGCCGCGGCTGATCAACATCATCGCCGACCGCGCACTGATGGCCGGATACGCACGCGAGGCCGACAGGATTACCCCGGCGATGATCCGCAAGGCCGCCGGCGAGGTTGTCGTCGGAGACGAAGCCGGCAGCGGCAGGCGTGTCAGCGCCGCGCTTTCGGTACTGGCAATCGTGGTTGTTCTGGCGGTCGCCGGCGGCATGATCTGGTCGCTTAACTCGTTGCCCGAGCAAGCCGAAGAGGTGAGCCAACCGCTGTGGCGCCAGATGCTTGCCGAATCCAGCGACCAGAATGCCTGGCGGGAGGCGGCGGCGCTGTATCCGGCGGCCAATCCGGAGTTGATCGCCGCGGCCTGCTCGCAGGGTCAGTTCGAGGGGTTTGCCTGCCATCGCCTGCGCGGCAGTTGGGCGCTGCTGCGCAAACTCGGAAGGCCGGTGGTGCTCAGACTCGATGAGCCCAGGGGCGGTCATGTACTGGCGGTCGAGGTCGGACTGGACAGCGTGCTGGCTCGCCAGTCCGGCCAGGATTTTCAGGTACCGATCCCGCAGCTGGACGCGCGCTGGCTGGGCGATTTCTATGCCGTCTGGCCGGACATGGGAAGCGTCTGGCAGACCGGCGACGACAATGCGGCCATCATCGAGCTCAAGCGTCTCGCGGCCCAGGATCCGGATCAACCGTGGTCCGGCGCCGTGGACACGCGCTACGGCCCCGATTTCCAGCGCTGGATACGCGATTTCCAGCTGCGCAACGGGTTGCGCCAGGACGGCATGGCCGGTCCGGTGACGCGGCTGTTTCTTTCAACGCTTGGCGCGGATTCCGGGCGCGCCGAAGCCACCACCTTTTCGGACTGAAATGTCGCTGTTGCTCGATGCATTGAAGAAATCGGAAGCCCAGCGTCGGCGCGACGCATCGCCGACGATTGACCTGACCAGAACGCCTCCGGCGGCCGTTTCCACGAGACGCGGATCGCGCTGGTTGGTCGGCGTGGCTGCGGCCGTCTTGCTGGTTGCCGCGGCGCCGTGGCTTTGGCCGATGCTCTCGGAGCGGCTGGACAAGCCTTCGAACGGCGATGGCAAATCGAGCGTGGCTGCCCTTGAAAGCGAGCCCGCGGCCGCCGATGCCGGGTTGCAAGCGCGTGCCGCGTCCGGAGCTGTTGACGCAAAGGCCGATCCGGCGCCGGTGGCCGGTGCATCCAGTCAGCGCCCGACCACCGCCGTGGACATGGCACCGCAGGACGTTTCGACATCGGTTGCCGAGCACGGCGCAGATAGTGATTCCGGCAATGCGTCGACCGACGGCGAACGTGACCCGGGAGCTGCCGATTCCGTCGCGGCTACGGAGGCCGATATTGCGCAGTCCCGACCCTCGATGCAGGAAATGCGGCGGATGCTCCAGGAACAGCATGCGCAACGCCAGCCGCCGAAGGAACAGGCGCAAGATCCGCAGCAGCCTGCGCAGCAACAACAGCCGCCCCGGGCATCGAAGCCGTCCGAAGCGCCGGCAGAGCGATCCCGGCCGGCTGAAGAGCCGACCCGGAATCTGTTCATCCGGCCATGGGAAATGCCGCAGGTCCAGCGTGCAGAATTTCCCGAACTCGATCTGGCAGTCCATTTTTACGCTGAAAAGCCTGTCGATCGATTCGTGTTGATCAATGGCGAGCGCTACCGCGAGGGTCAATTGGTAGAGACCGGTGTCCGCCTGGTGGAGATCCGGCAACGCGGCGCCGTGGTCGAATTTTCCGGGTATCGGATTCTGATCGAGTGAACTGGCTTGTTCGAGCCGGTCCGCCCCGGTCCGGAACCGCAAATCCATGGATGGTGATCCTGATCAGCGCGCTCGCGCTGTCGGTCACATTGAGTACCTTGCTGGTCCCGGAAACAATGGTCGACGGCTGGGTCGATTTCTGGGGCTTCAAGCCTGCGCGGATTGCGCAGCTTCTTGCGACGCTTCCCGCATTCGGTGAATCGGCCGGGCTGGTCGGTTTGATCAGCGCACTGTTCGCGCACGCCACCTGGTGGCATCTTGCCGGCAACATCGCCTACCTTTGGGTCTTCGGAATTCCGGTGGAGCGTGCGCTCGGGCATATGCGTTTCATCGCGATCTTTCTTTTGCTCGGCGCCCTGGCAAACCTGTTCGTCGCACTCAACATACCAGCCCTTGAACGCACCATCATCGGCGCCAGTGGAGGGGTTTCGGCGATTGTGGGCGTCTATCTGGGTCTGTTTCCCTCGCGTCGCATCGGTTTGTGGCTCCCGCTGGGACTTTTCCTTCAGTTCGCTCGCATTCCGGCTTTGCTGGTCATCGGCTCATGGTTTGCGCTGCAGGTTCTGTATACGGTTTTCGGTCCGATGTCCGACGCAGTTGCCTGGCGAACCCACGTTGCCGGATTCGTGGCCGGCGTCCTTGTGGCGCTGGTCATTCGCCTGTTCTCCGGCAGGAACGGATACGTCACCGATGTCGACTGAATCTCGCGACACCATGTCCGGGTCAGCGTGCCGGCGCAAAGTGCTTCAACCGATCGGCTTCGACCGTGCATAATGGACCGTTGAAAACGAATCACTCAGGGCGAAACGTGTACAAACTGGTGTTTTTCAGCCACGGAAAGGTCTATGAGCTTTTCGTGGAGCACGTGGATTCCAGTCATCTGTATGGTTTCGTCGAGGCGTCGGGCCTGATATTCGACGGCGATTCCAAGGTGGTCGTGGATCCGACCGAGGAGCGCCTGCGGGCCGAATTCGCCGACACCGACAAGCTGATGCTGCCGATGCAGTCGGTCATTCGCATAGAGCAGGTGAAAAAACGCGGCAAGTGTGTCATTCGTGATCGCGGGACAGGGGACAAGGTCACGCCGCTGCCGCTTGACGGACCGGGCCGCAAGACTTGAGGGGCCGAAGGTCGTGACAGCTTTCAAAACGATCAGAACAAGGGAGATTTCATCTTGAGCGAACAACCCATATCCGAGCCGACTGCCGGCCGTCGCTGGCTTTACCGGAGCCTCGACGTGATCGAACGCGTCGGAAATCGTCTACCCGATCCGGCTGTGCTTTTCTTCCTGCTGATGCTGGTGGTCTGGGCGCTGTCGGCGCTGCTTGCACCGATCCAGTTCAGCGCGCTGCACCCGCAGACAGGCGAGCCCATCCAGGTCGTCAACCAGCTTTCCGGCGGTGAGCTGGCGCGTTTCCTGAGCCAGATGGTCACCGTGTTCACCAGCTTCGCCCCGCTGGGCATCGTGCTGGTTGCGATGCTGGGCGTGGGTGTGGCCGAACATACCGGTTTCATCAACGCCGCGCTGCGCAAGATGCTCGGCGTGACCTCGCCGCGGCTGCTCACGCCGATGCTCATCCTGGTGGCGATTGTTTCTCACACTGCGGCCGACGCGGGCTACGTGGTCGTCATTCCACTCGGCGCGGTGATCTTCTACGCCGCCGGACGCCATCCGCTGGCGGGCATCGCGGCGGCATTCGCAGGTGTTTCGGGTGGTTTTTCGGCCAACTTCATCCCGTCGGCCATCGACCCGATGCTGGCCGGCATTACCGAGGAGGCCGCGCGCGTGCTCGACCCCTCGGTGGCGATCAACCCGCTGGTCAACTGGTTCTTCATGGCGGCCTCCAGCGTTCTGGTGATCGGCATCGGCTGGTGGCTGACCGACAAGGTCGTGGAGCCCAGGCTGGCGCGCGAGACGCCGGTCGACGGCGACATGTCGGACATGCCGAAGCTCGAGCCGCTGGCCGACAACGAGCGCCGCGGCCTGAACTGGG
>CAYYZR010000088.1:0-9971 GCA_964476005.1 uncultured Halomonas sp.
GGGGAGTCAGGCGTCTCGTTTCCAGCTGAACACGCGCTCGCCGTTTGTCTTGCCGGTTGCATCGAAGGTGCGCTCGGCCATGGTGATGGTGGGTCCCAGCACCAGCGCGCTGGACGAGCGGGTACCGTAGCGTTCGCTGACGATGAACGGGGCCGAGAGCATGACCTCGAGCTCCCGTCCGACGCCGGTATCGGGAAGTTCGTGGTCGGGTGCCGGCTGGCGGTCGTCGAGCAGGTCGAGCAGGCCATCGATCTTGCCCGTCCCTGTCTCCAACCAGCCTTCCATCCGCCGCACGGCGCGTATCGATTTCGGCCAGGGCGTGTCGAGCAGGTGGTTCGACAACGCGTGAACGCCCGGCGACACCGGCGCCGGCTCGGCGTGGGTCCCGACGATCCACAACGCCCCGGTATCGCCGAAGACCAGGTTGAACGGGCCCCATTGTCCCCTGTCTGCGTACAAGCGATCGGCGAATTCGTCGATCGGCCCTTCCCATTCCAACCACGCCGGCGGGAGTTCACCGCGCGAGCGAGTGCCGGAGGCCGCCTCGGGATCGCGGAAATTGGTAATCGCGGCGAAGCGCCCCTTGTGCCCGACGGCCATCCAGGTGCCGCCGGCCTGCTCGTCGCGGCCGGCCAGCGGCCCGGCCGGCCAGTCCCGCCAGCCGAGCGCGCTTGTCGGTCGAGCATGAAACTCGTCGCGGTTGGCCGCCATGACCAGCGGTTGCTCCGCGCCCGGTTGCCAGTGGAAAGCGATCAGACACATTGGTTATGCGTACAGGCATGAGCGAGTTCCGAGTGTAACCGGCGGCGATTGTTCATGTTTCGCACGCTTGAGAATCGAAAGCTGTTTCGCCACCGGCAATCAGCAAGCAACCTTGCGAATGCCACCCCGATTCGGTGTACGCTGTACCCATCACCCGGAGGTGGCAAAGCATGGCGAGCAACATCGAACGTTACGCGGCTTGGCCGAGTGCCATTTCGATAGCGATTGCGCTGGTGGTCTCCAGCCTTTTCATCAGTTACGCCATTGGTGAGTTCGGCAGCCCGGACCGCTTCGTCGAAGTCAAGGGACTGGCCGAACGCGAGGTGCCGGCCGACCTCGCGATCTGGCCGATCGGTTACAGCCTGACCGGCGCCGATCTCGAAGAGTTGCGGCAGCGACTCGACCGGGCCGACGAATCGGTGATCGCGTTCCTCAAGCTCAACGGTTTCACCGACGACGAAATCACGCGCAGCCCGCCGCGCGTGACCGATCGCTGGCTCAACAGCTATGACAACCAGCGCCCGACCGAACGCTATGCGGCCGAACGCACGCTGACGCTGCGCACGGTCCAGGTCGAATCGGCACGGGCGGCGATGAGCGACGCGGCCGAATTGATCAGCCAGGGCGTCCCGCTGACCCCCAACTGGGGCTCGGCCGCCGAATTCCTGTTTACCGCGCTGGATGAAATCAAACCCGGGATGATCGCCGACGCCACTGCCGACGCCCGGCGCGCGGCCAACCAGTTTGCCGAGGACTCCGGCAGCCGAGTCGGCGCGATCCGGACCGCGCGCCAGGGCTATTTCACGATCACCGAGCGCGACCCGAGTTCACCGCACGTCAAGCTCGTTCGGGTGGTCACAACGATCGACTACGACCTAGAGGGCCGTTCACGGGTCGACTGATATCCTTGAGTTTCCGCGACTGGAGTTGACATGACCGGTTTGCAAAAAGCCACGTCGAGCCGCCTCCTTGCAGCTTTGCTGTGCACGGTAATGGCGGCCCTGGCGACGGGTGCATTCGCACAGGCGCCGGAGGGTGCCGGCAAGGTTTATGTGCTGACCGTGGACGATGCGATCGGCCCGGCTACCCGCGACTACATCGTGCGCGGGATCGAGCGGGCCGAGACCGAACAGGCCGAACTGGTGGTGCTGAAGCTCAACACGCCCGGCGGACTCGACGCGTCCATGCGCGACATCATTCGCAAGATTCTGGCCTCGAAAGTGCCGGTGGCCACCTGGGTCGCGCCGCCAGGCTCGCGCGCGGCCAGCGCCGGTACCTACATGCTCTATGCCAGTCACGTCGCGGCAATGGCCCCGTCGACCAACCTGGGCGCGGCCACGCCGGTACAGATCGGCGGGGGCGGCGGCGGTGACCGGCAGCCCGCCACGCCGATCGAACGGGCCCGGGAAGCTCTCGAAGACGAATCCGGCGGCGAGTCACCCGAGTCGTCGACAGCATCGTCGGAGGAAACCGGCACGTCGGAGGAAACGACGGCTGCGGAATCGACCGAGCCCCCGGAGCCGGTCGCCGGAGATGCTTCTTCACGCAAAGCGATCAACGACGCGGTCGCCTATATCAAGGGTCTGGCCAATCGCCACGGCCGAAACGCCGAATGGGCCGAGCGCGCCGTGCGCGAGGCCGTCAGCCTGACCGCGGCCGAAGCGCTGGAGCGCAACGTCATCGACGTCGTCGCCGAGCACCTGCCGGAATTGCTGGAGGCCATCGACGGACGCGAGGTGCGCATGGACGAAGGCACGCGGACGCTGGCGACCGCGGATCTCCAGGCGACGGAAATCGAGGCCGACTGGCGAACCGAGCTTCTGGCCATCATCACCAATCCAACCCTGGCCTACATCCTGTTGATGGTCGGCATCTACGGCCTGATACTCGAAGGCTACAACCCGGGCGCCCTGGTCCCCGGCGTGATCGGCGGCATCTGCCTGCTTCTGGCCTTGTACGCATTTCAGATCCTGCCGGTCAACTACGCCGGACTCGCGCTGATGGCGCTGGGCCTGGCGCTGATCGCCGTCGAGTTGTTCGTGCCCTCGTTCGGCATCCTGGGCATCGGCGGCATCGTCGCGGTGACGTTCGGCTCCGTGATCCTGTTCGATTCGGGCGTGCCCGGGCTGGAAATGAATACCGGGCTGGTCGCCGGCATGGGCTTCGGCTCTGCCCTGATCTTCGGTGCGATCGTGTGGCTGGCCGCGCGCTCGGTTCGCAAGCCCCGGCTGGGCGGACGCGAGGCGCTGACGGGTGAGCAGGCCGAGGCCATCTCGGACTTCAGCGACGGCCAGGGCCGGGTGCATCTGCAGGGCGAGGACTGGCGCGCAAGGTCCAGCCACACGATCGCGCGCGGCGACAAGGTCAGAGTCATCGATATGGAAGAAGAGGGATTCGTCCTTGACGTCGAGCCGATCGACCGGTCCGACGAATCCACCAGGTAGCTTCGAACACCGAAAAAAGGAGTTCTGCAATGAACGTCGACTTTTTGTATTTCGTGACCACTATTGTGGTGGTGCTGGTCTTGCTGCTGGCCAACACAATCAAGATCCTGCGCGAGTACGAGCGCGGCGTGATTTTCACGCTGGGCCGTTTCGACAAGGTCAAGGGCCCGGGACTGATCATCGTGATCCCGTTCATCCAGCAGATGGTGCGCGTCGATCTGCGCGTGATCGTCATGGATGTGCCCACCCAGGACGTGATTTCCTACGACAACGTCTCGGTCAAGGTCAACGCGGTCGTCTACTACCGGGTCGTCGATCCGGAAAAGGCCACAATCAACGTCGAGCGCTTCATGGACGCAACCAACCAGCTGGCGCAGACCACATTGAGGTCGGTGCTGGGCAAGCACGAGCTCGACGAAATGCTGGCCGAGCGCGACAAGCTCAACGAAGACATTCAGGAGATTCTCGACCGCCAGACCGATGCCTGGGGCGTGAAGGTCAACAACGTCGAGATCAAGCACGTCGATCTCGACGAATCGATGATCCGGTCGATCGCCAAGCAGGCCGAAGCCGAACGCCAGCGACGCGCAAAGGTGATCCACGCCGAAGGCGAGCAGCAGGCGGCGCAAAAGCTCGTCGAGGCGGCCGAAAAGCTCGCCGAGAGCCCCAACGCCATCCAGCTGCGCTACTTGCAGACGCTGTCGGAAATCGCCGGCGAGCAGAATTCGACCATCGTGTTCCCGGTGCCCATAGACACGCTCAAGTCACTGATGGGCGGCAAGGACTGACGCGGCTTCGAATGGCTTCAGAAACGGGCAGACTTCAAGATCAAAGTCAAAAGCTGACAACCACGAAGGACACGAAGAGCACGAAGAGCACGAAGAAAGAATAAGCGCTCCGGTTCACGCTCTGGACCGGCGCGTAGACGCTTCAGTCAGGCTCCTTGGCTTCTTTCAGATTTTTCTTCGTGTCCTTCGTGTCCTTCGTGGTAAATGCATTTGACCTCTGTGTTTACAGAAGCCGTCGTGAATTTGCCGTTTCGAGACTCATTCACTCGAGCAGGTACGTCTCCAGAAACAGCACCGTGGCTTCGCTGAACAGGTCGCGGTTTTCCTTCCTGCGATAACCGTGGCCTTCGTTGAGCGCGTTCATGTACCAGACCGGCGTACCCTGCTCCCTGAGCGCCACCACCATCTGTTCGGCCTCGGTCACCGGCACCCTGGGATCGTTCTGGCCCTGGACGACGAACATTGGCACGTCGATCTCCTGCACGTTGTTCAGCGGACTGATCTTCTGCAGGTGGGCGCGCATTTCGGGGTCACGTTCGTCGCCGTATTCGGGCCGCCTTAGATCGCGCCGATAATCCTGGGTGTTCTCGAGGAAGGTCACGAAGTTGCTGATGCCGACGATGTCGACGGCCGCCTGCAGCCGCTCGCTGTAGTGAACGCTGCTGGCAAGCACCATGTAGCCGCCGTAACTGCCACCGTAAACCGCGACGCGATCCGCGTCGAGATCGGGCTGTTCGACGATCCAGTCGAGCAACGCGCCGATGTCGCGCACCGAATCCTCGCGGCGAAAACCGTTGTCCAGCTGCAGGTAGGTCTTGCCGTAGCCCGACGAGCCCCGGACGTTGGGCACGACCACGGCGGCACCCAGCCGATCGATCCATAGCTGGTAGGTGGAGCTGAAGGTCGGGCGCGACTGGCCTTCGGGTCCGCCGTGGATCGAGATGATCACCGGGTGCGGGCCCGGTCCTTCCGGACGGTAGATGAACGCCGGAATCTTTCGCTGCTCGTCGCCGACCTTGTCGAAGGTGGGGAATTCGACCAGTTTCGGCATGACGAAACCTTCCGGGTCGAGCCCGCCGACCTCGCTGAAGGTCCAGCGGGCCAACTCGCCGCTGTCCCAGTCCATCACGTGCACGTCGCTGGGCGATCGCGCGTTGTTGACAACCATGCCGAGCCGACTGTCGTCGGGGCTGAACTCCGCGCCGCCGATCACGCCCTGGGGAAGCTGATCGATGGCAACGTAGCTGCCCTCGGCCGGATCGAACCTGTACATCCGGGTGATGCCGCCCTCGTTGGTGGCGAATACGCCCGCATCGCGCGCATGATTGAGCGTCAACCCCTCGACCGACCAGTCGATGTCGCCGGTGACGATCTGCGGGCCGGCGTCGCTTCCGAGCTCGAGGTAAGCCAGCTTGTTGAATTCGCTGCCGGTGTCGGTGCCGAAGTAGACGCCGCGACCGTCGGCCGAGAAGGCGTAGGCCAGGTTGCGGGCCGGATTCTCCTCACTGCCGGAGATGCGTTCGGAATCGCCGCTTTCAAGATCGACCACGTGAATCCGGGAGTCGTTGATGCTGATGTACTGCTGCACCAGCAGCCGGTCGGTGCCGGGCGCGAAATCCACCGGTCCCCACCAGCTTCCGTCGGGCGCTTCCAGAACCAGTTTCGGCGTCATTCCGGATTCCATGTCGAACATCCAGACATCGTTGGAGCGACCGTTGCGCCGGGTCGACTGGAACGCCAGGTAACGCCCGTCGTCGGACCATTGCAGGGCGCCGTTGCGCGACTCGCCGTCACTGATCATGCGATGGCTGCCGTCGGCCGGGTCGAACAGGTAGATCTGGGAGAACTCGCTGCCGCCTTCGTCCATCGTGAATGCGATCGTCGCGTGGCCCGGCCGACGCGCGACCTGTCCGATGGGCTCATCGAACCAGGTCAGCTGCCGGCGCATGCCGCCCGGCGCGTCGACGCGATGAAGTTGGCTGACCTCGGCGAAGCGCGTCTCGATGAAGATCGATTCGCCGTCGACGCTCCAAGCGGCAAATCCCGCCGAGCGCACGTTCTGGTAGCGCTCGAGGGCCTGTCCAATTTCGGCAGGAATCTCGGGCACGTCCTCGAGCACGACGTTGCCGGAATTGGCGGTGCGACGGTCGACGTCCTGCGCCGACGTCGGCTGAACCGCGAGCACCTGCAGGGCGGCCAGCGCGACAAGCGGCGCCAGCCATCGGATAGCGTTTTTCATGTCGGTTCTCCGTATGCTGTTTACTGTCTGGTCATCTCTTTCGAACGGCGGAGTCTTGCATGCCGCTGTCGCGCCGGGCGTGACGCAGTGGCCGCCGCCGCACCGCTCAGGGGGCAATCACGATTCCACCCAGCGACTTTCGCCCGAACAGCGCCTCGAACGCCTCTCCAGCCCGGTCCAGCGAATGGATACTGGTCGGCGCCGGATCGATCTTTCCGGTCAGGGTCCATTCGACCAGTGTTCGTATCACAGGCGGCACTACCGACGGGTCGGCCATCACCGACCCGCCCCAGTTGACCCCGTGGATGGAACAGCGCTTGAGCAGCGGCAGGTTGAGCGGAATCTTCGCGATCCCGGTCACGAAACCGACCACCAGGTAGCGTCCGCCCGGCGCCAGCAGCCTCAGCGCAGATTCGGCCAGCGCGCCGCCGACGGGGTCGTACACAACATTCACGCCCTTGCCGCCGGTCGCCTTCTTGACCTTGTCCCGCCAACCGTCGGACGTATAGTCGACGACCACATCGGCGCCGTGAGCACGACAGTGCTCGCGCTTGGCCTCGGTGGACGCTGCGGCAACGACCGTGGCGCCCAGCGCCTTCGCACACTCGATCGCCGTGGTGCCGGTACTGCCCGCCGCGCCCAGCACGAGCACGGTTTCGCCGGCTTGGAGCGCGCCGATCTCGCGCAGGCCGTACAGGCTGGTGGCCCACGAAATGAAGAAATTTGCCGCGGCGCGTAGATCGATCGCCGGCGGCAGCGGCGCACACGAGGCCGCCGGCAGGATAACCTGCTCGGCCATGCCGCCGTGCAGAGCGAAGGCGGCGACGGGGCTGCCGGGCTGAAGGTGCTCGACGCCCGCGCCCACCGATTCCACGGTGCCTGAAAGCGAGCTTCCCGGTATGAACGGCAAGTCGGGTTTGATCTGGTAGTCGCCGCGAATCAGCAGGCCGTCGAAGTACCCGACCCCGATACCTGCGACGTCGATGCGCACCTGGCCCTTTCCGGGCGGGCCCGGATCTTCGACCTGGTGGACCTGGATCGCGGCGGGATCGCCGAATTCGTGAATCTGGATGGCGCGCATGGCGGTCTCTTTGGAACAGGCAACAGACGTCGATTATGAGGGATGCGCGACAGAAAAACGCCGCCCGGGAGACCGGGCGGCGTTGCGGGAGTGCGGCCGAAGCCGCGGGAGATCAGGCGCGGGTGGCCGCCTCGGCCGTGGCCGCTCCGACCGGCGCGCTTTCGACGCGCCCGCCGCGCCACAGTCGGAACACGAACAGGGCGAGCAAACCACCGCCGGCGGCGAAGATAATGTCGCCGGGCACGCGCAGCCAGACCATGGTTTCCATCCAGGACGAATGGATTACCTCGGCCGAGCGCGCGTACCACAGGCCCTCGGTAATCGACCAGTAGGCCTGGTAGACGCCGGCCGGCAGGAGTGAGCCGAACACCATAGCCGCCAGCCCGATGTTGAGCATCCAGAAGGTCGGCATCAGCAGGCGACTGTTCCACGCCGAATCACGGGTCAGGCCCCTGAGGCCGAACAGCAGCAGACCGATGCCCAGCATGCCGTAGACGCCGAACAGCGCCGCGTGGCCATGCGCCGGGGTGGTGTTCAGAGCCTGAATGTAATAAAGCGAGATCGGCGGATTGATCAGGAAGCCGAGCAGGCCCGCGCCGACCAGATTCCAGAACGCCACGGCGACGAAGAACATGATGGGCCACTTGTAGCGCTGTACCCAGGGGGCGGCCTTGCGCATCTGGAAGTTCTCGAAGGCTTCGAAGCCGATCAGCACCAGCGGCACCACTTCGAGCGCTGAAAATACCGCCCCGACTGCGATCACCGAAGTGGGCGTGCCGGCGAAGTACAGATGGTGCAACGTCCCCAGGATGCCGCCGAACAGGAAGATGATGGTGGCAAACAGGGTTGCGTTGGTCGCCAGACGCGCCCGAACAAGGCCCATGCGGGTGAACAACAGTGCCACGACCGCGGTGGCGAAGACCTCGAAGAAGCCTTCCACCCACAGGTGGACCACCCACCAGCGCCAGTACGTGACCATTGACAGGTGGGTGTGCTTGCCCCAGGTCAGGCCGGCGGCGTAGAACAGGCCGATCGCGATGGTCGAAAGGAAAAGGATGGTGATCAGCGCGCGATTTTCGGACGGTTTCTTCAGCGCCGGCCAAAGCGAGGTCCCCACAAGTGCCAGCCAGATCATCAGTCCCGCGAACAGCAATATCTGCCAGAAGCGTCCCAGGTCGACGTATTCCCAGCCCTGGTGGCCGAGCCAGAAGTTGGTGTCCAGATCGAAACGCTGCATGACGCCGAACCATTCGCCGGCCATGGAACCGACCACGACGATCAGCAGCGCAACGTAAAGAACGTTGACGCCCAGCTTCTGGAATTTTGGCTCATGGCCCGAGATTGCTGGCGCCACGTAAAGGCCGGTGGCCAGCCAGGCCGTGGCGATCCAGAACACGCCCAACTGGGTATGCCACGTGCGCGCGACCGAGTACGGCAGCCACTCGGAAAGATTGAAACCGTAAAAACCATGACCTTCGACCGCATAGTGGGCGGTAATCATGCCCATCAGCATCTGCGCGATGAACAGCGCAACCACGGTGTAGAAGTACTTGGCGACCGCTCGTTGCGAAGGCGTCGGATTAGACGACAGCAGCGGGTCGGACTTGGGCGGCGTCGGCAGTTCACCTTCGTGCTTGGTGGCGACGTAATACCAGCACAGGGCGCCGATGCCGGCCAGCAGCAGGATGATCGAGGCCATGGACCACATCGCGGTGCCGGTCGTCGGGCTGTTGCCCACCAGCGGTTCGTGCGGCCAGTTGCTGGTGTAGGTGATGTCGCTGCCCGGGCGCTCGGTGGTGGCCGCCCAGGCGGCCCAGTGGAAAAATGCCGGCATCAACTCGCGATGCTCTGCCGAGGTGATCGCATCGTTGGCGATCGCATATTGCTCGCGCAGTGATTCAAGCTCGGCACCGTTGCCGAACAGATCGCGGTAGTGGCCGTGCACCTGCGAAATGGCCTCGGCCCGCTCATTGGAGACAACGATATTACCGGTCCGTGGATCGTAGGTATTGGTCCGCATCTCGCCGACCAGTCTGGCCTTGAGCCCGGCCTGGACTTCGGGCTCGAGTTGGTCGAATGCGGCCCCGTATTCCCGTTGCGACCAGATATCGAGCAACGCCACGGCCTCGCGATGCAGCCAGTCGGCCGACCAGTCGGGCGCGACGTAGGCGCCGTGACCCCAGACCGAGCCGACCTGCTGACCGCCCAGCGTCTGCCAGACCTGGCGCCCGCGCTGGATATCGTCGCGCGTATAGATGACATCACCGTTCTGGCTGACCACGGTCTCGGGTATCGGCGGCATTTCGCGATAAATCTCGGAACCGATCAGCAACAGCGCGCCGAACGAAACGACGAACATCACTCCCAGAATCCACCACAGGCGTCGCGTCGGATTCATGATTCTTCTCCTTTTAGAACTCTTGATGATCGAAGGCCTCTCAGGGCCTGGTCGCCGCTCATCGACGACTTAAGATGCATTCTACCTACTTTTTATTTGAATGTGTATAATATATGCATCTTATATTTCACGAGTCCTCTGGCATGATTGCAACCAGCATGAAACCTCGTCCCTCATCGACGCTTCTTTACAGGGTGCTGGCAATATCGGCGCTGGGCGCCGGTGCACTGGGCCTGCTGTTGCCGTTGCTGCCGACCAC
>CAYYZR010000089.1:0-9958 GCA_964476005.1 uncultured Halomonas sp.
CGCCCAGCGGGCCGTGCTTGCGGAAGAACCGGACGGCCGAGGCGTTGATCAGTTCATCCTTGCGCGGGCTGGTCGCGCCCGTTGAGCCCGAAAGGCGGTGCCGGACGACGGCATCGGAGGCCACCGTCAATCTCCAGCCGGCCGCGCGCAATCTCAGGCACAGATCGACGTCTTCCCAGTAGAGAAAATAGCGCGGGTCGAACAAGCCGGTCTCGCGCAGCGCCGCGGCGCGCAGCAGCATCGACGCGCCGGTCAGGTAGTCCAGGCGCGCGTCGGACACCGGCGTGGTGAAATGCCGGCTGTGTCCGCGCCACATGCCGATTCGGCCGCCGCCCCAGGTCTGCAACGCGTGCGGCGGATCCATGTCGACGATGCACGCCCCGATCGCGCCCGCATCGGGACGCGCCCGGGCTTGCGCGAGCAGGGCCTCGAGCGTGCCGGGCTCGACCCGGGTGTCGTTGTTCAGCAGCCAGATCCAGTTGTGACCGCGCTCCAGCAGCGTCTCGAGAATCGGGTTCAATCCCCCGCCGAAGCCCAGGTTGGAGGCGTTCAGCGAAACGCTTGCCTGCGGGAAGGCCTGTCGAATGCGCGCGGCCGAATCGTCTTCGGAGGCGTTGTCGATGACCTGAATGGCGCCGGGCGCGGATTCCAGCGCAGCCAGCGATTCGAGGCAGTTCAAGGTATCGTCGGCGCCGTTGAAGTTGAGCACGACGACCGCCACGCCGTCCGCGCGCCATTCCGGATGCGGATTCGAGGCCTGCGCGGGCGCCCGATCGCCGGTTCCCGCGGTCACGCCCAGTCACCCCGGCGTTCGCGCTGGCAGGCCGCAATCGCGTCGGCCACCGAGTCGGGCAGGGGGCGCGCACAGACGCGGGCCAAGTCGAATACGTGTTCGGTACGCGTGGTGCCAAACACCGCGCTGCTCACGCCCGGTCGCGCAAGCACCCAGGCGATCGCGAGTTGCGCCGGTGTCCAGCCGGGCGCGACAAGGGCCTTGCCCAGGCACTTCCGGCAGCGTCTCTCGGCGCCGGCGCCGCGCCCGGAAAACGCGCGCGCCAGGTACCAGAGGCCGCTGGCGCTGGTCAGCCAGCGTGCCAGCGGCGGCGCGAAATGCATGCGCGCCAGCGGCTCGGCGGCGAGCACGCCCTGGCCGGCTTGAGCCGCCAGGCGGGCCAGTCCGGCGTTGTGAGTCTTCAGTATCGATACGAACGGCATCAGCACATCGAAAGGCCGGCGGCCCACGACCTGTTCCAGCGTCTCGGCGCGGGCGTTGATGCCGATCATTTCCACCTTGCCCTCGTCGCGCAGGCGCTCGAGCGCGGCGAGTAGTTCGTCGGTGAGGTCGCCCGCCTCGGGGCCGTGGAGCTGAAGCAGCGCAATGCGTTCGAGGCCAAGGCGCTCGAGGCTTGCGTCGACCTGCTCGACGACCCCGCCGGGACTGAAGTCGCGCACGATGCGGCCGTTCCGGTCGCTTCGCGTGCCGGCCTTGGTGGCGATCACCAGGTCCTCGGGGTCGACCCCCGACGCCTTGACCATCCGTCCCAGGCGCCGCTCGGCTTCGCCGCCGGCGTAGGAGCCGCCGGTATCGAAAAGGGTGATGCCGCAGGCCAGCGCCGCGTCGAACACGGCCCGTGCGCGCTTCTCGGCGAACCCGGGCCGGGCCCAGTAGCTGGCGCAGCCCAGGCCCAGTTCCGATACGCACCGACCGGTACCGCCCAGCGGGCGCTGGGCGACGGGGACCGGAATCGTCTCGCCGTGTGCGCTCACGATGCGGCCTTCAACCTGGCCGCAACCCAGACCAGCGGCGTTCGGACCGCGGCATTGAACCCCAGCGCCAGCAGCCACAGCGGCCGCTGCCAGCGCGGCCACCGATCGCCGCAATGTCGGTTCAGGTATCGCCACAGCCCGCGGTGCTTGGCCCACAGCACGGCGACCGGGCGGTGGCCGGACGATTGCCCTCCGACATGCACGATCTCGGCCTCCGGAACCCAGCGCAGCGTCCGCCCGCTTTCGGCCAGTCGCGCGAACAGGTCCAGGTCCTCGAAGTGCAGCGGATAGCCTTCGTCCAGGCCGCCGAGTTCGATGAAGGCTTCGCGGCGGACCAGCATGCAGGCGCCGGAGACGGCTTCGACTTCGATCGGGGCTGCGGGTGCCGAAGTGCCGGTGAGATCGATGCCTGCGCCGCCCAAGGGGAGCATTTCGTTGACGATCCGGACCGGCGTGGGCAGACGCCGGCGACTGCCGCGTTGCTCGCGGCCGTCCATGTCCAGCACCTTGCCCGAGACCAGCGCCGCCTCCGGATGACGATCCAGTTCATCGACCAGGCGTGCCAGCGTGGGCGGGTCGACCAGGCAGTCCGGATTGAGGATCAGCAGGAACTCGCGTCTTGCATGCTTTGCGGCGCGATTGACGCCGGCGGCGAAGCCAATGTTTCGACCGGCGCGGTCGATGGTCACCGGCGCTCGGCGGGATACTTGATCGGCGGGCTCGCCGTCGGCGTTCGACTCGATCGCGTCCAGGCTGCCGTCGGTCGAGCCGTTGTCGACCACGATCAGGTTCGGCGCCTCGGCGTCTTCGGGACGGATGCTTGCAAGCGCCCGGGCCAGCCAGCCGCCGGCATTGTAGTTGACCACCAGCACGTCGACGCGGGTCAGTCGATCTTTCGGCGAGCCGGTCGGGGCGTCGGCCGCACCGTTCATCGGCGGCCGAACAGCCGTTGCCGCAGTCTTTGCCACGGCGAGCTTCGATCGGCCAGCGAGGCCTTGAGCCGGTCGATCTCGGCGTCGCGCTCGGCCAGCAGGTGGCCGGCGCGGATGTGGTTGCGGACTTCATCGTTGTAGTGGCCGTAGACGCTCTCGGCCCGGTCGTCGAACAGCGAAAGGCCGGCCGGTTCGGGCAGTGTCGCGTCGCGTGCCGCGGCCAGCGCGATGAAATAGAGCGGCGCATGCGCCGGGCTGGCGGCGTGCGTTACCGCCCCATCGCCTTCGCTGGTCAGGCATTCGGCGCTGGCCGAGTCCGCGTCCAGACGCCACAGCGCCGAGGTGAACATCAGCTTCTGGCCGAACAGAACGAAGTTCGGAAAGTGTCGGGCCAGCAGATCCTCGAACTGGTCTCGATACAGCTCGCGCACGTGGAATTCGTTGTCGAAGCCGGTGTCGTCGGAATAGGTCTTCCTGTCCGGCGACGACATCAGCAGAAAGCCGCCGGGCTTGAGCACGCGCCGGAATTCGGTCATCAGCTCATCGTGTTCGGCCAGGTGCTCGAGGGTTTCGAAAGAGACCACCGCGTCGAAGCGGTCGTCGTCGAACGGCAGCGCCAGCGCGCCGGCTTCGACGAACTCGAGGCCGTCGCGGCCGTAGCGCCGCCGGGCATGCTCGATGCTTGCCGCATCGATATCGACGCCGGTGACCGATCTTGCCGCATCGCTCAGGATGCGGCTGCCGTAGCCTTCGCCGCAGGCGCAGTCGAGCACGTCGAGGCCGCCGACCATGCGCTGGGCCCAGGCGTAGCGGTGCCAGTGTTCGTGGAAGATCTCGCGCACGCACTCGGGCGTGAAGCGCTCACCGGTGAACTCGAGTTCGGGTTTCGGGTCCGGGTCGTCGGCCATGCTCATGACGCGATTAAACTGTTGTCAGCCTGCATGTTTCACGCACCTGCGGGCTCATAACCGGAATTCCTTTCCGAGATAGACGTTGCGCACTTCCTCGTCGGCCAGCACCGCGTCGGGTGGCCCCTGGGTGAGCACGCGGCCTTCGGAAATGATGTAGGCCCGGTCGCAGATGCCCAGCGTTTCGCGCACGTTGTGGTCGGTGATCAGGATGCCGATATCGCGGTCGCGCAGGTGACCGACGATATGCTGGATTTCGCCGACCGAGATCGGGTCCACGCCGGCGAACGGCTCGTCGAGCAGGATGAAGCGCGGGTCGGCGGCCAGCGCCCGGGCGATCTCGACGCGTCGCCGCTCGCCGCCTGACAGGCTCACGCCCATCTGGTCGGCCAGGTGGGCAACGTTGAATTCGTCGAGCAACCGGCCCAGTTCCCGCTTGCGCGCGTCCCGATCGAGATCCTTGCGCAGCTCGAGTATGGCGTCGATGTTGTCCTGCACCGAAAGTCGGCGAAAGATCGAGGCTTCCTGCGGCAGGTAGCCCAGCCCGGCGCGGGCGCGGCGATGCATATTGGCGCGAGTCAGGTCCTTTTCGTCGACGGTGATCTTGCCACCGTCGGCCGGCACCAGCCCGACCACCATGTAGAAGCAGGTGGTCTTGCCCGCGCCGTTGGGCCCCAGCAGGCCCACGATTTCGCCGCGGTGGACCTCCAGCGACACGTCGTGGACCACGGCGCGGCCGCGATAGCGCTTGACCAGGTGTTCGGCGCGCAGCATCAGCTTCCCGCCGGCGGATCGACCGGATCGTCTTCAGCGGCGCCGGGTTCGTTTTCGTCGGCGCCGCCGTTATCGGATTCAGGCGGCGTTGAGTCATCGTCGCCGGAGGTCTGTCGACGCATCGTATCGCCCTCGATCACGACACGCACCTGGTTGCCGTCCGAACTGCGTCCCGCCAGGCTCTCCGTGTCCAGGTCGTAAATGAGCTGATTACCGGTGAACTGGCCGCCTTCGTGCTCCAAACGCGCATCACCGGTCAGTGTGATCACGTTCTCTTCCACCTGGTACTCGATCCGGTCGGCGCGCCCTTCCACGACGCTCCCGTCGTCCAGACGGTCGCGCCAGGTGGTCGGATTGCCGAACAGTTCGATCAATGTCATTCGGCCGTCGACCTGGTGGACCACCCCATCGTCGGCGTTGACCAGCATGGCGCCACGCTGGATGGTGACGTTGTCTCCGAACCGGGTGATGCCCGAGCGGAGGTCGTAATCAGTCGTGTCGGCATCGATGATCAGCGGTGGCTCGACTACCGCTTCGTCGACGGCCCGGGCGGCCGATTCCCGGTCCGGATCCTGGGCGCCGGCAAGGCTAGTCGCGAGCAGCAGCGCGGGCAGGGCGATAAATCCCTTGTACATCCTGGTCAAGCTCCATTCTTTCTTCATCGATCCAGGCGGTAAGAGTACCACCGGTCAGTTCGGTTCCGTCCTGCCGCATGACGGCGGGACCGGGCGAGTGCAGCGTCGCCGCGCTGCGGTCGTATTGAATTTCGTCGGACTCGATCTGGATCGTGCCGCGCGGGTGAGGCTTTTCGATGTGGACGTCGCCTTGCAGCGTCAGTCTGCGCGAGTCTCTTTCGACCAGCGCCATTTCGGCCGTGCCGGCCCAGGCCTGTCCGGCCGGATCGATCACGAACCGCGGCTCGGGAATCAAAGCCTGGCGGGTGACGGCGTCGTGCTCCAGTCGGGGGCCTGCAACATCCAGTGTCAGCGTGCCTTCGGTATCGAAGAACTGGGCCTCGAAGTCGCCCAGCGCGTAGTCGATGTCCTGTTCCACGGCTTCGGGCGCGGGTGTCTCGGGTTGCCAGGTCTGGTCGAGCCACCAGTTGCCGGTGACCAGTACGGCCAGCGCGAATACGAAGAGCAGCCAGTAGCGACGACGATTCATTGGGGCATCAAAATTCACTATAGCGACGACCGCTTGTCGCAATCATCTCGGCGTCACCATCGGCACATCACCGGAACGACTGCCGCCATGCGTCGAGCAGACCGTGGGCTGCCAGCAGCAGCTCGGCCGCCTCCCGGACCGCGCCGCGGCCGCCGTGAGCTCGGGTGGCATAATCGGCCTGCTCGATGATCCATTGGTCGGCGTCGCCGGGACACAGCTTGAGCCCGGCCTGGCGCATGGCCGGCCAGTCGACCAGGTCGTCGCCCATGTAGGCGACCGCCGACCCCTCCAGTTCGATCTGCTGCAGAATCTCGGCAAACGCCGCGCCCTTGTCTTCGCGCCCCTGCAGCAGGTTCTCGATGCCCAGTTCGCGCATCCGCACCTGTACCAGCCTGGAGTTTCGCGCCGTCAGGGCAACCACCTTGAATGCGTGCCGCATCAGGCCTTTCAGGCCCAGCCCGTCGCGCGAGTGAAACGCCTTGATCTCCTGGCCGCTGTCGTCACGGTACAGCCGACCGTCGGTCATCACGCCGTCGATGTCGAACACGATGGCGCGGATGGACGCGGTGCGCTCGAGCAGTTCCGGCGACCACCGGGCCGACCCGTTTCCACTGCTCATACGACGCCGGCCTGCAGCAGATCCTGGAAGTTGAGCGCGCCGACCAGCCGCCTGTCGTCATCGACGACCAATAGACCCTGGATGCGCCTGGCCTGCATCAGCTCCACGGCGCTGGCGGCCAGTTCGTCGGGGCCGATAGTCTGGGGATCGGCGGTCATCAGTTGGCGTACCGGCGTGG
Source organism: uncultured Halomonas sp. (assembly GCA_964476005.1). GTDB lineage: Bacteria > Pseudomonadota > Gammaproteobacteria > Xanthomonadales > Wenzhouxiangellaceae. The sequence continues at coordinate 6,343 of CAYYZR010000089.1, forward strand.
TGCGGATGTCGCCGCTTTCGTCCAGCCCGCGTCTAAGGTCGCCGTCGGTCAGGATGCCGGCCACTCGGCGCTCGGCATCGATGACCGCGCACAGGCCGAGCCGACCGCGGGTCATGATCACGATCGCCTCGGAGATGGTCTGGTCCGGCGAGATGGTCGGCAGGTCGGACTCGGCGTGCATCACGTCGGCGATGTGCAGCAGCAGCCGCTTGCCCAGCGTGCCGCCTGGATGCGAGCGGGCGAAATCCTCGGCGGTGAAGCCGCGCGCCTCCAGCAGCGCGATCGCCAGCGCATCGCCCATGGCCAGCTGGGCCGATGTCGATGCAGTGGGCGCCAGGCCAAGCGGGCAGGCCTCGCGGTCGACGCTTGTATCGAGATGTACGTCGGCGTGCCGGGCCAGGCTTGAGTCGGGGTTGCCCGTCATCGCGATCAGGCCGACCCCGATCCGCTTGATCACCGGTAGCAGGTTGAGCACTTCGGCCGTTTCGCCGGAGTTCGAAAGCGCGACGATCACGTCGCCGGAACGGATCATGCCGAGGTCGCCGTGGCTGGCTTCGGCCGGGTGGACGAAAAACGCCGGGGTGCCGGTGGACGCAAGCGTCGCGGCAAGCTTGTGCCCAATGTGACCGGACTTGCCCATGCCGGTGACGATCAGGTGGCCGTCGCAGGCCAGAATCAGCCCGCAGGCCTTGACGAACGCGCCGTCCAGACGCCGCGCCAGCGCCTGAATGGCCGCCGCTTCGGTGGCCAGCACTTCGCGCGCCCTTTCGATCAGGGCTTCGGCGTTTTCTAGGACTTTTTCCTTGTGCTCGTTCATTTTCACCACTCGATGCGTGAAAGCAGTCTAACGGTTATCACAGCGCCTGCCGGAACACGGCAAACTGGTAGACGATATAGGTGGCCAGCAACACGCCGGCGCTGACCCTGCCGATGCGTCCGGCGAAGACGGCCATGCCCGCCAGCATCAGGAACGTGATCGCGACAACCGGCAGGTCGCGCACAAGCAGCAGGGTTTCGATCGCCATGGGATGGATGAGCGCCGCGATGCCGAGCACGCCGAGCAGGTTGAACAGGTTGGACCCCAGGATGTTGCCGATGCACAGGTCATCTTCCCTGCGCAGTGCGCTGGCCATGGCCGCTGCAAGTTCCGGCAGGCTGGTGCCCAGCGCGACGATGGTCAGGCCGATGACCGCCTCGGACACGCCCAGAATCGTGGCCATGCCGATCGCGCCGCTGACCAGCAACTGTGCGCTGAGCGGCAGGGTCACCAGGCCGACTGCGGTCCAGACCGATGCGGCACGATTGCTCATTTCTTCCGAAATCTCGTTGACCAGCGCCTGGGTGGCGGGGTCGAGATCGGCTTCGCGGTGGCCTCGATAAAGCATGACCAGGATGAACAGGGTCAGGCCGCCGGCCAGGATCGCGCCGTCGAGTCGCGACAGCGATCCATCGAACATGAGCAACCCGGTCAGCGCCGTGACCGCCGCCAGCGCCGGAATCTCGCGGAAACAGGTCGAGCGCTCGACGCTCATCGGGTAGACCAGACAGGTCAGGCCGAGGATAAGGCCGATGTTGGCGATGTTGGAGCCCAGCGCGTTGCCGACCGCCAGCGATGGATTGCCTTCCAGCGAGGCGAGCGCGGAAACCACCATCTCCGGGGCCGAAGTGCCGAAGCCGACGATGGTGACGCCGACGACAAGCGCGGATACACCGAAATTGCGCGCCAGTGCCGAGGCGCCGGCAACAAGCCGGTCGGCCGACCAGACAAGCAGCACGAAACCGACCAGAAGATAGACAAGCGAAGCAATCAACGACATGCAGATACCAGGGTGGGGATGCACATTTCAGCAAAGGGCTCCGTGGTTGTTTCCGGTCGCCGGACTTCGGTCGCCGGGCCGATCGCGTTTCGTATACCATGTCGGGCCGGGCAGGCGAAACGTGCCCCGTCCCGGGCAGGAATCGCTGCCTTGCGCGACTCTCTGCCCCGCATCCGGACCAAAACCCGGGGCGAATTCATGCCCTGGCTTCAGACAGGAATTCCTTAAGAGATATGGACAGCGAACGTATAGAGCAACAGCTGCGGGCTGCTTTTCCGCAGGCCGAGGTCAGTGTTTCCAGCGACGACAACGTTCATTTTACCGCGAAAGTCGTCGATGCCGGCTTTGACGGACTCAACCGCGTCGCGCGACATCGCCTGGTGCACGATGCGATCGGTCCCGCGCTGGGGCGCGAAATCCACGCGCTGACGCTTTCCCTGCGCACGCCTGAAGAACAGGCCGCGTCGGGGGGCGGCTGATGGCGCGCATCGAAATCGAGGGCGGCGTGCCGTTGAGCGGCGCGGTCGCCGTTTCGGGCGCCAAGAACGCGGTGCTGCCGATTCTGATGGCCAGCCTGCTGACCGACCAGCCCTGCAGGCTGAAGAACGTGCCGCACCTGAAGGACGTGACCACGACCATCGAGTTGCTGGCGCAGATGGGCGCCGAGGTCGGTCTTGCCGATCAACTCACCATCGAACTCGACACCTCCGGCGTGGCGCACCAGGAGGCGCCGTACGACCTGGTCAAGACCATGCGTGCATCGGTTCTGGTGCTCGGTCCGCTGCTGGGACGCTTCGGCAAGGCGCGGGTTTCGCTGCCGGGCGGTTGTGCCATCGGTGCCCGTCCGGTCGACCAGCACCTGAGAGGGCTGACCGCGCTGGGCGCCGACGTGCGGGTCGAAGCCGGTTACATCGTGGCCGAGGCCAGCAAGCTCAAGGGCGCGCGGATCGTGCTCGATACCGCCACCGTGACCGGCACCGAAAACATCATGATGGCGGCGGTTACGGCCGAGGGCGTGACCCGGATCGAGAATGCGGCGCAGGAGCCGGAAGTCGTCGACCTGGCCGATTGCCTCAACAGCATGGGCGCCGACATCGAGGGCGCCGGCGGCAATACCATCGTGATCCACGGCGGCAAGCCGCTTTCGGGCTTCGACTACGTGGTGCTGCCGGACCGGATCGAGGCGGGCACGTTTCTGGTGGCCGCGGCCATGACCGGCGGGCACATCACGGCGCGTCGGGCCGATCCGGACACGCTCGACGCGGTCCTGCATAAGCTGGAGGAGTCGGGCGCCGAAATCACTACCGGTGATGACTGGATCGAACTCGACATGCACGGCCGACGGCCCAGGGCGGTCAACGTCACGACCGCGCCGTACCCGGGATTCCCGACCGACATGCAGGCGCAATTCACGGCATTGAACGCGATCGCCGAGGGCACCGGTGTGGTGCGTGAAACCGTATTCGAGAATCGATTCATGCACGTGCTCGAACTGCAGCGACTGGGCGCCGACATGCGCCTGGAAGGCAACGCGGTCATTATCCGCGGCCGGCCCCGGCTCACCGGCGCGCCGCTGATGGCCACCGATCTCAGGGCCTCCGCCAGCCTGGTCCTGGCCGGCCTGGTCGCCGAGGGCAAGACGGTCATCGACCGGGTCTACCACATCGATCGCGGCTATGAAAACATCGAGGAAAAATTCGGCCAGCTCGGCGCAAGAATCCGCCGCTACGCGCTGCGCGCGGCCTGAGGTGTCTCGGCTAGAATATCGTTGAAGGTTTAAAGGTTTTCATGCCGGCTTA
>CAYYZR010000090.1:0-9754 GCA_964476005.1 uncultured Halomonas sp.
GGATCGCAGTCGATCTCGAATTGGCCGCAAAACGTCGACCTCGGCCCGAACGAGACGCAGCAGGTCGACAGCTATACGGTGACGACGCTGTCCGATCCCGACGGGGTCCTTTCAGGCGCAGCGGCGATCAGCGTTGCCGGCGAATTGACCTTCTCGTTGACCGGCGCGAGCGGAACGGCGCAACTCGAAGCAACGCTGACCGACGACGGCGGCACGCCCAACGGCGGCGACGATACGTCCGCCCCGGTTGCATTTTCGATCACGGTCGCAGATCCGGCCGCCGATCTCGAAGCCGGCAGCGTTCAGTGTTCGTCACGCGCCGCGCCTGGCGAGCCGTACGCCTACAGCATCGTGATCGTCAACAACGGCCCGGACGACGCATCGGGCGTGGCGGCCTCGCACGAACCGATACCGGGCGCGGTCGTCAATTCGATCACGTCGCCGGACTGCGTCGACACCGGCACGGCGGTGGACTGCGATCTCGGCGCGATCGCCGCCGGCGGCGCGATCCAGGTCGGGATAGAAATCCAGGCGCCGAACGTGGGCGCGCAATCGCTGACGATGACGACCAGCGTGGTCGCGGCTACCGTTGATCCGAGCCCGGGCAACAACGAAAACCAGGTCTCCGTGGAGATCGTGCCGGGCCTGATCGTGGTCGACGGCTTCGAAGCCTGTACGCCCTAGCGTACGGGGTACGTTAGCGGATGCGTCGATCCGGCTTCAACCGCCGCGCGCCAGCACCAGGGTGGCATGGGTAGGGCAAAAGACCGCGCTGGCAGCGCAACCGGCCTGACTTGACCCGGCCACTTCGCCGAAGGATACTGATTGGGGCAATCACCGCACCGGTCACACCCTGTCAATGCCGGAACCGTCGATCACGATGCTGCTGGACGCGGCTGCCAGGGGCGACAGGGCCGCAGACGAGCGCCTGATCGAAGCGGTTGTCAGCCAGCTTGAGCAGATTGCCCGGCGCGAAATGGCGGTCGGCAATCGCGGGGGGCTGCACGGCCTGACCATGGAACCGCGTATGGTGGCACACGACGCGTTGCTGAAGATTATCGACAAGCCGGTCGAATTCGAGAACCGACGCCATTTCTTCGCCTACGCCACCAGCATGATGAGTCGCGCGATCATCGACTACCAGCGGCGTCGGCTGGCGCAGAAGCGCGGCGGCGACCAGCAACGTCTGGGTTTGTCGCTGCTTACGGCCGGCGTGGAGATGGACCTTTTCGAGATCCCCGAAGTGCTGGAGGAATTGCGCGAGTTCGATTCACGCAAGGCCGAGCTGGTCGGTCTGCGGGTATTCTTCGGCGCAGACATGACCGAAATCGCCGACATGCTCGGGGTTTCACTGTCGACCGCCGAGCGTGACTGGCGATTCGCCCGCCGCTGGCTGGCGCAGCGCCTGGGCCGGGAGCACGATTCGGACAAGGCTGCCGCACCGGAATAGATCTGCCACTCACGTTAAGGGGTTGATGCGAATTCGCTGGCGCCGAAACCCGCACGGGAGACGTAGGGCCGACATGCGGGGTTCGAGAGAGCCGATTGCGTATGGATAAATAGATTCCATAAGCATGAAAGGTTCCCGATGAAAAAGACCCTGATGATTCTCGTGGGCTGTCTGATGAGCGCCGCTGCGCTAGCTCAGACCAGCATGATCGTGCAGATAGAAGCCAACGGCGAGGTGATCACCGCCGGTGAGGGCGGCAGCCCGCTGGGCGGCGTGGACACGCTCGACTACGCGGGCGTGCTGAACTACGGCTGGACCGGAGAAATGTCGCTCGACGCCTCATCCGGCCTGCCGACGGGGCGTGAAAAGTATGGCCCGTTGCGCATCGTCAAACCGCTGGCGCGCTCGAGCGTGCTCGTGCGCAAGGCACTGGATCAGAATCAGGACATCGACCTTGCGCTGCGGCTTTTCGCACCCGACGGGGCGGGCAGTGTGCAAGAGGTTTATCGCATCGACCTTTCCAACGGTCGCGTCGCGGGCATCCGACCGTTCAGCGATGGCACCACGGGCCAGTACCTCGAGGAGGTGCGATTCGTCTGGCAATCCATCGAGTTCACGGATGTGCAGACCGGCACCAGCCACGTCGTACAGTTTCCCGCGGCGCCCAACTAAGCCGATGTTACGAATTTTGCTGACCACGATTGCGCTTGCGCTGATGAGCTCGGGCGCTTGTGCCGACTACCTGCTCCTGCTGGATCCCACGCGGCTGGATGCCGCCGTGGCAACGCGCGGCGCGGGACCGGACGGTCGCCAGGTGAGGCCGCGAGCGGTCGCGGCCGCCTGCATTCGTGACGGCGTGCTCGGCCCGGCGGCGTTCTCGCCGCACTTCGATCGATGCCGACCCGCGGCGGCCGTGCCGGGCCTGCCCGATGCGGTGGCAGAGCTTCCCGTGGCCGGCGCCGAGCCCGGCACGACCGTAACCGGCCTGGTGAACGCTGGCGGAATCATTGCGGTCGAGCCGCGCAGGGGCCTGGCTTGCCTCCCCGGGGACTGCAATCGCGATGTGTTCGAAGGCGCCACCTACCCGGCCAGCCTGGTCGATCGGCCGGATCCGCCGCCGCTGCTCATCCCGCTGATCGAGCAGTTGACGATCGATCCCGAGGTGCTCACCGCCGGCGAATCCGCGACCCTGTCATGGGCGGCCGTCAACGTGGCCCGCTGCAGTCTTGCGACGAGCGAAAGCGGCGCCTCCTTGACAGTTCCGGCATCGGGCGGGCGAGTTGTAACCCCAGCCGAGGACACGGTCTGGACATTGACGTGCTCAAGGCCCGGCGGCACCGCCGTGGCGCAAGCGGTCGCGACCGTGACCGTCCCCTTGGAAGCGCCCGAAATCATCCTCTTCGCGCCGACGCGCGACGACGTACCGGCAGGGGAGCGCACCACACTTGTCTGGGAGACCCGTCGGGCGGAGACCTGTGCGCTCAGCGACGGCAACGCGCCGGTTACCGTGGCGCCAAGCGGTCGCACGCCCGTTCTCGTGGGCGAAGACACGCGGTTCGTGCTGGCCTGCCAGAACGCAGCGGGCTGGGTCGCTTCAACGGCAGAGGTACTTGTCACGATCGCTGAACAGGCGCCTGCAATCGAGTCGTTCGAGATCGACCGCGGCATCATCTCGCGAGGCGACGGCGTGTTCGCGACCTGGCAGGCACCCGGCGCCACGCGTTGCCGGCTGCGCGATGCCGAACAGATGACCACCTGGCGACTCCCCCCGGCGGGCCAGATGAGCCTCGCCCCGGCGACAAGCACCGATTACACGCTCACCTGCCGAAACGCCTACGGTCTTGAGCGTGCCGGCATGACCGTGATCGTCGCCGAAAGCGCCGAACCGTTGCGGGTGATGTCGTTCGAAATCACCGGCGCGCAGCAAAGGGGCGGCAGCAACCTCCCGATGGCGCAACCGGGCCTGGTGCGCGTGAGCTGGGCAACCGAGAGCGCCAGCGCCTGCCGTATCTCCGACGACGCCGGGCGCGCGACAAGCGTTCCGGTAAACGGCACCCGGATCATCCGGATCGACGAAACCACCGCGCTGCAGATCAACTGCGCCTCGGGTGGCGCCCAGGCGCAGTCCCTGGCGCAAGCGCAGGTACTCAGGGAAGCCTTGTTCTTTGATGATTTCGAGGGCTGATGCCTGTTGCCGGCGAAGTTGAACCCTGGAAAAGGCTCGCCGGCGGCACCGTTTGGGTCCGGAAATCCTGCCCATGCGGAGACAACAAACCCTGCATCAGCGAAAGGCGGCGGGCGGCGGTGCGGGGTTCTGGTAGGCCGGTTACGTATGGATAGCTAGATACCATCGAAAGGACGTCGGTTCATGAACTCCGCCTTGTCTCACCTTTGCCGTGCAGCTGCTCTGCTCGCGCTCGGTCTTGTTGCGCACCCTCTGACGGCACAGAGCTGCCCAAGCACGCCGCCGCCGGAATGCGGCATCGACAACCAGATTGCCGCCGGGCGCTGGCACCTCGACCAGGTCGACGGCAGCTACAGCTTCAGCGGCAGCGAGCGGTTTTGCGAATTCGAAGACGACTGTTTCGTCCCCGGCGATTACAACCCGATCAGCGGCACGCTGAATGTCAACAAGCTCGGCGGCCCTGATCAGAACTACATCGAGATCGACTGCAACGGCACCGTGACCGGCCAGGGCCGTGAACGGATCAGCGGAACGATAAACAAGAGCGAGGCCGTGGTCGATCCGGTGCTGTGCCAGGATGCGCCCTATGACATGACCTGGAACGTGACGATCGAGCGGACCTACGACATCACCGGCAACGTGACCGGCGCCGGCCAGCTCGATGTCGAATACAACGTCCACACCGCCACCATCGACATCGACGGCAACTTCGCCTGGGGCCAGGACTGCTTCTGGCTGACCTACGACGACTCGGTGTCGGGTTTCGACATCTCGGGCGATACCGAGCAGGTTCAATTGAGCGGCAGTTACGATCCGATCAACGCGACCTGGAGCCCGACCCAGACGTCCACCGGCGCGCGCAGCTGGGTCGACGACATCGCCCATCGCCTGAAGCTCAACAGTGAACTGATTTACGGCCCGACCCCGCCGCCTGAGCATGTGCTCAACCCATCGCTGGATGGCCCGGGATCCAGCCAGGGCGGCAACCTTTTGTACAACGAATATTTCGTCCAGGACAGCGTCACCGTGACCGACTCGGTGAGCTACACCCCCGAGCCGCAAACCCCGGCGGTGACTTCCGCCGAGCTGCAGGAGCCCGAGGTCTATCTTCGCGGCGTGCAGGTAATGACCGACCTGATGGTCGAAATCGACTGGCGCGGCCAGGCGCCGGGCGAGGTCGAGTTCAGCTACGGCGGTACCACCGAAACCGTGGCCGGCGCCGACCAGGTGACCTGGAGCTTCGATGCCGGCGACAGTGCCGACATGATCCAGATCATCGCCCGCCGCGGCAGCGAGGAATCGCAGCCGTTCCAGGCCAGCGTGCCCAAGCTCGACGTGCCGGGCTGGGCCGAATCGTCGAGTGCCTGGACGGGCAGCAGCGGCGTGCGTTACGACGGCATGCTGAACTGGCCGGTTTCGCTGAACACCACGCGCACGCTGAACACGATTTCATTGTTTACCGGGCTGTGGGGCATTTCGGGTGGCGCCAGCGCCGAGTTCAACGCCACGGCATTTTCCAACGGCAGCCCGGGCTCGGGCGATCTCACCGCCTCGGCCGATTTCAAGTTTGCCGATAAATCCTTCGAACTGAATCTGGACGGACCCAACGAGACCACGTTGTCGTGCGATGAACTCAGCACCAGCGGTTCAGCGACAGTCGAGGTACCGGGGCCGAAGTGGAAGACCACGATCGGGCCATTCACGCTGGTACCCGGCATTCAGGCAGGCGCCTGCGCGCTCAGCGGCTTCCTGTGCAACGTGATGGGCAGCGTCGGGATCAAGGCCGAAGCCCAGGCGACGCTCAGCGGCACGCCGACCTACAGCAGCACGCCGGCCGAGATTCGCTGGGACGGCGGGAGCGTCGGCGGCAGCCTTTCCGGCCAGATCAGCGCAGGCATCTCGCTGCCGCCGCCGATCGCCTCGGTCGCCAATGCCTCGGTCTGGGGCGGCGCGACCGGCTGCATCGAAATCGGCGTGGTACCCGATTTCCAATTACAGCAACTAGGCGGCCAGCTCGACGCCGGCGCGCAGGTCACCTTCATGGGCTCTTCCCGGCAGGCGACCGAAGAGTGGCCGTTCGGCGATGCCTGCGGCCGCGCGCCGCACGCTGCGCCGCGTGGCCTGGTCAACGCCTGGGTGCCGACCGACGGCGAACTGGCGATGGCTGCTGGCAGCGGACCCACCGGCCCGGTCGGCGTTGCCGTCTGGACCGAAACACCGGCCGGCCAGGGCCGCCCTTCGGCGGACCTGTTTCTACGCGCCTACATCGACGGCGCCTGGGGTCCGATTCGCCAGCTGACCAACGATATCGAGTCCGACGCCGCACCCGCGGTAGCCTTCGACGGGCCCGGCCGGATTCTCATCGTCTACCAGCGCAGCGAAGCGGCGATCCCGGCCACAGCAGGCGATCTACCGGCGTTCGCCGACACGGTCGAACTGGCATGGATGCGGGTGGACGCCGCCACCGGCGGCATTCTGAACTCGGACACGCTGACAGCCAACAGCCGGCTGGACTTCGGGCCGCGGCTTGTGCGCGCCCGGGATCCTGGCGCAAACGGCGAACTGCACTTGTTCTGGCAGGAAGCCGACGCGAGCGCACTGAACGGCAGCACGGCTCAGCCGGCAGCGATCCGGCATGCACGCTGGGACGCGACGACCGCGAGCTTCGGCGCGATGGATACCGCGCTGGCCGCGCTGATCGACAACTTCGGCTGGACGCCGGCGGTCTGGAACGAGGCACGAATGCTGATCGGCCTGAGCTTCGACACCGACGGACAGCTCGGCACCGGCGACGACCGCGAAGTTGCCGTGCTGACCCGAGAAGGCAGTGTCTGGGATCCCGCCGCAACCTTGCTGACCAACGATCTCGAAGCCGACGACTCGATGCTTTCCGCCTTCGACGGCGCCGGACAGCCGCTGCTGGTCTGGCGCTCGGGCGACGCTTCCGAGCAACTCCACGGTGATCTTCTGGGCACACCGGTTCCGGCGTTCACGACGCCCGACCCGGCGCGCGACGACGGCGTCGGCATGGCACTGGCCCACGGCCGGCTGCTCGACAGCGGCGAGATCGTTCTTTACTGGAGCGATGGCGCCGAATTGCTGGAGACCAGCCGGGATCCGACCGATGGGCTGTGGCAAACCGCGGTGCCGACACTCGCCAGCGGTATGAACGAGAACATTCTCTCGCTCGACGTGGTCGGCGGGGTTCAGGCGATCGGCTATTCATTGCAGATCCCCACCACCGGCAGTGAGATACCCGGGCCGATCGAGCCACGCTTCGAGTTCGAGGCTTTACCCGACGACATCTTCGTCGACGGCTTCGAAATCCAGCCCTGAGCCGGGCCCGGTGCCGCGGAACCGTCCCACGGTCCCGCGGCGGTCAGCCAGGAACGATCGGGACAAGGGGAGAGTGCGACCGTATCAGGGCGTGGCGAGACTGTCCGACTCGACGCGATTTGTGAACCTCTCTTCGATGGCTCGCCATCGATCATCCCGGCGCAACGGGTCCAGATCCGGATCGTCAAGCATGCCCATGTACCAGCCTGGATGATCTATAGCCATTTCCAGGGCGCCAAACGCTTGATCAGCCCGGCCCATTTTCGCCAGGACGGCCGCCCGGAACGGTGTGGTGGTCGGATTGTCGAGTGCGCGGCACTGGCGATTCGGTGAACAATCATCGTCATCGTGAATGGACTCGTTCAGCCAGCGCTCCGCCTCGTCCAGCGCCCCCCGATCGGCCGCCAGCAGCGCAAGCAACAATCGTGCCTTGGCCCGTTCGCCACGCGCAAGCGGGTCATCGCCGATCAGTGCGAGTCCCTCGCGTATGACTTGATCGGCGGATGCCCGATTGCCGGTGGCCCGGTAGGCGACGGCCAGATTCCGGTGATAGGTGGCCTGCGTGCGAACCGAGGTGCCCTCGCCGCCCTCGACGACCTCCACCAGGGTTTGGAAAAGTGGCAAGGCGCGCTCCGGCATACCCCTGCGTACCCACAGCATGCCTAACTGGGCGTCGCGCAACCTGAGCCGGACGTGATCTTCGCCCAGATTCTGCACGATGATTTCGCGCGACTCGATCAGCGCCGCCTCGGATGCGTCGAATTCACCCGACAGCATCAGCGCCTGGCCGAACTTGAGCAGACTGTCGGCGACGTTCAAATGCGTATCGCCGGATCCCGCGCGATCGATCTCGACCGCTTGTTCGGCGTGTGCCCTTGAGGCCGTGCGTCGTCCCATGTGTTCGTAGGCGTTCGCCAGGTTGTGGTGCAGGCTTCCCAGGTAAGGGTGCGTCGGCGGCAGTTCCTGCCGCACGGCAGTCAGAACCGTCTCGAACGCCTCAGCCGCTTCGGCATAGTGACCGCGGCGATACTGCAGCGCGCCCATGTTGGCGCGCAGCACGTTCAACCTCTGCCGAGTGATAAGACTGTCGCCCACGCCTTCATCCACCAGTCCCTGGCTGATTTCCACCGCGCGACGATATGCATTGATGGCTTCATCGAAACGCTCCGTGCGCGACAGGATGATCGCCAACTGGTTCAGATTGGAACCCGCTTCCAGACTCTCTCCAAGCCCGGCGGACTCAAGCGCCTCCAGCGCCTCCCGGGTATATTGCTCGGCCTCGTCGAGTTCACCAATATCTCGGTGAACGGCGCCCAGCCTGCCCAGCATCTGCGCGAGGCGACGGGGAATGGCCAGCCCGGCCAGGCGATGCTCTTCGATACCGCGAAGCAACAACTCACGCGCTTCGTTCAACTCGCCCAGCGACCAGTAGACTTCACCCAGCGATTCAAGCAGCCGCGCCCGCACCGCCGGCGCACCGTCGAGCTCGTCAATTTTTGCGCGCCCGCGCTCGAGCAGCTCGCGCGCGCTTGGATTCGAACCCGGCTGTTCGCGCGGATCCGAGGCGGAAAACAGACCGACCATAAACCCAAGCGCCGCTTCAGCGGTCGATTGCTGGCGTTCGGATTCCGCCTGCGCGGCACGCGCCTGGACCAGGCCGTAGCCCGCGATAACGGCGCCGGAAAGAATTGCGAGACTGACGACCGCGGCTGCCGCCACCGGCCACCGGTTGCGCCGAACAAACTTGCTCGCCCGATAAGAAAGAGACGGCGGCTGGGCCTGCACCGGCTGATCGTCGAGGTAGCGCTTCAGGTCGTCGGCCAGCTCGGCGGCGCTGCCGTAGCGGCGCTCGCGGTCCTTGGCCAGCGCCTTGAGCAGCACAGAGTCCAGATCACCCTTCAATCGAGCCCGCCAGCGCCCGGTGCTCGCATCGGTCGGCGTCTCGCCGCGGTAGCGGCTCGGCTTCGGCGTCTCGCCTTCGCGAATCTCCCGGCACATCGCCTCGAAGCCCAGCGCGCGCAACGCCTTGCCCGTCATCGGCAGCTGGCCGACCAGCAGTTCGTACAGCACCAGGCCCAGCGAGTACACATCCGAGCGTGTGTCGATGTCGATTGAGCCCAGCGCTGCCTGCTCCGGGCTCATGTATTCCGGCGTTCCGACCAGCTCGCCCAGCTGTGTCACCTGCGAGCGCTCGTCCAGGCTCAGGTCCACCGCGCGCGCAATGCCGAAATCAATCACCTTCGGAAAGCCGCGCCCGCCGTCATCGACCACCAGGATGTTCGAGGGTTTCAGGTCGCGATGAATCAGGCCTTTGCGATGGGCATGCTGTATCGCGTCGCAAACGGGCAGCAGCAGGCGGATTCTCTCGATCAGGCCCAGACCGCGCTCGGCCGCCCACTGCGTGATCGCCACGCCCTCGATGTACTCCATCGCAAACCATGGCCGGCCGTCTGCGGTGCTTCCGGCATCGAACACGCGCGCAATGTGCGGATGCTCCAGCACCGCCAGCGCCTGGCGCTCGGCTCTGAATCGTGCCTTGGCCTCGGCGCTGTCGAAGCCTCTGCGGGTCAGCTTCAGCGCCACCTGGCGCTGCACCGGTTCGGACTGCTCGGCCAGGTACACCCGACCCATGCCACCCTGGCCGAGCTTGCGCGTCAAACGGTACGGACCGATCTCGGCCGGATCGCCATCGTGGGCCAGGCTGGCTGCCAGGCCGCCGTCACTGGCAACGCGATCAAGGTGCTCCTCGTCACGCACCAGGCTTGGCGTTGGCTCGAGCATTT
>CAYYZR010000091.1:0-9559 GCA_964476005.1 uncultured Halomonas sp.
GTCCATTCGCGCTCGAGCTTGATGATGTTGCTGGTGTTTGCGCTTTCGTTCATGCGGTTAGCTCCTGGGTTTCCTGCTCAATAAAAAATGATCAATTGACAATGCTTAATCCAGCTTCGAATAAGCCGGCAAGGTGATGAATTCAACAAAGTCGTCGTCGGCAGTGACGGTCTCCAGCAGTTCGGCGGCCTGTTCGAGGGCGCCGTTGCCGAAGCTGTCTCCGGACTGGTCACGGATTTCGTCCAGCGCCTCGCCGATCCAGCCCCGAATCAGGTCAAGATCGATGTTTCGGCCGTCATCGAGGCGACCGGCCGGGTGGCGGCTCCATTGCCATAGCTGAGCGCGCGCAATCTCGGCGGTTGCGGCATCTTCCATCAGGTTGTTGATCGGCACGCAGCCCTGCCCGGAAAGCCATGCGGCAAGGTAGCGAATGGCGACCGAGATATTGCCGCGAACGCCTTTTTCCGTAATCGTGCCTTCGGCCGGCTCGATCAGGTCGGCGGCGCTGACCTGGACGTCGCGCCGCAGCTTGTCGAGCTGATTGGCGCCGTGCAGGTATTCGTCGAAGATATCCATGGCCAGCCCAATCAGCCCCGGGTGGGCCACCCAGGTGCCGTCGTGGCCTTCCGAGGCTTCGCGCTTCTTGTCGGCCCGCACCTTGTCGATCGCTGATTTATTGGCCGCCTCGTCGTTCTTGATCGGGATCTGGGCCGCCATGCCGCCCATCGCGAACGCGCCGCGACGATGGCAGGTCTTGATCAGCAGTTGCGAATACGCCTTGAGGAACGGCACGCTCATGGTGACCTGCTCCCGATCCGGAAGTACTTTGTCAGGATGATTTCGGAAGCGCTTGATATAACTGAAGATATAATCCCACCGGCCGCAGTTCAGGCCGACGATTCTCGAACGCAGCGCGTGCAGAATCTCGTCCATCTCGAACACGGCCATGATGGTCTCGATCAGTACCGTGACCTTGATCGTGCCCGCGGCCAGCCCGAGCCGCTGCTCGATCAGCGCCAGCGCCTCTTCCCAGAGCGCGGCCTCGAACCGGTTTTCCAGCTTGGGCAGGTACAGGTAGGGCCCTGAGCCCTTCGCCAGCAGCGCTTCGGCGTTGTGGTAGACGTAGGTGGTCGCATCGAACAACCCGCCGGGGATGGCGCGCCCGTCGACTTCCACATGCTTTTCGTCCAGATGCCAGCCGCGCGGCCGGGCGATCAGCACGGCCGGATTGTCTTCGAGCTGGTACCGCTTGCCGTTGTCGCCGGTGAATTCGATGGTGCCGCGAACCGCATCGAAGAGATTCTGCTGGCCGTGCATCATGTTGTCCCAGGTCGGTGTGCTGGAATCCTCGAAATCGGCCATGAACACGCGCGCGCCGCTATTGAGCGCGTTGATGATCATCTTGCGGTCGACCGGGCCGGTGATCTCGACTCGTCGGTCGCGCAGATCGGTCGGAATTTCCGCCACTTTCCAGTCCGAATCCCGAATCTCGCGGGTTTCGGGCGGGAAATCGGGCAATTCGCCGCCATCAAGTCGTCGCTGCATCTGCGATCGGGCTTCCAGCAGTCGGTCCACCGGCGTCCTGAATCGGGCCCCGAGTTCGCCGAGCAGGCGCAAAAGATCCGGCTCGAGCAACCCGCAGGCCGGTTCGGGGGCGGGCGCAACTATCCTGGCCGGCGGCACGTCGCTGGCATGGGTCATCAATGAATCTCCGCGGTGTCTTGAATGTGCGACAGCCTATCGAGCGGAGCTATATTTGACAAATTAAATATTCAGATATTGCGCATTGGTTTTCTCAATAATGTAATCTTGGGAAGTCCTCGAACGCGACCACTCTCATGTACAAGGGCAATCTTCTCAAGCACCTGCGCGCGTTTTGCCAGACTGCGCGGCTGGGTAGCGTCTCGGCCGCGGCCGACGCCCTTTATCTCTCCCAGCCATCGGTGAGCCAGCAGATTCGGGCCCTGGAACTGGAACTGGGCCAGCAATTGTTCGAACGCCAGGGGCCCAGGATGCACCTGACGCCTGCCGGAAAGACGCTGCTGGAACTGGGACGCCCCCTTGTCGATCAGCTCGACGCGCTGCCGGACGAGTTCGCGCGCGCCTTCGGTCGCCTGGATTCCGGCGAGGTCCGGATTGCGGCCGGCGAATCGACGATCCTGCATCTTCTGCCCAGCCTGGTTCAGCGGTTTCGCCAGAAGCACCCCGGTATATTCGTGCATCTGCACAACGTGACCGGGGCCGACGGTCTGGGCATGCTGCGCTCCGACCAGGTCGATTTCGCCGTGGGCTCCATGATCGACGTCCCCGAGGACATTCGCTATCGCCCGATCTACAGCTTCAGGCCGGTTTTGATCGCCAACCGCGATCATCCGCTGGCCCGACGCAGCAAATTGACGCTGGCCGACATCAGCCCTTACGGCCTGATACTCCCGCCGCGGCGGCTGACGACCTATACCCTGATCGACCGGGTTTTTCAGCGCCACAAGCTGCCGTTCCGGGTGACCATGGAGGTCGGTGGCTGGGAGGTGATCAAGCGCTACGTCGCCGGCGGCATGGGCATTTCCATCGTGACCAGCATCTGCCTCGACGATGCCGATCGAGACCGCCTGGTTACGCGCGACGTCAGCCAGTGGTTTCCCAAGCGCACCTACGGCGTCGTGACCCGCAAGGGCGCTTACCTGACGCCCCAGGCCCGGCGCTTCATCGAGTTGATGTCGCCGGAAATGTTTCCGGAATCCGGGTTCGAGCCGCCCGGCGCTTTACCGGAGGCATCGTCAAAAGCAAATGCAAAGCAATAACCACGAAGGGCACGAAGACCACGAAGAAAAACAAATCCGCTTGCACGTCAGTGACTGCATACAGGCTATCGGCGGTCAGTTCGTTTTCGTCTTTCCCTTCGTGCTCTTCGTGTTCTTCGTGGTTAATGCTTTTTTGCTGTTCGGCGATTTGTTCTCCGCCGCTTGCGCCCCGCTCCGGCGAGCGCATGAAACCGATGGGAAGGCTTGCGATTGCCCCCGCCCCGCCCCATTTCTGAGGCCATGAGCGATTTGACCATGGTGGCCATGTCCGGCGGGGTGGATTCCTCGGTGACCGCGCTGTTGCTGCAGCGGCAGGGCGCCGAGATCGCCGGCATGTTCATGAAGAACTGGGAAGAAGACGACCTGGACGGCGTCTGCAGCGCCGCGGCCGATGCCGCCGATGCCCGGGCCGTGGCCGATATGCTGGGCATTCCCTTTCACGCGCGCAATTTCGCACCGGAATACTGGGAAAACGTGTTCGAGCAGTTCCTGGCCGAGCTGGAAGCCGGTCGCACACCCAATCCCGACGTGCTGTGCAACCGGGAGATCAAGTTCAAGGTGTTCCTGGAGCACGCACGCGACCTCGGCGCCGAGCGAATGGCCACCGGCCATTACGTGCGCAGCGACCGAACCGACGACGGCTATCGCCTGCTCAAGGGCAGGGACGGCAACAAGGACCAGAGCTACTTTCTGTACATGCTCGACCAGGCGCAACTTTCCCGGGCCTGCTTCCCGGTCGGCGAGATGAACAAGTCCGACCTGCGCGCACTGGCCGCCGAGGCGGGGCTGCCGACGGCCGCGAAAAAGGACTCGACCGGGATCTGCTTTATCGGCGAGCGCAATTACGACCGGTTCATCGAGCGTTATCTGACCGGCGAGCCGGGCGAGATTCTGACCACCGACGGGCGCGTACTGGGCCGGCACCGTGGCCTGATGCACTACACGCTGGGTCAGCGGCGCGGACTCGGCATCGGCGGAGTGCGTGGCTTCTCCGAGGCGCCCTGGTTCGTCGTGCACAAGGATCTGGCCGAAAATCGACTGTACGTGACCCAGGATCCGGCGGACCCTCATCTGCTGTCGCATCGCCTGAAGGCCGAACGTCTGACCTGGATCGCCGGGCGCGCGCCCGGGAAGGAACACGGCCTGACCGCCAAGGTTCGCTACCGCCAGGCTGACCAGGCGGTCGTACTCGAACACCTCGACGGTGACACAATGGAGTTGAAATTCGCCCAGCCGCAGCGTGCGGTCACGCCGGGCCAGTCGGTCGTGCTTTACGATGGCGATGCATGCCTGGGCGGCGGCATCATCGATTCCAGTGACCGTCGGATTCCGGAGACTTCATCATGAAACGCCCGCTGAAAGAACAGACCCTGGCGTTTGCCGGCGTCATCCAGGCCGGGGAACTGGTGCGCCAGATCGCCACCGGCGGACAGTGCAGCCAGACCTCGGCGCGCAATAGCATCGACAGCCTGTTTACGCCGGATGCCGAAAGCACCGAAGCGGTATTCGGCGGTCTGTCGGGGATTCGACTCGGGTTGACCATGACCCGCGAAATGGCAACTCGAGGCAGCGCCGACTCGCAGCAGGCCATGGCATATGCCAGCGGTCTGCTCAGACTGGCGATGATGCTGCGCAAGGACAAGCGCCGGCAGGACGCCATGGCGCGTTCGCTGCGCCTGGTCGAGCCGGCCTGGCAGAGCGCCGGAGATCCACTGGACCAGAGCGTCGTGGCCCAGTTGGCCGACGTTTACCGCAGCGAAATCTCGACCCTGCCCCTGCGCATCCAGGTCCATGGCGACCCGACCCATCTCAAGCAGGATGAGAAAGTCTCGCTGATCCGCGCCATACTGCTGGCTGGCGTGCGCGCGGGGTTTCTCTGGTTCCAGCTCGGCGGACGGCCCTGGCGACTGCTTTTCCAGCGCGGCCGAATGTTTCGCATCGCCGCCGAACTGGCCGGTTGAAGCAGCCCGGCGCCGAGCTGCCGAACCGGTGCCGCGTGCTAAAATGATGGTTTTCGGAGCGCCGCTCCGAGCCAACATCGACACCGGAGAATTTCAATGCGAGACGAGCTGAACTGTCGTGACACACTAGAGGCGAACGGCAAGACGTACAACTTCTACAGCCTCGCCAAACTGGGCCAGAAACACGATATTTCCAGGCTGCCCTACTCGCTCAAGATTCTCGCCGAAAACCTGCTGCGGCACGAAGACGGCGAAAACATCACCGAAGACGACATCGCTGCGATCGCGAACTGGGATCCCAACGCCGAGCCCAGCCAGGAAATCGCGTTCACACCGGCGCGCGTCGTGCTGCAGGACTTCACCGGCGTGCCCGCCATCGTCGATCTGGCCGCCATGCGCGACGCCATGAAGAACCTCGGCGGCTCACCCACCAAGATCAATCCGCTGTCGCCGGCCGAACTGGTTATCGATCATTCGGTTCAGGTCGACAAGTACGGCACCGACGACGCGCTGGACCTGAACAACCGGATCGAATTCGAACGCAACAAGGAACGCTATGCCTTTCTGCGCTGGGGCCAGGGCGCGTTCGAGAACTTCAAGGTCGTGCCGCCGAATACCGGCATCGTTCATCAGGTCAATCTGGAGCATCTTTCGCGCGTGGTCTTCGGCGAGGAAGTCGACGGCGAACTGATGGCCTGGCCGGATACGCTGGTCGGCACCGATTCGCACACCACGATGATCAACGGTCTTGGCGTTCTCGGCTGGGGCGTGGGCGGCATCGAAGCCGAAGCCGCCATGCTCGGACAGCCCATTTCCATGCTGCTGCCGCAGGTCATCGGCTTCAAGCTCAAGGGCAAGCTCAAGGAAGGCGCCACCGCCACCGACCTGGTGCTGACCGTGACCGAAATGCTGCGCGACAAGGGCGTGGTCGGCAAGTTCGTCGAGTTCTTCGGCGACGGGTTGAGCCAGCTGCCATTGGCCGATCGGGCCACCATCGGCAATATGTCGCCGGAATTCGGCTCCACCTGCGCGATCTTCCCCATCGACAGCGAGACGATCCGGTATCTCAAGCTGTCCGGACGCAGCGAGGAGCGGCTGGCCCTGGTCGAAGCCTATGCAAAGGCCCAGGGCATGTGGCGCGAGGACGGCGACGAGGATGCCGAGTACACCGATATCCTGGAGCTCGACCTGGACGACGTCGAGCCGTCGCTGGCCGGTCCGAAACGCCCGCAGGATCGCATCGCGCTGTCGAACGCCAAGAACAAGTTCATCGAGGTCTGCGCCGAGATGACAAAAGGCCGCGACGGCAACGCCGAAGGCCGCTTCGCCAACGAGGGTGGCGGCACCGCCGTCGGGCACGAGGCGCCGGGGGTTGCCGAGGTCGAGTACAAGGACCAGGAGTTCGTGCTCAAGGACGGGGCCGTCGTGATCGCTGCAATCACCTCTTGCACCAATACCTCCAACCCGGCGGTCATGCTGGGCGCCGGCCTGTTGGCGCGCAACGCGCGCGAGAAGGGGCTGACGGTCAAGCCCTGGGTCAAGACATCCCTGGCGCCAGGTTCCAAGGTCGTCACCGACTACCTGGAATCGGCCGGCCTCGACGACGATCTCGAGGCGCTGGGCTTTTACACCGTGGGTTACGGCTGCACGACCTGCATCGGCAACTCCGGTCCGCTGCCGGAACCGATCGACAAGGCCATCCGGGATCACGAGCTGGTGGTCTGTTCGGTACTGTCTGGCAACCGCAACTTCGAAGGTCGAATCCACCCGGAAGTGCGCACAAACTACCTGGCCTCGCCGCCGCTGGTGGTGGCCTACGCGATCGCCGGGCGCATGGACATCGATCTGGTCAACCAGCCGCTGGGCGAGGACCCGAACGGTGAGGAGGTCTTCCTGAAAGACATCTGGCCGGATGCGCACGAGCTGCACGATTTCATCCGCGACACCGTGACCTCGGACATGTACGCCAGCAACTACGCCAGCGTGTTCGAAGGCGATGACCGATGGAAATCCATGGATACGCCGACCGGCGAGATGTTCGACTGGTCCGACGATTCGACTTACGTGCAGAACCCGCCTTATTTCGAAGGCATGTCGCTGGATCTCCCCGAGATCGGCGATATCAAGGGCGCGCATTGTCTGGCCAGACTCGGCGACTCGGTGACCACCGATCACATCTCGCCGGCCGGCGCGATCAAGCCCGAATCACCTGCCGGCCAGTACCTGCAGGAAAACGGCGTGTCGCCGGTGGATTTCAACTCGTACGGGTCGCGCCGCGGCAACCACCAGGTGATGATGCGCGGCACGTTTGCCAACGTGCGGATAAAGAACGAGATGGCCGAAGGGACCGAGGGCGGCTTCACCACCCATGTGCCTTCCGGCGAGGTCATGCCGATCTACGATGCGGCAATGAAGTACAAGGAAAAGGGCACGCCGCTGGTGGTCATCGCCGGCAAGGAATACGGTTCCGGTTCGTCACGCGACTGGGCCGCCAAGGGCACCCTGTTGCTGGGCGTGAAGGCCGTGATCTGCGAATCGTTCGAGCGTATTCATCGGTCCAATCTGGTCGGCATGGGCGTGCTCCCGCTGACGTTCACCAACGACGACACGCGCGAGAGCCTGGGCCTGACCGGGTTCGAGGAATACGCCATCGAGGACCTCGATATCGGCAACTCGCGCGAAGCCACGGTCGTGGCCACCGACGGCAACGGCGAGGAAACCAAGTTCCAGGTGCGCGTGCGCCTGGACACGCCAAAGGAAGTCGAATACTACAAGCACGGCGGCATCCTGCACTACGTGCTGCGCCAGTTGGCCGGCACCGATCCTGCCGGCTCCGGGCGCAAGGCTGCCTGACCCGGGCCGTTTACCGGACAGCAAAAGGCCCGCCGATCGGCGGGCCTTTTTCATGCAGCATCGAGGCCGGAAAATGCCCTCGCAGTAAAAGGGCTTCATCTTGAAAGCCGGATCACTTCCCGGCTTTCAAGACAGTCAATCATTCGTCCAGCCGCGGGATACGCCCCGGCGTCCAGGGCGCGACGCCCGCAAGCTCATCCTCGAGCAGCTGAAGGTCGGCGGCCGCCTTTTGCAGGCGCGACTGCAGGTCATCGAACTGCGTCCGGGCGATCTCCAGGGATGTCGCCTGGTTGCCCGTCACGGCCGCAAACGCATTCCAGTGCGCCCATGTGAACATGCCTACCCGTTCCGACAACGACATCGGGCGCGGCTCGTTGGCGCCGGCCTTGACCGAATCGCCGCTCAGGTCGACGGCGATATCGTCGAGACGGTCTTCGATTGCATCCAGCCGCCGACGCTGTGACTCGGCGGCCTCGGGCGTATCGCGCAGCGCGACCTTCAGATGATCCACACGCTCGTTCAGTTCGCCGAGCGCCCTGCTTGCGCCCTGCACGGCGCGGCTGAGGTCGGATGCGGCCAGCATCTTCCGCTCGTGGTCCTGGAGCGAATCGGGCCGGAACTGGCCGCGATCGAGTTCAACGACCTCGAACGGCTGCGGCTCGTTGAGCGCCGCGAGTTCGCCGCGAACACGCTTGAACAGCTGCACCTTGTAACTCCCGGGCGAGACCAGCACGCCCTGCGGGTCGGAATCCCACGGGGCACGAAAGCCGCCGGAAGACAGGTCGACCGGATCCGGCGCGGGATGACGCAGATCCCAGGCCACCCGATGCAGGCCCTTGCCATGCGGCCCGCTGATCCGCCGAACGACTCGACCGTCACTGGCGGTAATTTCCAGGATCAGAAGCGGCGGATCCTCGCGCGACTCTTCGGTCAGGCGCTCCCAGGCCGGGTAAGGGTTGTCGCCGTAGGCTTCCCTGCGCTCGCGCTCGGCCTCCTGTCTTTCATCGGCCAGCGTCCTGTAACCGTCGCGCAGGTAGTAGGTGAATACCGCGCCGTACGGCGGATTGTCGGCCGTGAAATAGGTCTCGCCCTGGAAGCCCTTGGGTCCGAAGCCCCACACGTCGTCCTCGACGTATAGCCACGGGTCGCGGATCGGGAACAGCGTGGCCTCGGACTCCAGAATTTCGTCGGCGGGGGTCCGCAGCGCCCGGTAGTCGTCGAGGATCCGGATGCCGCGGCCGAAGGTGGCGATGACCAGATCGTTTTCCCGGCGCTGAATCTCCAGGTCGCGCACGGCAATCGTCGGCATTCCAGCACTCAGTTCGGCCCAGTTCTCGCCGCCGTCCTGGGTGAACCAGACACCGAACTCGGTGCCGACGAACAGCAGGTCGGGATCGACGTGGTCCTGGACGATGGTGTGCACGGGGCCGCGCTCGGGCAGGTTGCCGGAAATCGAGCGCCACGATTTGCCGCGGTTGCTGCTGCGATAGACGTGGGGCCGGTAGTCGCCGCGCTTGTGGTTGTCGAAGGTCGCGAACACGACATCGGCATCGTGCAGCGAGGCCTGGACGTCGCTGACGTAGGTCATGTCGGGCACCTGACCGAACTCGGCCTGGCGACGCCAGTCCGCACCGTCGTTTTGGGTGACCTGGATCAGGCCGTCGTCGGTGCCGGCATAGATCAGGCCTTCGACCAGCGGGCTTTCCGACAGCGAGATGATCGAGCCGTACATGGAAGTCGAATCGTTCTTGGCCACGGCGTCCACGCTCCAGACACGGCCCATGACTTCGAGCTCGTTGCGGTCGAGATCGCGGGTCAGGTCGGGGCTGAACTCGCGCCAGCTGTCGCCGCCGTCGTCGGAGCGGAAAATCTTCTCGGCCGCGTAGTAAAGGCGCCTGGGCGCGTGCGGGCTGATGATGAAGGCCGAATTCCAGTTCCACTTGT
>CAYYZR010000092.1:0-9452 GCA_964476005.1 uncultured Halomonas sp.
GGTTCAGCCAGCGCCAGTCGGCCTGGATGGTTCTGAGGATATGCCCCCGCTTGCGCCCGTTTTCGAACGCCTTGGCCAGCATTGCGGCCGAGCCGTCGACACTGCAGACCTCGAAACCGGCTTCGATCAGTCGAACCGAATGAAACCCTGTACCGGTGGCGACGTCCAGCACGCGCTTGGCCCCGCGCTTCTTGAGCAATTCGATGAAGAAGTCGCCCTCGCTCTCGTAGCGCGCATCCCAATCGATGAGCTCATCCCACTTGTCGACGAACCCCTCGACGTATTCCTGCTGGTAATGATCCGTGTCCCGGACCTCGACCGGATCCTTGCCGAAATCCTGTGAGCTCTCCATTTCTGCAGTGCTTGACTGTGTGATAGTGGCCTCCTTTCGATTCATTTGCGGGAACAAGACTCATCGTTAAACTTAAAAGCGCGCACGCACCATGACGACGCACGGCCTGCAACAACGAGATTCGAAATCAGATTGTTCATGAAAGACTTGCGAAACACACCTTTATACGTTCGATGAAAATATTGAGCCGTTTCATCGATCGCTTTTAGCGCGAACGCGTTTCTTGTTACGTTTTTGTTGCGCGGTTACCGAAGTTTTCACCTCGATCATCTTCTTATCATAACGCGATCGTGCTCGCGTTTCACCCCCGCTTCACGTCAGAAGCGGAATCAGGCCGGATTTCGACGCTCAGTCTTCGGCTTTTCGGCGCCTGATCCAGGCGACGGTTCGTTCCATCGAGAAATCCGGACACGGTCCGCGACCATCGAGCACCGAACCGAACTCGGCTGCCAGCCGCTTGCCTTCTTCCACCCCCCACTGATCGAAGGCATTGATGCCCCAGATCGCACTGAGCAGGTAGACCGCGTGTTCGAAGTTTGCAAGGAGTTCGCCCACACTCTCGGCTTCGACGGCGCGCGTCAGCATGAGCACGACGGGATTATTGCCGGGAAGCGCTCGCGACTGGTCTTCGGCCGGCTTGCCGTTGACCAGGACGCTTGCCTGGCCCAGCAGGTGCGAAAGCTGGTCGCGCGACCAGGCATCGGGCCCCTCGGCGCATTTCAAGCTGCCCAGCAGCAGCATGGGATGACGCGTAGTGCCCTGGTGCAGGGCTTGAAACAGTGAGTGCTGGAGATCCGTGCCGGCCCCGCCGAACACCAGGGGCGAGGTATGCGCGGATATCGGCGCGCCGGTCAGATCGACGGACTTGCCGAGGCTTTCCATGACAAGCTGCTGAAGATACTCGGCCAGAAGACGCAGGGCGGGATCGTAGCTGACCACGCCCAGCGTATTGAAACCGCCTGTGCGCACCAGCCAGTCGAGCACCCGCGCCAGAGCATAGGCCGGGGAGGCCGTCAGGTCGCCCGTCAGAAGCCTGTCGGCCTGCTCTGCCCCGGCAAGCAGTCGCTGCCACCGATCGGGACCGATTCGCGCGGCCGCGCTCAAACCGACGCTGGACCACAGCGAGAAGCGCCCGCCGGTCCAGCCCGGAAACGCCAGAACGTTCTCCTCGGGAACGCCGAATGCCAGGGCGCGGTCGACATTGGCAGTCGCCGCCCAGATACGCTGGACACCTTCGGCGCCCAGCCAGTCGCGGATCAGGGCTGCCTGAGCAAGGGTTTCGCTGGTCGAAAAGCTTTTCGACGCCGCGACCAGCGCGGTCGTCTCGGGGTCGAGTCGATTCAGCAGACGGCTGATTCGTCTTGCATCCAGCGTGGCCAGCCATTCGACTTGCACCGCGCTGTCGCCAGGATCGAGTGCATCTGCGACAAGCCTGGGACCCAGGTCGGAACCCCCGATGCCGGCGTGCAGGATCGTTTTTATTCGGGTCTCGCCGCGATACAGGCACCCGGAGAGATCGAGCAGTCGTTGACGGGCAAGTTCGATCGCCGCTGCATCAGCCGCCGGCGCCATCCCGCCGGGCTGTGCTGCGCGCAGTGCCATGTGCAGCGCCGGCTGGTGTTCCGAAGGATTGACGATGGCGCCGGCGAACAGTTCGTCGACCGCGCGTCGAAGCTCATCGTTACCGGAATTTTCGAAAAGTGTCCGCCAATCGGACAGCGTGAGGGGCGTACGGCTCGCGTCGAGACGCCAATGCGAAGAGCTGCAGACCATTTCGGTGGTGCGCCCGGGTTCATCGCGCAGCAGGGCGCGAATGTCCGGAATGTTGTTTTTATGCAACAAGCGCCGGGCGCTCAGGCCGCCTGCGCCGGAATCTCGCCCGCCACGCGCGCCACGCGGTTGTCTTCATCCGGGTAGACCAGCCTCGGTCGATGTGCAGCCGCCTCGGTCTTTTCCAGCGCAGCGTAGGCACAGATGATCAGCAGATCGCCAGGCGAGGCCTTGTGCGCAGCGGCCCCGTTTACGCTGATCATGCCCGATCCGGCTTCGCCGCGAATGGCATAGGTGACGAACCTTTCGCCGTTGGCAATATTGTATATATGTATTTGTTCATACTCGAGAATTCCGGAAGCCTCGAGCAAGTTTTCGTCGATGGCGCAGGATCCTTCATAGTCGAGCTCCGCTTGGGTCACGGTGGCGCGGTGGATCTTGGCTTTGAGCATGTTCAGTTTCATCGAAATAATCCGTTCAGTTCGCAAATGGTACTCCGCCCAAAAAAAAGCCTCTCCCCGGTGACGGGGAGAGGCAGCGTGTCGGAGTGATGTACCTCAAATCGCGCCCTGACACCTTGATTGCCGTTGCTGGAGTACCAAGGTTCGTGGTAACTGTACCACAACATTTGGCGTTTTCCAAGCCTGATTTGCAAATCAGAGACAACTTTGTCTCGTTACCGCAACATTGTCGATCAATCTGGCCTGCCCGAGGTACGCGGCCGCAAATATGCGGTCATTCAGACCCTCGGCTGGGCCCAGCGTTTCGGCATCCCGAAATTCAACATATTCCGGTCGAAATCCGAGTTCTTCAAGACGCTCAATTGCAGACAGCCGAAGTTCGCCAAAAGTTCCCGGACCCTCATTTTTTGCGGCGTCGGCCAGCGCATTCAGAACCTTGTAGAGGCCGGCAGCCTTCGCCCGCTCGGAGACGCTCAGATAACGGTTGCGGGAACTCATTGCCAACCCGTCTGACTCGCGCACGGTGGGCACCGCGTCGATAATCAACGGAATCGAGAAATCCTCGGCCATTTTCCGAAGAATCGTCAACTGCTGGTAATCCTTTTCGCCGAATACAGCGCGCTGGGGGCGAATCTGGGCAAAAAGCCGCATGACGACATTGCAGACGCCGTCGAAATGGCCTGGCCGATGGGCGCCGCAAAGACAGTCGGCCAGTGCCGCCGGCGGTCGGACTTCGAACCGATACGCGTCCGCCAGGGGATACATGGTTTCGACCGCGGGCGCCCAGACCGCGTCGCAACCGGACGCGGCCAGCGCATCGAGATCCTCGGCGAGCGTGCGCGGATACCGCTCGAAATCTTCGCCAGGCCCGAACTGGGTTGGATTTACGAAAATGCTGGCGATCACCGCACCGTCGCGCGCGGCGTGCTCAATCAGCGCCAGATGGCCCGCGTGGAGATTGCCCATGGTCGGCACCAGATGCACCGGGAGACGCTGACTGTTGCGCCACGTCGTCAGCGCCTCGCGACTCTCGAGCAGCACCGGAGACTCAGGCGGGATCGGCATAAGACTCTTCATCCGACGGGAAACGCCTTTCGCGCACTGCGTCGATGAACGCCACGACGGCGGCTTCGACCGAACCGGCACCGGCCATGAAATCACGCACGAAGCGCGGCCTGCGCCCGGCGCCGATACCCAGCGCATCGTAAGACACCAGCACCTGCCCGTCGACGCGGCCCCCGGCGCCGATGCCGATGACTGGAATGGTGAGATTTGCCGCCACTTCGGCCGCCAAACGGCGCGGAATGCATTCCAGCACCAGCATGGCGCAGCCGGCCTGCTCCAGCGCGCCCGCCTCCTCGAGCAGGCGCGCACGGGCCTCCGGCGACCTGGCCTGAACCCGGTAGCCCGACAGTTGATGCACTGATTGCGGCATCAGCCCAAGATGCCCGCACACCGGCACGCCGAGCCCGGAAAGTCTGCTGACGATGCCGAGG
Organism: uncultured Halomonas sp.; assembly: GCA_964476005.1. GTDB lineage: Bacteria > Pseudomonadota > Gammaproteobacteria > Xanthomonadales > Wenzhouxiangellaceae. The sequence continues at coordinate 4,080 of CAYYZR010000092.1, forward strand.
ACCGACGCCCCACCCTCGAGCTTGACCATCTCGGCACCGGCCTGCATCAGCGCCCTCGCCGTTGCGATCGCCACGGACTCGCTGGAGTAGCTCAGGAACGGCATATCGCCGATCAGCATGGCGCGTCGAGTGCCGCGACGCACGCATTGGACGTGGTAGACCATGTGCTCGACAGTGACCGAAACCGTGGAATCGCGTCCCTGAATCACGTTACCCAGCGAATCGCCGACCAGGATGCAATCGATGCCGGCACGATCGAAAACGCCGGCCATGCTGGCGTCATAGGCGGTCAGCATCGTGATCGGCGTTTGCGCTTGCTTCATTTCGGCCAGCCGTGCAAGCGTGACCCTGGTTTGCTCCACCATTCTCAGGCTTCCTTTTTCGAGATATCGTCTGGTGCGCGACGAACGCCTTGCGCATCCAGTTCGGCCAGCAGGTCGGCGACCCGCGCCAGGCCCGGAATCTGCAGTCTCGGCGCAATATCGGCCAGCGGCTTGAGCACGAAAGCCCGGCTGGCAATTCGCGGATGCGGCACGACCAGATCAGGGTGCCGAATTATGGATTGCCCGAACAATAGCAGATCGAGATCGATTGTTCTGGGCCCCCATCGCCGGTCGGGATCGCGCACGCGCCCGAGGTCGTCCTCGATCTGCTGCAGTCGACGCAGCAGATCCATCGGCTCGAGCGCGGTGTCCAGTTCAGCCACCGCGTTAAGAAAGTCCGGCTGGGCGGTATCGCCAACCGGTGCCGTCCAATACCGCGGCGAACAGCGAACCAGTGCGCTCCTGGGGAGCTGGGAGAGTGCCTGCAGCGCCTGATCCAGTCGTGCGGGAGAATCGCCCTGGTTGCTGCCCAGGCCGATGAAAACGCGGGTCATGGGCCTGGACGCGTCTTCGCCTGAGGCTTCTGCTTGCGGCCGAAGATCATTTCGTTGCGGGTCTCGGCATCCGTCTCCTGCACCTCGGTCCACCATTTCGCGAGTTCGGCGGCCGTCGGGTCTTCGTCGGCACGCAGCAACAGGAAATCGTACGCAGCGCGGAATCGACGTTCCTGGAGCAGGCGCATTGCGCGCTTGCCGCGGCGCTTTTCGAAGCGTGGCTGGAACATCCAGATTTCCTTCGCCATGGTCGAAAAACGTCGGTGGATGGACACCCGGCTGGTGTATTTCGAGAACACCTTTTCTCCGGCCGCGGCCAGCGCTTCCACAGGCGGCTGACCGTTTTCCTCGCGCCGACGAGCATCGTCGCGCGCCCTGGGCCAGAACAGGGCCGCAAACAGAAACCCCGGCGTAACCGGCTTGTCTTCGGCGACGCGCTGGTCGGTGTTCCTGAACGCTTGCTCGATCAGCGGCGGTGGATTCTCGGGTACTTCAAGCAGTCCGGGGAACAGCTCGTGCCAGAGATGATATTCAACCAGGGTCCGGAAGCCGTCCCAGGCCCCGCCGCCAAGAAGCATCTTGAGCAATTCGTCAAGCAGGCGCGCCGGCGGAATATCGGCCAGCAATGGCGCCATTTCGGCAATCGGCGTCTCGCTCGGGCCGTCGATTTCGAGGCCGAGCTTGGACTTGAAACGAATCGCGCGCATCATTCGGACCGGATCCTCGCGGTAGCGCAGTTCGGGATCGCCAATCAGCCTGAGCGTGCGCCGCGCGACGTCGGCATATCCGTCGGTGTAGTCGCGGATGGTCTGGTTACTGGGGTCATACATCAGGGCGTTGATCGTGAAATCGCGCCTAATCGCGTCCTCGGCCTCACTGCCGAACACGTTGTCGCGCAAGACGCGCCCGCCGTCTTCGACACTGCGCTCGCCAACATCGCCGGTCCCCCTGAAGGTGGCAACCTCAATGATTTCACGTCCGAACCGCACGTGCGCCAGGCGAAAACGGCGTCCGATCAACCGGGCATTTCGGAACAGTTCACGCACCTGTTCGGGCGTGGCGTCGGTGCCGATGTCGAAATCCTTCGGCGTGAACCCGAGCAGCAGATCGCGCGGCGCACCGCCGACCACGTAGGCCTTGAAGCCGGCGCTCTGGAGCCGGTCGGTGACTTTCAGCGCATTGCGGCTGATACAGTCACGCGCGACCTTGTGCTCGCTGAGCGGAATTTCGCGGAATGAGTTGTTCAAGCGGTTCTTATATAATTGAGGTTTCGGGTGCCAACACGTCGGCTACCATGGCAGGCGCGGAACAGGCCCGAGCCGAAAGGACAATAGTCTACCACCAGCCCTGCGCCCGTCAGCGCGCACGTGGCTACCCGCCAAGCGGTCTGAAAATCAACCAGGATCTACAGATATGACGTTCGTTGTTGTCGAAAACTGCATCAAGTGCAAATACACCGACTGTGTGGAGGTCTGTCCCGTCGACTGCTTCCATGAGGGGCCGAATTTCCTGGTCATCGATCCCGAAGAATGCATCGACTGCACGCTATGCGAGCCGGAATGTCCGGTCCAGGCCATCTACCCGGAGGACGACCTCCCGGGCGACCAGCAGAAGTTCCTCGAACTCAACGCCGAACTGTCTCTCGAATGGCCGGTCATCACCGAGCGCAAGGACCCGCCCCCCGACGCCGAGGAATGGGAAGACAAGCCCGACAAGCTCAAGCTGCTGGAGCGCTGAGCACCGTCGGGCGCGGTCAGTCGTTGCGTTCAACCACCACTCCTTCGATTCGGGAAAAATCCGCGCAAAGCGTAGCGAGCGGGCCGCCGAAGCTGGCCGCCGGCGCGCAGGAACCGCAATGGACATCAGGTCCAAAAGGAATCCGAGCACCGCCGGGCGCTAAATTTTCCCATCCCAACCCGGGATACGCCTTCGCAGAGCGTAGCGAGCGGGTGGCTGACGGTGGCCGCCGGAGCGCAGCATCCGCAATGTACATATCGGTACATGAGGAATGCGAGCACCGCCGGACGCCGTCAGGCGCACGCGCAGTAGCTCTGCGAAGGCGTATCAGCCCAGGCGTTCCTGCAGACGCGCCAACACAAACTCCGCCCGCTCCATTGCCAGCACGTTGCCGTTTTCATCCAGAATGGCCACTCGGGTGGTATCACTGGTTTCGCGCTGGACTTCGAAAAGGTAAGTCCCGCTGTAATTCATGTATTCCGGGGATTTCCAGAAAAGAAAGACTTTCGTGAACCAACCCGGCTCCGAGACCAGGATCGGGTCGTGATCGAACTGCACCCGGTAGCGCCGCTGGTCGTCGAGCACACGGTCGACTTCCATATCGCCGCGGTTGAGGGCGAAGCCCAACCGGCGCCAGACGCTTGCGGCCTCGTCATCCACTTCGAGATAGAGCCCCGTCGGGCCGAACCGGATTCTGGACCGGGCCTGTTCGGCTTCGGCCGAAGTCAGCACCCTCGGCGGTCGCGTCTCGTCGCCCCGGGCCGCCAGTTCCGGCAACGAATAGCCGGGGATTTCGAATGTAGCCCGAGTTTCCGGGGTGCTGAGCCCTTCGGGTACGCGAATCGGCGGAATTTCCTCGCTGGCCGCGTAAATCGGTTCCCTGTTCCCGTTGAAACTGCAGCCGGCGGCAATTCCGGCCAGCAGCAGCGTCGGGACGATCTTCAGGTGGTGCAGTCGAATCTTGATCAAAGCTGGTCCAAACCCTTTTTCGTGTGAGGTGCTCACTCGACTTCGAGCGACTCTAGCAGGCGGCGACCGCCCGCGTGGTGCGATTCATCCAGTTCGACCAGCGGCAAGCGCAGATCGGGACCGATGTGCCCGCTGGCCGACAGCAGCCATTTGGCAGGAATCGGATTGGATTCGGCGCCGAGAAACCCGTAAAGCGGCTTCAATTGCGCATTGATTGCACTGGCTGCGTCGAAAGCGCCCTCGGCTGCCAGTCTGCACATCCGCGACATTGCGGCCGGAGCGATGTTGGCGGCGACCGAAATCACGCCCTTGGCGCCATGACGCATGGCGTCGAGTGCAGTGGGGTCGTCCCCGCTGAGGACGTCCAGCCCCGAGCCTGCGTAACGCTGGACGCGCTCCATGTCGGCGACCGCTTCCTTGATCGCAACGATATTATCGTGCGCGGCCAGCCTCAGTGCCGTTTCCGGGTCGATGTCCCTCGCGGTCCGCGCTGGAACGTTGTACAGCACCACCGGGACATCGATCGCGTCGGCAATCGCACTGAAATGCGCGATCAGGCCGCGTTGCGGCGGTCGATTATAGTACGGCGCGACAACCAGCACTGCATCGGCGCCCAGCGCGGCGGCACGGCGACTCTGCGCCACAGCCACGGCAGTCGAGGCCGCCCCCGTGCCGGCAATCACCATGCAACGGCCGGCGGCCGTTTCGAGCGCGGATTCGAGCAACCAGTCACGCTCTCCGGCATCCAGCGTGGCCGACTCGCCGGTAGTCCCGGCAACGACAACGCCATTTGTGCCGGCTGCGACGTGCCACGCCACAAGCTTTTGCCAGGCGACGCGGTCGATGTCTTCGGCGCCGGATTCAAACGGCGTGACCATGGCCACGATGGATCCAGCAAGGCTATTCTTCATCGGCAAGCCTGGATTGCGCCCGGGACCTTGATCGAGACTGAAGCAATTTTGTCATTCATTTTTTTCATCGGCACGGCATACTACTTGCGCAGCCACTCGCTGACAAGTATTCTCGATTGCGAAAAAAGCGCAGTCAGGCTTGCGCGGCGAGTATAGCAAGTTTCTGATTTAACAAAATTTTTACTGGAATTCATGACTCAAGCCAATTCTCCTGTCGAATCCCCTTCCCTCCCGGCAACCGGCGGCGAGGAACTCTCCATCCAGTCCTTTCGCGGTGCACCCCTGGTGCTTTATTTCTATCCTCGCGACAACACACCCGGGTGCACGCGCGAAGGCCAGGATTTTCGCGACCTGCATGACCAATTCAAGGCGCTCGGATGCACCATCGCCGGTGTCTCGCGCGACAGCCTCAAGACTCACGAGAACTTCAAGGCCAAACAGGCGTTCCCGTTCGAGCTGATTTCCGACGCCGACGAGTCGCTCTGCCGCCAGTTCGACGTGATCAAGGAAAAGAACATGTACGGCAAGAAAGTGATGGGCATCGAGCGCAGCACGTTCCTGATCGATGCCGAGGGCACGATCGCTCGCGAGTGGCGCAAGGTGAAAGTGCCCGGGCACGCCGAGGACGTGCTCGAAGCCGTTCGCGAGCTGCGCTGATCCGAGCTGATCCAATCCACGACCACCCCGCCACAACGGAGCGTGCCATGAGCGAAGGCACTCGCCTTTACCTGCTCGATACCAACGTGCTGATGCACGACCCGACATCGCTGTTCCGCTTCGAGGAACACGACATCTTTCTGCCCATGGTGGTGCTGGAAGAGCTTGACGCGGCCAAGAAAGGCATGACCGAAGTGGCGCGCAACGTGCGCCAGGTCAGCC
>CAYYZR010000093.1:0-9426 GCA_964476005.1 uncultured Halomonas sp.
CTTCGGCAGTCGTTGATCGCCATTGGCGGCGCCGCTAGAAGGGCAGCTTCAGCGCCGGGTTGACCTTGAGCATGGCTTCGCGGAACATCTGCTGGATGCGCGCCAGGGCTTTCTTGTCCTTGCCTTCAAAGCGCACCACCAGCACCGGCGTGGTGTTGGAGGCGCGGACCAGGCCGAAGCCGTCCTTGAAATCGGCGCGCACGCCATCGATATCGTTGATCTCGGCGCCCTCGAAGTCTATTGAGCTGGCAAACTCTTCGACGAACGGATGCGGTTCGCCCTCCTTCATCTCAACCTTGAGTTCCGGCGTGCTCTCGGCCTTGGGTAGCGAGGCAAGGATCTGGCCCGGCGCGCGTGTATCAGCCGCCAGAATCTCGAGCAGTCGGCAGGCGGCGTACATGCCGTCGTCGAATCCGAACCAGCGCTCGGCGAAGAAGAAGTGTCCGCTCATCTCGCCGGCCAGAGGCGCGCGGTCGCGCTTGAGCTGTTCCTTGATGAACGAGTGCCCGGTGCGCGCCATGATGGGCTTGCCGCCGGCATCCTCGATTTCGCCCGCCAGCAGGCTGGAGCACTTGACGTCGAAGATGATCGGCTGGCCCGGGTTGCGCGACAGCACATCGCGGGCGAACAGCATCATCAGACGATCGGGGTAGATGATCTCGCCGTCCGGCGACACCACGCCGAGCCGATCGCCGTCGCCGTCGAATGCCACGCCGACGTCGGCGTTGAAATTGCGCACGCAAAGGCGCAGGTCTTCCAGCGTCTTGGGATCGCCCGGATCCGGATGGTGGTTCGGAAAGGTGCCGTCGACCTCGGCGTAAAGCGGAATCACTTCGGCGCCGATGGCTTCCAGCAGACGCGGGGCGATTGCGCCGGCGATGCCGTTACCGCAGTCGGCGACCACCTTCAGCGGCTTCTCGAGCTGAATGTCGGTGCCGATGCGTTCGATGTACTGCACGGTGATGCGCTGCTGGCTGACCTGGCCTTTGCCGGATTCCAGGTCGTCCTCGGCCAGCCGAGTATGCAGCGCCGTGATGCTCTCGCCGGAAAGCGTCTCGCCGCCCAGCACGATCTTGAAGCCATTGTAGTCCGGCGGATTGTGGCTGCCGGTCACCATGACGCCGGAGCCGCCACCCAGTTCCTGGGCCGCGTAGTAGAGCACCGGCGTCGGTACTGCGCCGACATCGATGACGTCCACGCCAGCCGCGATCAGGCCACGGCTCAGCGCGGTGAGCATCTCGGCACCCGAAAGGCGCCCGTCGCGCGCCACGGCCACGCGGTTCAAACTCCTGCTGCGGGCCTCGGAACCAATCGACCGACCGATGGCCTCGGCGATTTCGGGGCTTAGCGTATCGCCCACCACACCCCGAATATCGTAAGCGCGGAATATCGAGGCAGGCGGCACCACAGGTGCTGCCGGTAGCTGGTCTTCGGCAGTTTCCGGTTCACGCGTGTCGGTCGTCTTCGGGTTGACGGGCGCGCCGGTCTCGCGTTCATCGTCCTCGACCAGCGACCGCAGCATCTGGCTGATCTCGGAATGGTCGTCAGCCGGGGCATCCGGGTCGAACATGTAATCATCGTCCTCGCCGGTACCGGGATGGTCCGGACTTTCGATGCCTTCGCGGGCCGGAGATCGGGCGTTCTGGCCGAGCTCGGGGGCTTCCAGACTGCGCTGCTCCGATCTTTCGCGACGCGGCTCGTCGTCGGCGTTCACCGGCTTGTCGCCAAGGATCGGCGCATCGTCGAATCCTTCATCTTCATTTCCATTTTCACCGTTGCCATGCGGCACGGTTGCATAAGCCGGCTCGAAACTTCCCGGTTCCAGAATCTCCGTCCTTCGGATACGCTCGTCGGATTGAGGCTGCTCGTCGGCGCCATGCTCCACGTCCGCTTGTGTTTCGGTCTCGCCCGTTGGCCGCTGCTCCTCGTGCTCGATGGCCGACGCCTTGTTCGACGGTGCCAAAATCGCGCCGGCGCCAGCGCGGCGTGCAATCAGCATTCCGAGGATGGCCAGCAGAATCCCGATGCCGGTCACACCGGCGAGTTGTCCGGTCGACATCGGCCCTATGACGGTCGACCGGTACCAGCCCAGTTGCAACAATGATCCGTCTACAGGGATCATTTCGTTGACCTGTCCGAATTGGCCACCGAAATCCTCCAGCGTCGTCGTTTCGCCGGCAACGATCTGAACCAGCCGCATGGCCTGCACCGTTGGCGGCATCTCGATCCGGTTGGCCAGCACGCTGACCGGGAAGGTCACCAGAACAACCGGGCTGCGCGCCTCCTGTTTGTCAAGACGTCTGGCGACCGCCAGGTATTCGTCCGGCGTGCCGGCGAAATGCACCTGAGCCGGCGCCGAGCCTTCGGTGCGCGCCTTGAGCATCATCTCCAGCGCTGCGAAACCGCTGCCCGGAAATGCCGAAAGATCGACCTCTTCAACGGCCTGATGGGCAACCACGATATTCAACACATTGCCGACGCCCTGGTCTCGAAGCGCTGCCACGAGCGCGTCGCGGTCGGTCTGTTGGTTTTCGTCAATCACGATATCAACGACTTCCTGGCTGGAAATCGCCGCCTGCAGCGAGGCGATCCGGCGCTCGATCTGCGCGACCTGCTGACGCACGTCGTCGGCTGCAGCATCCAGCGCCAGGCGTGCCTGGAGACTGTTCCAGACCAGGTAAGCGCCCAGCAAAAGAATCGCCAGGCCGAACCCGATAAGCACCAGACCCAGCAGCCTCGGCAATGTTCGACCCGCTTGCTTTTCAATCGCGACATGCAGCATGCTGTTCACGCTTCCTTGGTTGTTCTGTTTTCAGTGCGTGCCAGTGTGGCCGAAACCGCCGGTCGCACGCCTTGAGTCGCGAAAAGCCTCGACCGGCTTGAGCTTGACCTGCACCACGGGCAACAATACGAGTTGCGCGATTCGCTGGCCGGGTTCTATGTGGATGGTCTCCTGCCCCCGGTTCCAGCAGGGCATCTTCACCGGGCCCTGGTAATCACTGTCGATCAAACCGACCAGGTTGCCCAGCACCAGACCTTGTTTATAGCCCAGCCCCGAGCGCGGAAGCAACACCGCGGCCAGCGACGGGTCTTCCAGGTGAATCGCCAGGCCCGACGGTATCAGCGCCGTTTCCCCCGGAGCAAGCGTGATGGGCGCATCGATCATCGCGCGCAGATCCATGCCCGCCGAACCTTCAGTGGCGTAAGCCGGTAACGGCCATTCCGTACCAATTCGCGGATCGAGGATCCGGACTTCGAGCTCCCTCATTCAGCCTGACTCCGTTGCATTACCTGCGTTGCCTGGATTGCATTTGCTCGACAATCACATCGACCAGTTTTTGCCCCAGTTCGCGCTTGGACGCCGAACCAAGATCCCACTCTTGATCGCTCGAATACACCACCAACGAGTTCTCGCAGGCATCGAAACCGCAGTCGTCGCCGACCCTGTTGGCGGCGATCAGATCGAGATTCTTTGCCGCCAGTTTGCCACGCGCGTTTTCGCCCACGTTGCCGGTCTCTGCGGCGAACCCGACGACGAATGGTCGCACGTCAAGTCCCGCCACCTCCCTGACTATATCCGGATTCGGGACCAGTTCCAGCGCCATTCTGTCGCCGCTGCGCTTGATCTTCTGCGCGCTGCGCGATGCCGGCCGGTAGTCTGCCACGGCGGCCACCGAAACGAAACCGTCAGCCGGCATCTGATCCATAACCGCATCGCGCATCTGCGCGGCGGTCTTGACGTCGATGCGCTGAATGTCGCCGCGCGCAGACAGGTGAACCGGGCCGGCGATCAGCGTCACCTCGGCGCCGGCGTCGACGAGGGCTTCGGCCACCGCAAATCCCATCTTGCCGGAAGATCGATTGCCGATGAAACGCACCGGGTCCAGCGCCTCGTGGGTCGGTCCGGCGGTGACGACGAAACGCTTGCCCTTCAGGCGATCCGACCCGGCCACGCTCGCCATGACAACCGCCGAGGCAATTTCGTCCGGCGCCAGCATTCGGCCGTAGCCTTCTTCGCCGCAGGCCTGGCTGCCGGAATCGGGGCCGAGCAGCGTGGCGCCGCGCTGCTTCAGCGTTTCGACGTTTCGGCGCACCGCCGGGTGATCCCACATCACGTGATTCATGGCGGGCGCCAGCCACAACCGAGCGCGGCTTGCCAGCACGAGGGTGGTCAGCAGGTCGTCGGCCATGCCGGCCGAGAGTCGGGCCAGCAGGTCGGCAGTCGCCGGCGCGATAACGATGTCTTCGGCCCAACGAGCCAGCTCGATGTGCCCCATGCCGGCTTCGGCCTCGGCATCCAGCAGTGTTTCATGCACGCGGTGACCGCTGACCGCCTGAAGCGTCAACGGTGTGATGAATTCCTTCCCGCCGCGGGTCATCACCACGCGCACCTCACAGCCGCGCTCGCGCAGGCGGCGCACCAGTTCGGGCGTCTTGTATGCAGCGATGCCGGCCGACACGCCGACCAGCACGCGACGCAACGTGTCAGCGTTTTCCGGGGAAGAAGGGCTCATTTTCCTACCCGTATCCGGGAAATTTGCCGATGGTGCCGTGGGGCGCTTGAGGCCATGCTTTGCAGCCTGTCATCTAAGTCAAGGGAAGAATTGTATGCGAATCAATGACTGGCCACTAGCCGAGCGCCCGAGAGAGAGATTGCTTGAACACGGCCCCGGCGCGCTCAGCGATGCTGAATTGCTGGCGATTCTGCTGCGGATCGGCGCCCGCGGACGTTCCGCGCTGGACCTGGCGCGCCATCTCATTTCCGAATTCGGCGGTCTCAGGAGTTTGCTGGAAGCCGACTGCGATACGCTGTGTACCCAGCCTGGTCTGGGCCCTGCGAAATATGCGCAGATTCACGCTGCACTTGAACTGGCCCGACGCCAGCTCAAGGCCCGGCTCAGCCGCGGGGAGGCGCTGACCAGTCCGGATGCGACACGCCGATTTCTTTCGGCCGAGCTGCGCCATCGTCCGCACGAAGTCTTCTGCGCCCTACTGCTTGACACGCGCCACAGGGTAATCGCGTTCGAGGAGTTGTTCGCCGGCACTATCGACGCAGCCCACGTCCATCCCCGGGTCGTCGTGGAAAAGGCACTGGCACGCAAGGCCGCGGCGATCATCATCGCTCACAACCATCCGTCCGGCGTCGCCGAACCCAGCCAGGCCGATCTTGCCATCACCAGACGCTTGCGCGACGCATTGGGGCTGGTCGACATCCGACTGCTCGATCATTTCATTGTCGGCGACGGGGAGGTGGTGTCGCTGGCCGAGCGAGGACTGGTTTGATCATTTCGATTTTTCGTGACCGCGGCAGGCGCGTCCATCACGACGCCGAATCGGGCCAGGCCGAGGCGTCTATGGTTTCGACATAACCGTGCCAGGTCGCGTAGCCGAGCAGCGGGATGACCACGACCAGTCCGAGACCGGCGGTGGCAAAGCCCAGGCCGGTCAGCAACACGATAAGCGCGATCCAGACCGCCATGGCCGGCTTGTTGCGCAACACCGCATTGACGCTGGTAATGCAGGCGGTGACCATGTCGACGTCGCGGTCGACGATCATCGGAAGAGAAAACGCCGCGGCCGAGAACGTAACCAGCGCGAAGATCGAGCCCACCGCCGATCCGATAGCCAGGAAGCGCAATAACAGCAATGGATCGTGGCTCTCGCCGGCCGGAAAGAACACGTGCACCATCACGCCGGCGCGCACCCAGACCAGGAAGATCACCAGCAACACCAGCGCGAACACCAGCGCGTCGCGCAGCGCGAACCGCATGCGCCTGACCGAACGTGCAAAAGATACCGTCCTGCCCCGCCCGATCTGCCGGCTGACCGAATACAGGCCGGTGGCCAGCAGCGGTGCGACGAAGATGAATCCCGACAGCATCGAGATGACCAGCACGTAGCTGCCGAGCTTCCATGCCAGCAGCGAGACGCCGAGGCTCACCGCAAACACGATCACTCCGTAGCCAAGGCTGACCCCCGGGCTGGCTTTGTAGTCTCGCCAGCCGGCTGCCATCCATCGCAACGGCGCGCCGGCAGCCAGCTGACGACACGGCGCCGCGAATGGTCGGGTATCGTCGTTTTCCCGGTTCGTGCCGGTGTTCATGTCTTCTCCCTCACGTATCGGCCCGCCGGGCCCGTACACTCGGCAACATAACGCAATTTCATACGACTTCCCACTTTTCCAGTCCATGACCGAGCAATACGACACGCCGCCAGGCATATTCACCCAGATCCGGCCGCTGGCCACCTACGGCCGACGGGCGCTTTCGCTGGTCTGGGCGACAAGTCCCTGGCTCACCGTCGCGCTGGCTTTTCTGACGCTTGCCGCCGGGCTCTTGCCCGCCTCGATCGCCTACGTCGGCAAATTCCTGGTCGACAGCGTGGTCGCGGCCATCGAGGACAATTCACTTGCCGATGCGGTCTGGTTCTGGCTGTCGCTGGAGGCGCTGCTGGTGGCTGCCATGGCCGCTTCCCAGACGGCGCTGAACATCTGCAACAACCTGCTGCGCGCGCGCCTGGGGCACCGCGTCAACGTGATGATCCTGGAAAAGACCCAGCAGTTGGAACTGGCGCAGCTCGAGGACGCCGAGTTCTACGACCGGCTCACCCGGGCGCGCCGCGAAGCCTCGACCCGACCGCTTTCACTGGTGCAGAAGACCTTCGGCGTGATCCAGAACGGAATCGCCATCATCAGCTTCAGCGGTCTGCTGTTCGCGTTCTCGCCGTGGGCGGTGCTGGTGCTGATTCTCGGCGGTCTTCCCGCCTTCCTGGTCGAGGCGAAATTCGCCGGTCAGGCGTTCCGCCTGTTCCAGTGGCGTTCGCCGGAAACGCGCGAGATGATTTACCTGGAATCGGTGCTGGCACGCGAGGACTACACCAAGGAGGTCAAGCTGTTCGACCTGGCGCCGACCCTGCTGCAGCGCTACCGCGACATCTTCGGCCGGATCTTCAGCGAGGACCGCAAGCTCACGATTCGACGCGGCTGGTGGGCGTTTGTCCTCGGACTGGTCGGCACGCTGGCCCTCTACGGCGCGTTCGCCTGGGTGGTGCTGGCTACCGTGGCTGGCCGCCTGACGCTGGGCCAGATGACCATGTACATGATGGTGTTCCGGCAAGGCCAGTCGGCGGTCAGCGCCAGCCTGACCGCGATCAATGGCATGTACGAGGATCACCTGTACCTGACGAGCCTGTACGAATTCCTCGAGCAGCCGGTGCGCCCCCGCGAGGGCAAGGTCAGCGAAGGCGCCGAACCCGGGCGCGGACTGGAGATCGTCGATCTTTCGTTTCGCTATCCCGGCAGCGACGCGCCGGCGCTGGACGGGATCGATCTGGAACTCAGGCCCGGCACCAGCCTGGCGCTGGTCGGCGAAAATGGTTCCGGCAAGACCACGCTGACCAAGCTGATCGCAGGGCTGTACGAGCTCGAGCACGGCGATATCCGGCTTGACGGGACTTCATTGCGCGACTGGGACTCGCGCGCGTTGCAGGACCGCATCGGCGTGATATTCCAGGACTTCGCGCGCTACCAGTGGCTGGTCGGCCACAATATCGGGGCCGGCGACGTCGAGGAGTTCGAGACCCAGTCGAAATGGCGCGCAGCCGCGGTCAAGGGTCTGGCCGACGACTTCATACAGGAACTGCCGAAAGGCTACGAGACCCAGCTCGGCCGCTGGTTCAAGGACGGGCGCGAGCTTTCCGGCGGGCAATGGCAGAAAATCGCGCTGGCGCGGGCATTCATGCGCGAAAACGCCGACATTCTGATCCTGGACGAGCCCACCGCGGCAATGGACGCCAAGGCCGAAGCCGAGGTATTCCAGCACTTCCAGGCGATGGCCGGGGATCGGATCCTGATCCTGATCTCGCACCGCTTCTCGACCGTGCGCCAGGCCGACCTGATCGCGGTGATGGACCAGGGCCGCATCATCGAAATGGGCACGCACGAGCAATTGATGGCGCTTGACGGGCAGTACGCCACGCTGTTCGAGCTGCAGGCTGCGGCCTACCGATAGCGAACCTGTTAAGGAACCTCTGAACAAGTCTGCGCGGAGCGCGTTTCAGTCGGAGAAGCCGCAGACCGTGTGGTGCGACGCGAGTGACAGTAGCCGTCGCTACGTCCGAGCGGCGCAACGCGCGAGATGCGGCTTCTCCGGCGAAACCCATACGGGACGGGCCTTTGCGGGGCCTCCAGCTTGTTTGGACTCGCTTATTTGGAATAACCAAACCACGCGCGTCCAAGCCAAGCCGGAGCCTCCCGCAAAAGACTTCGTCGCGCCCGTGCAGACTTGTTCAGAGGTTCCTTAATGGTCCGCTGCAGGGCATTTACCCGGAATTCACGAGCATTGCTCAGGGTAGGATCTTTATCGCCAGGGTTCAGTCATGAACAAAGACGACGAAAAAGGCGTCAACGCCGACAACGCGTGCCACAACCTGGATTCGAAAATCGGCGACCAGCGCAAGCGGCCGTCGCGCGACGTCGCCGATGCCGATTTCGCGGCCGAGGCCCACGGCTTCACCGCCTTCGAGAACACCGGACAGGGGTCGAGCTACCGTGGCGGCGCCCTGGAGGAAGAGATCGATGACGGTGACGAATCGGATGGCGACGAGGACAGAGCTGACTGAGCCGTTCGCTCAGCCTGCCGCCGATCGTCGGTCGAACGCCCCCGCCCGAGTCTTCGAGCTTGGTGCCGATCAGTCGACCAGCCGGGCGTCGAGCGTGATCTCGGCATCGAGCAGTCGTGAAACCGGACAATCCTTCTTTGCAGCTTCCGCCGCCTTCAGGAAGGCATCCTCGTCGATATCGGGAATGCTGGCCACCACCGTCAGCGCCACCGCGGTGATCGTCGGCGCGCCGTCGACCTCCTTCAACTCGACGGCGGCCTCGGCGTCGATATGATTGGCCTTGTAGCCTTCGTCGCCCAGGATCATCGAGAGCGCCATCGCATAGCAGCCCGCGTGCGCGGCGCCGATCAGTTCCTCGGGATTGGTGCCCTTGCCGCTTTCGAAACGGGTCTTGAAAGAATATTGCTGACCCTCGAGGACGCCGCTGTCGGTGAACAGCGTTCCGTTGCCGTTCTTGAGGTCGCCTTCCCAGTGTGCACGTGCATTGCGTTTCATCTCTGTGTTCCTCCGGATTGGATTTGACAGTAGCTCCAACCTAACACGACCACCTGGTGCGCCGTCGGACGTATTATTCGGAAGAAATCGTTCGACCGGCAGGGCCGGCGCGCCATTGTGCGTTGCACAAACAAGGCGTATGCTTAAGATCCACCGAGCCGCCGCCCCCTGCGACGGAAACTCTTTTACCGGAATTTTTCGCCATGCTTCCCAACCCGCTCGAAGCCGCTCAGTACTTCATCGATTCCGCCCAGCGTTCGGTGCTGTTTTTCGACACGCTCAGGCAGCGCGGCAACCAGGCGCTGGATCACC
>CAYYZR010000094.1:0-9301 GCA_964476005.1 uncultured Halomonas sp.
CGGTGTCGCTGCTCGAGAGCTGGTATTCCGAAACAATCTGCTGTTTCTGTTCTGCGCTCAAAGACATGTTGTCTCAACTCCAAACTATTGATGGCAAACTGAGGTTGCGTTAAGTCTGGCGACCGGGCTTTTCCAGAAAACCCCCTCGAAACAATCCTCGAGACAGCCCGGGGATTGCCGAAGGCGGGCTTTGTGCAAAAGCCCCGATCACCGCTAATCAAGCGCGAAATTATACCCTGTTTCTTGCCTGCGCAACAAGTGGGTGCGCTGTTGTCGTCGTCGGCCCTGCCGGTCGTCGAATTTTCGCGCGGCCGGGGCGAATCAACTGCCGGCCAGGCGTTTGCGTGCGCGATCGAACATGCTGTCGGTGGCGAAGCTTCCGTCGCGCCAGCTGCCCGGACTGCTGCCGGTCAGCATTTCCAGCACCTGACCCAGATTGCCGGCGGCATAGACCTGGAAAAGATCGTTGCGCACGGCCTGGACCAGTTCGGGTCTGAGCATGAGTTCGTCGCGCTGAATGCTCGGGATGATCACGCCGGTCCCGCCGCTGGCCGCGTTTTGATGGGCAACCTGAAAACAGTCCTCGATCCGGGCATTGATGCCTGCCACCGGGGTAAGGCGGCAGTCGCTGTCGAGACCGCCTATGACCGCCAGGTCCTGGCGCAGCGGTATGCCGGAAAGCCGGCTGACGAGGGCCAGCACCGAACCCAGAATCAGTGTGGCGCCGGGAACCGGGGGTGTTCCCGTGGATGTGCTTCCGCAACTGATCAGGGCATGCAGGCCGATGGACTTCTCCATTCGCATCGAGTGGGCCAGCGCGCTTTCGATCCGTATGCTGAATTCCGGACCGGGACTGTCGGCTGCACCCTCGAATGCAATGCGCATGTCGGTCGCGTGCGCCAGGCTGACCTGAATCTTGACGATCTGCCCGTAATTGCGGTCGCCGTCGGGCTCGAGCCCGCACACGTGGACCTGGCCCAACTGGTGCTGCCGGGCGGGGAAGCCCGAGGCCTCGAAGCGAGGGTTCGAAGCGACCGGTCGGGGCGGGCGCATCTGATCGATGGCGTGATGCACGTGAACGGCGGTGACGTGGTTCGCGTCTTCGGATCCCGCCATGACCGCGGCCATGCGCAGAACCGTCATGAGATCGCCCATGCGTGTGGAAAGTCGATTGCGTCCGCCCATGCGCGCCGCCTGTTCGACAAGTGCTGCGATCGCCTCTTCGCTTATCGGGGCCGAATGCATCCGGCTGGCGGCATCGCGCAGCCGTGCAGCGACCCAGCCGGCGCCGACGGCGTCGCGTTCGATCGAATCGGGAATGTCTATCGGTGCCGCGAACAGTCCGACGAACTCCGGGAATTCCTGCTGCAGCCTGCGCCAGTGGGCATGCGTGCCGCACAGAATCAGGCGCGCGTCTATGGGTAATGGGGCAGGACGCAGGGATATCGCCGGAGATGCGGCGGTTTCCTGCGGCGGTTCGACATGGATTGCACCGTTGGCCAGCGCGTTTCGGAGCAGAGAGACGCTGCGCGGGTAATTCAGCAGGTCTTCGGCATCTATGATGAGAAAACCGCCACTGGCCGCCAGCAGGCTGCCGCCGCGCACACCGAGGTATGAGGCGACCGAACGTCGATTCTCCAGCCACGCGGGGTCTATGGTGCCGCCCAGATTGCGTGGCGTCGGAACCTGTTCGTGCACCGCTACAAGTTTTTGGTCGCTGGCGGAATGGACGAGATTCACGCCGTAGAGCATTTCCGGATCGGCCAGGTGCTCGGTGGGTTTGTCGATGCGTTTTTCGATCACATCGCCGAGGATGGCCTCGATGTGTTGCTTGACCCCCGTTGCTTCGAACTGCTTGAGGACCGGCTGTGCCAGATCTGCCAGCAGCCTGCGTGCCTCCGCTCTCAATAGCCGGGCGCGCAATTGGCGGGCATGATTCCAGGTCTCGTTTATGGCCGCGGTGAGCTTCCGGATTTCAAGCTGGGAGTCGCGGATCACGCTGCGGATCTGTTCGAACTCCTCCGGGCTGACCTGGCCCTTGGCCACCAGGTTGGCGAGATCGTCCTGGGTGATGACGCGGCCGGTTTGCTGAACGTGCACCGTCAGCCGGACCAGTTGCCCGACTTCTTCCCGCATCAGCACCAGGCCGTGCGGCTTCAGCTTCCTCGCCAGCGGCCGGATGAGCCGGGTCATTTCGGCATCGGAGCGATCATTGAGCGCTTGAAGCCGGTTGCGGATCGGACGGGCCTGGAGCGCAGTTTCAAGCTGGTCGCGAATGAACCGGCTCACTTCTCCCAGCCCTGCTCGCAATTTCCTGCCGCTACCGGCCGGCAAGCGAAGAAGGCGCGGACGGTCGGGATAGTCGAAGTTGTGGACCAGGCAAAAGTCGAAGCGCTCGCGCCGGGGTGGATCCAGTTGTGAAAGGCCCGATTCAAGCAGCAGGTTGCGGTCGCTGGCCGCATGTCCGCGGACGAAGACATGTCCCCGGGCGGGCGAATTGTCGGCCATCGACTGGCTCAAGGAGCGAGCCAGCTGGTCAAGTGTCCTCGAGTGCGCGCTGCGCGAGGCGTCATTTTCCACCAGGCTGCGAGGGTCGACGCGCCAGCGCAGATCCGGGGGCGGGATGCGCGATAAAGCCATTCCATTCCTGAACGCAGTGACAGACAGTTGATTGTAGCTGACGAATGCGGTCGGTTATTCGCAATGCGGTCGGTTATTCGCCGATAGGGTTTCAATGGGCCGATTGGCCGGCAGGCTCGGGCCGATGACGGATATCGCGAGAGGCCGGTGGCGGTCAGCCCCGTCGAGTCGATTCGTCCGAGTTTGCTCGGGCCAGCCGTTCGGTATAACTGATCCAGCATTCGGCCACGGTGCGCGGATTTTCCAGCATCGGCAGATGACCGGTGTCGGGCAGCATGATGATTTCGGCATTCAACATGCGCGCAGCCAGCACGTTGGCGCCGGCCGGATTCAGGACCTGATCCGATCTTCCCCATACGATCAGCGCCGGCACCGGCAAGTCGGTTGCAAGGGTTTCGGCAGACGGCGAGTCGAACCGGATGGCGTCGAACGCGCGCTGGTGCTCGACTGCGCGCGCCGCAGAGCGGTCCGCCAGAAAGCGCGCCAGCGGTGAGGGTATCCACGGCGGATGGACGAAACAGAAATCTATCAGACGGCGAAAGTCCGCGCGATTCCGGATGACCAGCGGATTGTGGCGCTCCTCGGAAATTTCCTCGAAAAGCGGTGATAGCGGGACATTCTCCACACCGCCGGGCGCCAGCAGCCAGAGTGCGCGGATGCGGTCCGGGTAGCGCGCGGCGATGGCGCAGGCGATGTAGCCCCCCATCGAGCTGCCGCCGAGATAACAGTGCTGGATACCGACCCGATCCATCCAGCGGACCACGTTCTCGGCCTGGGCCTCGATTCGATAGTCGATAGCCGACGAAGCACCGGATTCGCCGAAGCCGGGCAGGTCGGGCGCAAGGATTCGGAAGTGTCCGGTCAGATGGCGCGCAACGCGGTTGAAATGATCGGCGTCGGCATTGAAGCCGTGCAGCAGCACCAGTGTTTCGCCGTGGCCACCTTCAAGCACGTGCCAGTCGACACCTGCGGCCTGGATGCGACAGGAGTGCAATCCGCCTCCGCGCCGGTCCAGCGCGCGAAACAGACGCGCCAGCGGAGCGGGCCAGAACCGCCACATGCTCACCAGCACCAGCAGTGCGACGACGACGATGATGACCGGGATTGACATAGGGCCCGAGTGCTAGAATTATGCGCTTTAGTGTAGTGTCTCTTGATCGCCCGTACAGGCCAATTTTCGCCGCTGGCCGGATCTTACATCGAGGGCTCTTCCGAGCTTCCCTGACCGGATCCGGCCGCGTTGCACCCCGATGGAGCACAATGAAGGAACCCGACTTCGGTGACAGCGCAGTTCGGCAGGCGGATTTCGAGCGCGATGGTTTCGTGATCGCCCGCGCACTGTGCCCGCCCCGGATGCTCGATCGCCTGCGATCTTCCGTGGATCGCGATCTGGCGGCCTCGGTCGGGCCGCTGGAATACGAGGCCGATGTCGCCTATCCCGGCGCCCCGGCCGCGCGTGACGTGCCCGGGGGGCACACGGTGCGTCGGTTGCTGGATGCGCTCGCGCGCGGATCTGCGTTCGTGGAATGGGCCTGCTCGCGCGACCTGACCGGCTGGGCCCGAACCTTGCTGGGCAGCGACGACATCCGGATCGTGCGCGCCCACCACAACTGCATCATGACCAAGCACCCCGATCATTCCAGCGCCACCGGCTGGCACCAGGACATACGGTATTGGTCATTCGACCGACCGGAGCTTGTCAACGCCTGGACCGCGCTCGATTCCGAGAGCCGCGACAACGGCG
This sequence comes from uncultured Halomonas sp., assembly GCA_964476005.1. GTDB lineage: Bacteria > Pseudomonadota > Gammaproteobacteria > Xanthomonadales > Wenzhouxiangellaceae. Next base: position 4,385 of record CAYYZR010000094.1, read on the forward strand.
GTATGCGCCTGATCCCGGGTTCCCACCGGGCGGTGTTCGATGCCGACGCCTTCGACTCGGACCGATTCTTCCGCGCCGACCATTCGGCAAACCGGGAATGGATCGACTGCGCTTTGCAAGTGGATATGGCGCCGGGGGACGTGCTGTTCTTTCATGCCGCCATGCTGCACGCAGCCGGTCGCAACCTGACCGGCCGGCGCAAGCGCGCCGTGGTGTTTTCGTATCGGGCCGCCGGCAACCACCCCCTGCCCGGAACGCGCTCGGCGACCGGCAGCGACATGAACCCCGAGTCTCCGGCATGCGGCTGACGCTGATCATGGTGCTGGCCATGATGATCATCGTGGCCAGCGCCAACTGGCTGGTCCAGTACCCGATCAACAACTGGCTCACCTGGGGCGCCCTGACTTACCCGGTGAGCTATTTCATCACCGATCTTACGAATCGGATCAAGGGTCCCGCGGCGGCGCGCAAGGTCGTCTGGTTCGGCTTCGCGCTGGCCGTGGTGGCGTCGGCGTTCCTGGCCGGACCGCGGATTGCACTGGCTTCCGGTGCCGCGTTTCTGGTCTCGCAGATGCTCGATATAAAAGTGTTCGACCGGCTGCGTCGGCGGGCCTGGTGGCAGCCCCCGCTGTTTTCGTCGGCCGTGGGCTCGGCCGTGGATACCCTGCTGTTTTTCGCGCTGGCGTTCTATGCCACCGGCATGCCCTGGGTGACCCTGGCAATCGGCGACTATGGTGTGAAACTGGCCATCGCGCTGGTGATGCTGGCGCCATGGTGGTTCGCGTTGCGCGCGCGCGATTCAGCCGCCGGCTGACGAATGGGAGAGTTCTTCTCGATTGCCTGTGCTGCCGTCTGGGCGCTGGCAGTCGTGCTTTTCCGGCGCTCCGGCGAGACCCTGCCGGCGTTCGAGCTGAACCTGTTCAAGAATCTGCTCGGCGTGGTGCTGATGGGGATCACCGTTCTGGCGGTCGAGAATGATGCGCCACCGGCGTTTTCAGTCCGGGAATGGCTGATCGTCTGCGCCTCGGGGATCATCGGCATCGCCGTCGCCGATACCTGGTATCTGCGCGCGCTCAACCTGATGGGCGCAGCCCGAACCGGTGTTGTCGCGAGCCTTTTCAGCCCGTTCGTGGTGCTGCTGTCGGCGATGTATCTCGGCGAACTTCTGCGCGGCTGGCAGTTGGCCGGCTTCAGCCTGGTGCTGGCGGGCATCCTGCTGGTGACCTGGCGCAGCAATCGACTGGATGTCTCCCGGCGCGCGCTGCGCCTCGGCGTTTTCTACGGGGCCGGTGCGGTGCTGATGATGGCGATCGGCATCGTCATGGTCAAACCGGTGCTGGAGGGTGACCACTTCTTTGCCACCGCCGGACTGCGTCTGGCCGCCGGTACCCTGGCCATGCTCGCGTTCGTGTCCGCCACGCGCGGTTGGTCGGCCATGCTGGCGCGCTATCGCCAGCCGCAGCCGTGGCCGACGATCACGCTTGCCAGTGTCCTGGCCAGTTATCTCTCCATGCTGCTGTGGCTTGGCGGCTACAGGCTGGCGCCGGCGTCGGTGGCATCGGTGCTCAATGAAACGGCTGCCGCCTTCATCGTGCTGTTCGCCTGGTGGGTGCTCAAGGAGCCGATGAGCCTCCGGCGGGTCGGCGGTGTTTGCCTGACTTTTGCCGGGGTTTCGGTGATCGTTGCAATGTAGCCGTGTCGCCGTTTCCGGCTTTGGCTTCGCGCCGGGCGCGCACTTTTCGGGCCGTCCAGAACGGGATCTTGGTCGTGTCCCAGGCAATCGCGGCCAGGATCACGCCGATCAGCGTCCAGACGATGGAGGCCGGGTCGATGGGCACCGACGGCACGAACGCCTGCGCCGCGCCCCGGGCGATCGACCAGTCGGCGTGGCGCAACAGCGTGAACGGCCGCAGTATGGCCGGCGAATCCAGCAGCACCTGCTGGAAGCGTTCGAGTTCGGCCAGCCTCAGCGTCAACTCCGCTACCGCTTGTTCGCGGCCGTCTCCGCCCAGCCAGGGCAGGATATCTCCGGCCGCCAGTTTGTCGATGGTTCGCCGCGCCTCGTCGATGTGGCCGCCCAGGCGCTGCAGGTAGGCATGGGTGAAGGCCGGGGCCTGCGAGAAGCCGAGCCCGCCCACGCCGCCGGCCGCGGCACTGCCAAGATGATCGAGGCGGCGGGTGAGCCAGCTCACCCCGGCTGCTCGTCGGCGCGATGCTCGTCGATCCCGTCAAGGTCCTCGTTTCCGGGTACCGGATCGTGCCCGCCCCGGCACAGCGGATGGCAGCGCAGAATGCGTTTGGCCGCCATCCAGCTGCCGCGGGCCGGGCCGTAGAGCTCGATTGCCTGCTCGGCGTACCGCGAACAGGTTGGCGTGAATCGGCACTGCTGGCCGATCACCGGAGAGAGCAGCCGACGATAGACGTGTATGCTTTTGATCAGAACATATTGCACGGTGGTTGATTCTACTCTCCGAACGCGGTATATAATCGCCGGTTTCCCCGCCATATTGTTGGCGTTGATGCGAGTCTTGAGGGCATCCGACACATGACCAAGAAAGAAGTAAAACTGCCTAAGAATTACCGGCCTTCGGAGAAGGAAGAGTACATGAATCCGAAACAGCTGGAATATTTCCGCCAGAAGCTCCTCAATTGGCGCGAGGAACTGATCGAGGAATCGCAGGAAACGATCAACAACCTGCGCGGCGAAGTGCGCGACGTCGGCGATGAGGCGGAGCGTGCCTCCAGGGAAACGGAAAACAGCCTCGAGCTGCGTACCCGGGACCGCTATCGCAAGCTGCTGGGCAAGATCGACCAGGCGCTGGCAAGGGTCGAAGAGGGCAGCTACGGCTACTGCGAGGAAACCGGCGAGGAAATCGGTCTGGCGCGACTGGAAGCGCGGCCCATTGCTACCCTGTGTCTCGATGCGCAGGAGCGCTGGGAGTTGAAGCAGAAACAGATGAAGGACAGCAGGTAGGCCAGGTAGGCTATGAATAGCGGTCGGCGGGCGCTGTTTTCCAGCGGCCCGCAATCGGGTATTATCTTTCTTCCATCAATCGGAGCATTCTCATGAAGCGTTTCCTGCTTGCAGGGCTGATACTCGGATCGACGGCGGTTTCGGCGCAGACCGAACAACCCGTATTCGATGATCGCTGGTACGTCGGGGTAATGGGCGGGGTCGCGCGTCCGGGTGAAGACCGTCTGACCGACTCGACCGCGCCCTATTTCGGGGCATACCTGGGCCGCTTCTTCAGCCCCAGCTTCAGTCTCGATCTCCAGATAGACACCTATTCGACGGATTTCGAACGCGACAAGATGCTCCGAGCGGGTGTTGTGCCGCCGGCGGGTTTCGATCGGGAGTTCGATATCTACGGATACGGTCTGACCGGTCGCTATCACTTCGGCGACATGGGCAATCGCCATCGTCCGTACGGTCTGGTGGGGCTCGGCATCCAGGAGCATGACAGTATCCTGGACGAAGGTCGGGATATGTATGTGTCCTGGGGCGTTGGCATTCAGTCGAAGTTTGGCGAGAACGTGCGTCTGCGGACCCAACTGGAAGGTCGCTACGACAACGATCGCGATACGCGCAATTCTGACAACGGCTTCGTCGACATGATCGCATCGGTAGGCCTGAGTTTCTCGTTCGGAGAGCCACCGCGTCCGCCGCAGCCTGCGCCGCCGCCCGAGCCGGCCCGTCCGGCACCCGCGCCGCCGGCGCCGGCACCCGTGCCGCAGCCGGAACCCGAGGTCATGTTCGAATTCGACAGCACGGTGCTGTTCGATTTCGATTCCTCGGCGCTGCGGGCCGAAGCCCGGGCCGAACTCGATCGCGCCGCCGACATCCTGGCCCCGCGCGACGACATCATTCTGATCGAGGTCGCCGGTCATACCGACAGCATCGGCACCGAGGAATACAACCAGGACCTTTCGGTTCGCCGCGCCCAGTCCGTGGCCGACTACCTGGTGCAGAACGGCGTCTCGCGCGATCGTCTGCGCGTTGTCGGCTTCGGGGAAACGCGGCCGAAGGTGCCGAACGATACCCCGGCGAATCGCCAGCAGAACCGGCGCGTGGTGCTGTCCATCCTCGATCGACGCTGATCCGGCGATTCGATCGCACGCCAAAGCAATATCCGAAAAGACCCGCCGCCGGCGGGTCTTTTCTTTCACAAGCTGCGTGGGCGCAACAACCCGGCCGCGTCGGCAAGCTTTCAGCTCAGATCGCCTATAAGTTCCACGGCCGAACTGCGCAAATGCTCCACGGCATCCAGAAGTTCGCTTGATGCAGTCTCGCGGGCTTGCTCGTTTTCGGTGTCGTCAAGATCGTCGGCGTGCTCTTGCCATGTTTCGAACAGGCGCTGACCCGCTTCGGGCATGGGTTCGGGCATCACGGTCGTCAGGTCGCGAATCATGGTCGCCTTGCCCCATCCGGCCACCCAGGTCTGCGGCGAACGTACTTCGCCAGCACGATTTTCAGAATCTTCCGCAACTTCGGGAAAATAGCGTCGCATCAGGATGATCTGGTTCAATTCGCCCACTTCGACAAGGATCTGGAAGGACGCCTGTCGCCAGTTTCGCTGAATTTCGGTCTTTTCGTTGCGCCAGGTGTTGTAGCCCAGCGACGTAATTGCCAATACAAGGCTGATCAACGCCACCAGGTTGTTGTTGACCTGGTCCCAGAACGGCCGCCGCCCGCGCTTGCCGAGTCCGGTCCTGGTGACCAGGCCGACCGGCGTCTTTCGATGTGGCCTGACCGGCCCTGTGTCGTCGGATTCGCTCATCGTTCCAGCGCGGTCCGGGCGTGATTGCGCACGGCCTCGAGCATCGCGTTGAGCCCATTTGCGCGCGTCGGGGACAGGTGTTCGCCCAATCCGAGCTCGCTGACGAACCTGGGTTCGGCGTCGAGGATTTCGCGCGCCG
>CAYYZR010000095.1:0-9166 GCA_964476005.1 uncultured Halomonas sp.
CGTAGGTCACGGTCACCGACTCGTCGGTGATGTCTTTCAGCGGCGACGTCTCGAACACGTGAACGAACGACTCCTCCTGATCGACCACGAAGAACTGCGTGGAGTTGACCGACACTGCGCGCACCGTGCCCAGGTTGCCGAGGACGAAACCGGGCCGGTCGCCCTGGTTGATGCCGGTGCCGGTCGACCGGGCCACGCCGCCGAAGCTGCCGTCGGTGCCGAAACGCTGGACGCGCCCGCCGGTCGCCGGATCGCCTTCGTCGGTCGCGTACAGCACGCCGTTGGGGTCGAGGGCGATGAACTCCAGCTCGGAAAACTGGCCGTCTTCGCTGCCGGCGAAGCCGCCGGCCCCGACGCTGCAGGTGGCATCGGTACAGCTGTAACCCTTGCTGATCTGCTTTTCCTCGTCGCAGGCATTGTTGGTGCTGGTTTCGCATCGGCCCATCCAGCCGATGTAATCCCCGCGAACCACCTGCCCGGCCGCGTCGCGGGTTGTCGCGGCGAACTTGTGAATGCGGTCGGAACACGAGTCGGCGACATAGAGATTGCCGTCCGGATCGACGTCCATGGCGAAGCCGGTCCAGTCGTTGCCCCAACTGCCGCTGGTGCACAAGAACCGGTCGCCGTTGTTCAAGGCCCCCCGGTACAGCGGATTCATGTTGTTGTTGTCGTCCGGAACGCCATCGGCGAGATCGGCCAGCACGTCGAACACGAACACGCGCCGTCGATCGGTGACGTAGAGCAGGCCCTCACCGGTGTCGACCCGACCGTAGGACAATGATTCCGCGTTGACGAAATCCGCCAGCCCCAGGTCCGGATTGCTGGCCGACGAGGAGGTGATGCGCCAGGAATCGCCGCCGATCTGCGGAGTGTCCGGATCGATGCTGGACTGGCTCTGGGATATCAGGAGCGAGGTGCTCGTGCCGCCGCCGTTGCGCCTGAGCGTGTAGAGAAAGCTGTCGCGGTCGACCACGAAGGTGTTGTTGCTGCCGCTGTAGTCGACCTGGTCGATGTACTCGCCGTCGGCGTCCCAGAACGACAGGCGCTTGTTCTGGCTTGCGCTGCTCGGGCCGCAGCGAAAATAGAAATCGATCATCACGTAGATGCCGTCGTCGGTGACGTGCACGAACAGGGGCCGATGAACCCAGTCGAGTGGAATCTTGTCGTTGTCCGGCCCGGACAACACCTGGCAGACGTTCTGATAAAGCCACTGTCTTGGGTTGCTGGCCTGTACGAACGGATCGCCGTAGGGACCGCCGGGTGAGGTCCGGTAGTCCTCGATGAAGAACGGATACAGCGGTGCGACGAACTCGCCGTTTGCCGGACGCCGGGTGATGCTGAAAGTGAGCGGGTCGAAACGACCGTCGAGAAAGTCGTTGTCCAATCCGGTCAGCACGATATCGACCGGCATCGAGGTCAGCGTGCTTGCCGCTGCGTCGTCGACGACCGGCGCGGTGTTGGTGCCCAGCGTCTTGACGGTGATGAGCTGATCGCCCTGGCTGGCGTTGCCCGACTGGTCGGTTGCGGTCCAGGTGATGGGCGATCGCGAATCGATCGGATGAAACGACGGGCCGTCGTTGGCAACCGCCGGCGCCGGATCCGCAAGATCGACTACCCGCGGCACGCCGAGCTCCACGGCCGATGCATCCAGCCCCGGCTCGCCTGCCGCCACTTCTATGACCCGGCTGGGCGGCGGCACCATGATCGGCGCCTGGGTGTCTTCGACGATCACCTGCTGGACGATGGCGTCGCTGTTGACCCCGCCACCGGGCAGCGGTCCGAAGTCGCGTACCGTCCAGGTGAGGTCGTTGCTGCCGATTCCAAGGAGGTCCGGCGCATTGTTGCCCAGGAAGAACGGCAGGTCGCAAGGGTCGGAGGCCTCGATGGTCTGGGCGAGTTGATCGGCGACCCTGGCATAGCTGACGCCGCCGAAATCGGTGGCTTCGAGAACCAGCACCGGGTCGGTCGTGGAGATCTCGGGCCCCAGCGGCTTGTAGATGGTGACCTCCTGATCGCGCGAATGCGTCACCGACGTGCGGGTATCGAAAAACTGCGAAACGGTCACCAGGCCGGTCGAAATGGCGATGTTCTGCAGCGTGCTGCGCGCAGCGTTCTGCATTGCGGCCTGGCGCGCCGCCGACGCGCCCTGGTTGGCGACGGCCGCACCGTACTTGATCGAGTTGTAGGTCAACAGCGCCGCTGGGATAATGATGTCAAACGCGGTCGAAATCTGCGTGTCGGCCCGCCACTCGAAGCCATGATTACCCGGCGGCAGCGAGACGGTCTGCTGGCCGGGCTCCTCGGCGTCCACGTAGGGACTGACGACGTGCACGTTGACTCCGGTGTTGGCGTGGACCACCTGCATCGATCCGGTGCGCGTCAGCTCGCCCCACTCGCCCGGGGCGGTCTTGAGATCGATGAAGCCCAGCAGATTCGAGTACTCGGCCGCCGATTGCGGCAGCTCGAAATCGAATGTGCAGCCGTCGGTGCTGGTCGGCCAGTCCGACCAGTCGCCGGGGGTCACGAACACCGCCCGGGTGTCCTTGAGACCCAAATTGGTCGCGAACGTCACGATGCCGGCCGGGATTCCGACCAGCGGATCCGGGGAAAAGGAAAAAGGCAGCGCGAAATTATGCGTGCCGATCAATGCCGCAATGCCGAGTTCGAGATCATCGTTGTCTTCGGCGATCGCCGACGGGGAGGTCCCGATACCGACCGCGGCAAGCATGGATACCCCGATCACCGAACGGGCACCTGCGAACGTTCTGCGCCTGCCCAGCCGTTCCGATCCGCAACTTTGCGTGTTGCCTGCCAGCCTTTCGATCTGCATGTCTTCCGCTCCGAATCACACCAGCATGAAGTGTGTTTCAGCCCATCCGCGGAAGGAATACCTGCAGGTTGCCATTTCTTATCAGGGGGTTGCAAATCCGCTTCGACGGGCGCTGGAAACCCAAACTCGGCACCCTGGGCGGAATCAATCGGCACGCTCGGAACGTCGATTAACCCGATTTTTCGGTTTGGCCTGCACTTGCAAGCGTCCACGCCGGGCGTTAGATTCAGCGCACCAGGGGGAAAACCAAGATGGGCATTGACCCCGGAGGCTCGATGATGCATGTCCCGAAGAATTCACGCGCACCGGTCGGATTCGTCGCACTCGCTCTCGCAGTGCTTCTGATTACAGGTTGCGCAACCGTCATTCCGGAAGTCGACACCACGCCGCCGCGCGTCGAGTTGCGGATCAGCGGAGAAGGCGTCGGATCCGAAACGATGTCGAATCCGCCGCGGGAATCCTGGACCGCGCCCGACGAAACGCAGTATCTTGACCTGCTGCCGGGCACCGAATACCGCTTCACATTCACGGTAAGCGACTCCGGCGGGGTTGCGAGGGCCACGCTGGCATTCATCTCGGACATCGAAGTCGTGGCCGTCGAACCCGACGACGTGATCGTCGACGAGGGTTCGCTGGTCACCCGGCTGACGCAGCGCGGCGACCGCGGAGATCCGCGCACCGCGCTGGTGATTTCGGGCCGCCTGTTGACGCCGCGACTGGCGCCGAGCCAGGCCACCAGCTTCACTTTCGAGGTCGAGTCATCGGACTTCGGCGGCCGCAGCGGCAGAGGCCCCAACCAGACGTTCATGAGCGTCAATACGCTCATATCCGAACTCTGACCACGCCGAGCGCCCCGCCCGCACGCTGCTATCGTCGCGCATCGCCTGCGGGGTTCTCTCGATCGGGTTTGCCCGGCTGGATACCGAAGGCCTTCATGCGATAGGTGAGCGTCGAAGGCTTGATTTGAAGCAGTTCGGCGGCGCCGCCGGCGCCCGAGACGCGCCAGTCGGCCGAACGCAGCGCCGCAATCAGGTTGTTGCGCTCCAGCGCACGAAATTCGCTTTCGGTCACGAATTCTTCGCTGTCGGCCGATGACGCACCGGCTGTAGGCCCTGGATCCGGATCGGTATTGCCGAGATCCAGCGCCAGTCGTGTTCCGCGACTCAGGATCACGGCGCGCTCCATCACGTTCTTGAGTTCCCGGACGTTCCCAGACCAGCGCTGGCTTTCGAGCAGGCGCGCCTGTTGCTTGCTGATCGAAAGGCGCTCTCGGCCAAGCTCGTCGCAGAACCGATTCACACAATGCACCGCGAGCGGCAATATGTCCTCGCGGCGTTTCCTGAGCGGCGGTACGGTGACCGGAAATACGCTCAGCCGATAGTACAAGTCCTCCCGGAACCTGCCGGCTTCAACTTCCGCGCGAAGATCCCGGTTGGTGGCAGCAACGATACGCACGTCGACCGAGATGGTCCGGTCGTCGCCGACCGGTTCGAACTCGTTCTCCTGCAGCACCCGCAGCAGCTTGCTTTGAAGCGACAGCGGAATCTCGCCGACCTCGTCCAGGAACAGCGTGCCGCCGTGGGCGAGTTGCATGCGCCCGACCCGGTCGCGATGGGCGCCGGTGAACGCGCCCTTGACGTGACCGAAGAACTCGCTTTCGAACAGGTCCTTGGGCACCGAAGCGCAATTGACCCGGATAAGCGGGCAATCGCTGCGATCGCTGGCGGCATGGATGGCCCGGGCGATCATTTCCTTGCCCACGCCGGACTCGCCCAGTATCAGCACGCTCACCGGCGTTGCGGCGACCGCCTCGACCTGCGCCAGGGTGTGCTTGAGCGCCGGGCTCTCGCCGATGATTTCGCCGAAATTGACCGTCAGATCGACCTCCTCGCGCAGGTAGTCGCGCTCGAGCTCGAGTTGCCGGTTGAGTTCGCGGATCCTGTCGAAGGCCTCGTCGCGCTCCTTCTCGATCTTCTTCCTGGCCGATATGTCGCGAAAAACCACGACCGCGCCGTCGGGCTCGCCGCGCTCCGAGAGGATCGGCGTGCTGGTGTACTCGACCTGGCGCGTGTCGCCGTCGCGGGTCCAGAACACCTCATCGTCGACACGATGCACCTTGCCGTCCTTGATCGCCGCGTAGACCGGACAATCTTCGCGCGGGTACTGCGAGCCGTCGGCGTGCGAGTGATGATGCATTTCGTGCACGCCCCGGCCGACAACATCGTCAAGGCGCCAGCCCAGGAGATCGATCGCAGCCCGGTTGGCGAAAGTGCCGTTGCCGTCGCGATCGAGACCGTAGACGCCCTCGCCGGCCGCCTCGAGGATCAGCTCAAGCCGCTGCTTGACCGCTTCGACTTCGGCATGCGCCTTCTCTCTCGCCCGCTCGGCTTCGAGCCGCCGTCTGATGTCGCGAAACACGATCACCGCACCGGATATTTCACCGTCGCGCATGATCGGCGTGCTGGTGTACTCGACCGGAATCGCCTCGCCGTCGTCGCTCCAGAAGACTTCGTTGTCGACTCGATGAATTTCTCCGTCTCGAACAGCGGCATAGATCGGACAATTCTCGGCCGGGTACGGACTGCCGTCAGGATAAGAATGATGGTGCACATCGTGAAGGCGCTTGCCGACGATGTCGTCCGGCTTCCAGCCAAGCAAGTCGACAGCTGCGCGATTGGCGAACGTGGCGCATCCCGACGCGTCAATTCCGTAAATGCCGTCACCGGCGGCATCGAGGATGGACTGGTTTCTATCGCGAAGCTCGTGGAATCGACTTTCCAGCCAGTCGCCTTCCGCAGCTTGCGTAATCTGCACCCCGACCAGGACTTCGCCATTCGCCGCTTGCAGGCGCCAGGCGTGGAACCGGCCGACCGACCATGTCTCCGGCCCGCCATATTCGATCGCCATGTCGACTACAGCCGCCCCGGTGGCGAAAACAGACTGAACCGCCCCTTCGACGTCGGCGGCCGATTCCGGTGAAATACAGGTAGATAAGCCGAAGGGTTCCTGCCCCGCCCCGTCGTCGGACATCAAGGCCCGGAGGCTAACGCTCGCAGCCTGAACAAGCAGGTCGAAATCCACGACCGCCAGCAGTCCTGGGGCCCCATTGACAAACGCCTGGACCGATGCCGGCATGGGTCTTCTTCATTTCGGGTTTCTGCAATTGTAGTCTCAGAAACCTGCTATTCGCAAATTATTGAAAATCTGCAGTTTCATTAAGCCCCTGTTTTTATTGATTTCCCTGCGTTGGCACGAGGCTTGCTTAAGGAGCGGCATCGACTGGACCATTGCCAGCGGGAATTGCAAGTCGAATTCGGACACGGGCCGATCGCCCCTGTCACCCGTCGCACGGTCTCCGAGAGGGTCCGGTCCGATCGTGCCAGGCATGCATCCACTTGTTTTCTCAAAAAGCCGGAAGACGGAAAGGAAAGCCCATGAAGACCAACAGCATTGTCCAGTCAATATTCGCCATCAGCATGGTATTCAGCGGCGATGGCTTGCTCGCAGAAACTATCAATCCCTACCAGGGCTTCAAGCTGCCGCCGCCCGAGATCTCCTCGGCGACGAGCTACACGCATGAATACATCGACGTCCTCGGCTCGAAAATGGCATATGTAGATGTCGGAGAAGGTGATCCGATCCTGTTCTTGCACGGGCAACCTACTTCGTCTTACTTGTGGCGCAACGTAATGCCCCACCTGGAGGGGCGGGGGCGATTGATCGCACCGGACAATATTGGCTTCGGCCGGTCCGATCAGCCTGAATTGGCTTACACGTTTGCTGATCACTATCGCTATTTCGAAGCATTTGTGGACACACTGGCCCTGAGGAACATCACGCTGGTCCTTCACGACTGGGGATCGAGCCTGGGACTGCACTACGCGTCACAAAATCCCGGCAACATCAAAGCAATCGTGACCATGGAATCTCTGCTTGCGCCAATCTTCCCGGCCGCCAGCCTGGACACCCTGCCTGAGGGTCTGGGAACCTTTTTCCGAATGGTGCGCAACCCAGACAACGGTCGCAGGCTCCTTGTACAAGACAATGCCTGGCTCAGGGATGGCGGCTTTCTCGAAGGGTTTATCGTTCGTCCACTGGCACCGGCAGCGCTGGATGTTTACCAGGCTCCGCACCGGGATGAAAAGTCGAGAATCCAGGTGAATCAGTGGCCGAATGAAATTCCGGTGGCCGGCACACCTGCCGAAACCACCCGAATCATCGGCAACTACAACAGGTTCTTGAAGGAAACGACCATCCCCTGGCTTTTTCTTTACGCAACACCTGGCGCAACCAATCCCGTTGAGACCGCTGATTACTGGACCACACATGCCAAAAACATCGAGACCGTCTACATCGGTCACGGTCTGCACTATGTGCAAGAAGACCAGCCTTTCGCTATCGGGCGCGCGATTGCCGACTTTCATCGGCGACTCGGCAACAAGTGAGGCTGCCGCGACGAAACCTGACCAGGCGTAGCCGAACATGCCGATGGAAACTCTCCAAACGCACCGGATGGCCGGCGGCCACTTTTATACGCCCGACGCGGCCCCCCGGGAAATTCCGTCCCGCGGATAAACGGACCATCGTCAGAGGCAACTCAGACAGGACGCGCGGCAAACCTTTAACGGCTGTTTCCACCAGCATCCACCGGCTCACAGCCAACCCACTGGCGCGACATCGGGCCCATTCTCGAGGACATGAAATGAATAGCAAGAAAGTAAACAGGGTGGCCATCGTCGGGGGGGCTCGCACGCCTTTCGCAAAAATGGGAACCGCACTCAAGGAATACTCGTCGCTCGCGTTGGGTACGCATAGCGTGAACGGGGCGCTTGCGAAGCTCGACCTCGATCCGACCATTGTCGAGCAGCTCGTGTTCGGCGCCGTAATCGTGGATCCGGCGATCCCGCATCTTGGCCGCGAGATCAACTTCAAAAGCCGGCTTCCCTCAAGTGTTCAGGCATTGACCGTGACGGACAATTGCATCAGCGGAACCTCGGCGATTGCCAGCATCCACGACGCAATCGTCACGGGGCGAACAAGCGCTGGTATCGCCGGCGGCGTCGAGTCCATGTCGAACCCTCCGGTTCTATTCAATCCGGACGCGAGCCGGATCTTTCTGGATACTGCCGCTGCCAGGACCCGGGGAGCAAAAGCGCGCGCGCTCGCACGACTGCGTCCCCGACATCTTGTGCCCTGGTCCTACGGCATCGCGGAACCTTCCACCGGCCTGTCGATGGGCCAACACACCGAGATCACCGTGAAAGAGTGGCAGATATCCCGAGCCGAACAGGACCAGATCGCTTTACGCAGCCATCAGAACGCACGCGCCGCAACGGAAGACGGGCGACTCCTGGCCGAAATCCATCCGCTTGGCGGCGTCGATCGCGACCAGATGATTCGTTCGAATACCAGTCTTGAGGCGCTCGCCAAGCTACCGCCGGCCTTCGACAGGAGCAATGCAGGAACCATCACTGCCGGAAACTCGAGTCCGCTGACCGACGGTGCAGCCTCGGTGGTCCTGATGTCGGAGCGGCGCGCGAACACGCTGCACAGGGAGCCATTGGCGTTCATCAAGGATTTCATCAACGTGGGCATCGACCCCGGCGACGGCCTCTTGATGGGCCCGGGTGTCGCTGTACCCCGCCTGCTGGAGAAAAACGGACTTGGGCTCGAGGACATCGACATTATCGAAATGCACGAGGCGTTCGGTGGTCAGGTCGCTTCCAATCTCAAAGCCTGGGAGCATGGTTGGAAGGAGCCTGCAATCGGCCCCGTGAACCGAGAGATCCTGAATCCACTGGGCAGCTCGATCGCTGTCGGTCATCCCTTTGCGGCGACCGGCGCACGCATCGCGTTAACGCTGGCGAACGAGCTCAAGCGCCGCGATGCGCGCTATGGACTGATCAGCATCTGCGGCGCCGGCGCGACTGCCGTCGCGATGTTGTTGGAGCGCTCGTAGTCGACCGAAGCCAGTACGGTCAGCGCCTCCAGAGCCAGAGCGACTTGGGGCGATCTCGCTGGTCCGCGGCATGAGCAAATTAGCCCTGTTTTACCTGATATCACCATACGACAAAATCCAACCGAAGGAAATCATCATGACCGAGTACACCGTACATACCGAAACCTCTGCGCCGGAAGCCAGCCGACCCCACATTCGTGCGGCAAAAGGCGCTTACGGATTCCTGCCGAACCTGCTGGCCATACAAGCCGAATCGCCGGCCCTGCTTGAGGGTTACATGAAACTTTCGGGAATCTTCGGCAAGACCGGGCTCAGCGAGACTGAAAGGCAGATCATCCTGCTGACCAACAATCGGCTGAACAATTGCACCTACTGCA
>CAYYZR010000096.1:0-9104 GCA_964476005.1 uncultured Halomonas sp.
CGGCATCCGCGACCGCCGAGGCCACCGCATCGGCATCGGCGGCGATCATCTCGCCATCGACCGCGGCGGCCGACTGCGTCTCTCCGCCCCAGCCGCCGAGGATCACCGAGACGAACGAGCGGTTCATGCCTTTGCACATGATGTAGGACAGGATCGCACCGGAAGACCCGACCAGCGCGCCGGTCACGATCAGCAGGTCGTTGCCCAGCGTGAATCCGATCGCTGCCGCGGCCCAGCCGGAGTACGAGTTCAGCATCGAGACGACGACCGGCATGTCGGCCCCGCCAATGGCAAGAATCAGGTGACAGCCGATCAGTCCGGCGATGATCGCGACCGCAATCATCGTCCACAGGCCGGCGCCGTCGAGGTACAGATAGCCGAGAACCAGGCAGGCGATCAGCGCGATCAGGTTCAGCGCGTGGCGGCCCGGCAGCGTGAGAGCGGCGGAGCTCAGCTTTCCCGCGAGTTTGCCGTAGGCGATGATCGAGCCGGTGAAGGTGATCGCACCGATCAGAATGCCGAGGAACAATTCCACCTTGAGGATGCTGAGCTCGACCGCGGATTTCTTCGCGATGGTCGCGGCGAATCCGGCCAGCTCGGCGACCGTGCCGGCGTCCTGGGCGGCCAGCGCCCGGGTCATCTCGAGGTCGGCATTGATGCCGATGAAGACCGCGGCCAGCCCGACCAGGCTGTGGAAACCGGCGACCAGTTCCGGCATCTGCGTCATCTGCACGCGGTTGGCGACGACCCAGCCGGCGCTGCCGCCGACAACAACCAGCGCTGCGATCAGGCCGTACTGGCCGACGCCGGGGGTGCCGATGGTGGCGGCCACCGCCAGCGTCATGCCGACGATGCCGTACCAGATGGCGCGCTTGGCCTTTTCCTGGTTGGACAGCCCGCCCAGGGCGAGGATGAAGAGTACGGCGGCCACCACGTAGGCGGCCGTGATCAGGCCTTCGCTCATCATTCTCTCCTCAACTCCGCTGGAACATGGCGAGCATGCGACGGGTCACCAGGAACCCGCCGAAGATGTTGACCGAGGCCACCAGGATCGATATTGCGGCCAGGATCATGACCGTGCTGCTGCCGGACACCACCTGCAGCAATGCGCCGACGATGATGATCGACGAGATCGCGTTGGTGATTGCCATCAGCGGCGTGTGCAGCGAATGCGCCACGCCCCAGATCACGTGGTAACCGACGAACACGGAGAGCACGAACACGATGAAATGCTGCATGAAGCTCGGTGGCGCCACGTAACCGACACCGAGACAAAGCAGGCCGCCTATGCCCAGCATCAGGCCGGTCCGGTTGAGGGATTTTTTCAGCGCGGCGGCTTCCCGCGCGGATTTTTCCTCGGCCGTCTCTTCCGGTTCCTTCCTCTTCGGCGCGGCCGACGCAATCGCTTTCACCTTCGGGGCCGGCGGTGGCCAGGTGATTTCCCCCTCATGCGTGACCAGCGCGCCGCGGATCACATCGTCGTCCATGTCGACGACCGGCGTGCCGTCCTTGTCCGGCGTCAGATCATCGAGCATGTGCCGGATATTGTTGGCGTAGAGGTTGGATGACTGGGTGGCCATGCGGCTGGGGAAGTCGGTGTAGCCGATGATGGTGACGTCGTTGTCGGTCACGATCCTCTCGTCGGCCCGGGTCAGCGTGCAGTTGCCGCCGCGCTCGGCGGCCAGGTCGACGATGACCGAGCCGGGCTGCATGGCCTCGACCATGTCCTCGGTCCAGAGCTCCGGCGCCGGGCGGTTCGGGATCAGCGCGGTGGTGATGACGATATCGATCTCCGGCGCCAGCGCCCGGAACTTTTCCAGCTGCTTCTCGCGAAACTCGGGGCTCGACGGGGCGGCGTAGCCACCGGACTCCGCACCGTCCTGTTGTGCTTCTTCGAAGTCCAGGAATACGAACTCCGCGCCCATGGACTCGATCTGCTCGGCCACCTCGGGGCGCACGTCGAAGGCCTTCGTGATGGCGCCCAGCGCCACCGAGGTGCCGATCGCCGCCAGTCCGGCGACGCCCGCGCCGACGACCAGCACCCGGGCCGGCGGCACCTTGCCGGCCGCGGTCATCTGGCCCATGAAGAAGCGCCCGAAATTGTTGCCGGCCTCGATCACGGCCCGATAGCCGGCGATGTTGGCCATCGACGACAGCGCGTCCATCTTCTGCGCCCGGCTGATGCGCGGCACCATGTCCATGGCCAGCACGGTCATGTTCCTGGCCTTCATCTTCTCCAGCAGCGCCTCGTTGGACGCCGGCCAGATGAAGCCGATCAGGATTTTGCCCTCCGGGGCGGCATCGATTTCATCGGCCGACGGCTCGCGAACCTTGACGATCACGTCGGCGTTGTTCCAGAGGTCCGCCGCCGAGGCGGCCACTTCCACACCGGCGGCACGGTAAGCCTCGTCGGTGAACGACGCGGCCACCCCGGCGCCGGACTCGACGAGGCATTCGTAACCGAGCTTCTGCAGCCGGCCCGCGCTCTCGGGCGTCAGCGCGACCCGCGCTTCGCCCGGTGCGGTCTCTTTCGGTGCACCTATCTTCATTCGCGTGCTCCTGGCGTTGTTCTCGTTTTTCGGTCGCACGCGACGTGCGACCGGGAAGGTTTCCGACGGGACGACCCTTCGGTTGTCCTGCAGCCCGTCCGAGTGTAGCGTCAATCAAAACCCGGGTGAACGAAATTTACCGTTCGGTCCGGCGTCTCTCTTCAGCGTCTCAGGTCGCGGTCGAGCCGGTCCAGTCGTTCCGGGGTGCCGATGTCGAACCAGGTGCCCGCGTGGTGTTCGCCTGATACCCGATTGGCGGCAATGGCCTTTTCCAGCACCGGCCGCAGCTTTCGAAATCCGGGGCTCAGACCGGCGAACATCGCCGGCCGGAAGACTGCGATTCCGCTGTAGGTGAATCGCGGTTCGCCAGCGAGCAGCACGCGGCCCCTGGACAGCGCGAAGTCGCCTTGCGGGTGGTGCGCAGGATTGTCGACCAGTACCAGGTGCGCATGCGTCGCCGGGGCCATCGCCGTCAGGCCAGCCAGCGGAAAGTCACAGTGGACGTCGCTGTTGATCACCAGGAAGGGATCGTCGCCGAGCAGCGACAGTGCATGTCGGATGCCGCCGGCAGTCTCCAGCGCGCCCTCCGGTTCGCGCGAATAGCGGATTTGGACGCCCAGCGCGGCGCCGTCGCCCAGCGCGTCCTCTATCATCGCGCCACGCCAGGCCAGGTTGATCACCAGCTGGCCGATGCCGGCCGCGCGCAGCCGCTCGATCTGGTGGACGATCAGCGGCTTGCCGCCAGCCTCGAGCAGCGGCTTGGGGATGCGGTCGGTAAGCGGTCGCATGCGCTCACCGCGGCCGGCCGCCAGGATCATCGCGCGCATGGCAAACCCTTTGCAATGTTTTCAGTCCCGATAATGTAGCCTTGCGATCGGGCCAGGTGTTGCAGCCCGGTTCGGGGCGGTATCGGTTACGCTGCATTTTCCGCGAAAGGACAACCACGCGTCATGACTTCATCACTGCGTTTCATTCTTGCCCTTGTGCTGGCCGTGCCCTCGGGACTGGCGCTCGTCACGAATGCCCTGGCACAGGCAGAGACCCAGTACAGCGAACTTTTCGAGTCGCTGCAGCCGGGCCTGTACACGGTCGAGGTCGTCGACCGGATCAGCAACAACAAGAATGCCCAGGGAAGCGGATTCATCGTGACCGGCGACGGCGTGCTGGCCACCAACTACCACGTGGTCTCGGAGTTCGTGCTCGATCCCGATCGGTATGCGCTGCGCTATCGCGACGCCGGCGGCGCGACCGGACCGCTGGAGGTGCTCGAGGTCGACGTTCTGCACGACCTGGCGCTGGTGCGATTCATCGACGGTGCGCCGCCCGAGGCAGTGCAGCCTTTCGAACTGGCCGAGGCCGAGCCGCGCATGGGGGAAACCATTCTTGCGCTTGGCAACCCCTACGACATCGGAATCAGTCTCGTGCCCGGGACCTACAACGGCCTGCTCGAGAATCAGTACCGCAAGAACATTCATTTCACCGGTGCGCTCAATCCGGGCATGTCGGGCGGCCCGGCGGTCAACACCGCCGGGGGGGTGGTCGGCATCAACGTCGCAGGCGCTGGCAATTCGGTCAGCTTTCTCGTGCCTGTCGGCAATCTTCGCGCGCTGCTGGCCAGAGCGCCTGAAACGCCGTCTTCGCTGGAAGACATGCGAAGCCGCGTGGTCCAGCGCATCATCGATCACCAGGGCGAGATGATCGGCGACCTGCTGGCCGGCGACTGGACGCTCGAGGCCTTCGGACCGCTGATGATTCCGCGCGAAATCACCCCGTGGCTTTCGTGCAGCGGTTCGGGCAGCGATGCCGATCCCGAAACGCCCTGGGTCGAGAGCCACTCCAATTGCACGCTGAACGATCGCATCTATCTGTCGCGCACGCTGGACACCGGTCCGGTGGAACTCATCTTCGGCTGGTACCAGAGCGACAGTCTCAACGAGTTCCAGTTTGCGCGGGTGTTCGAGCAGACCACCTTCATGCCGTTCAACCGCAGCGGCGATGACGATGTGACCGACTTCGAGTGCCGCGAAGACTGGGTGGCGTTCGAGAGCCTTTCGCCGGTCGCCTTCAAGGCCAGCTACTGCCTGCGCGCGTACCTCGACTATCCGGGCCTTTACGACGTGCTGTACGTGGCGCGCGCACTGATGCCGGATTCGGAGGGGCTGCACGTGCACTACACGCTGGCCGGGGTCGGGCAAGACAAAGCGATGGACTTCCATCGTCACCTGCTGGGGGCACTGTCATGGAAATGATCGTCGAACAGCTGGGCACGACCAACAACGTGCTGGATCGGCAGAAATTCGATCAGCATTCGGTCTGGCTGGGCCGAGCGTTCGACAACGACGTGATCCTGTCCGATGAGCACGTCGACGCCAGCCATGCCAAGCTTGTCTTCGACGAGGACGGCCGCCTCTGGCTGGAGGATCTGGGCAGCGTCAACGGCATCCGAAGGCCGCGCCACAAGGCTCACATAGAGCGCACCGAGGTCACGAGCGGCGAGGTGTTCCTGATCGGCCGCAGCAGGATTCGCGTCTTTCTGGGCACGCATCCCGTGCCGCCGGCGGTAAGGATCCGGATGTCGGAGGTATTTCTGCTCTGGCTGGGCAAGCCGCAGGTGACCGTTATGCTGGCGTTGCTGTTCGTGGCCGCGAAGGTTCTGGGCACCTGGCTTTCGACGATTGGGGAATTCCGCTGGAGCCAGGTCATCGAGCGCAACCTGGGCGAGGTCCTGACCTTTTTTGCGCTGGCCGTCGGCGTGTATTTCCTTTCGGTGCTGTTCAGGCGGGGCGGAAATTTCCTGGCTCACCTGAGCCTGCTTATTCTGGTGTTCCTGCTTTCGGCGATGCTGGAGTTCGGGCTGTCGGTCGCGGTGTTCAGCAGCGGCGATGGCGGGTACCCGTTGCTCGACTGGCTCGATTCGGCCCGCGGCTATCTGATGCTGTTCATCTACCTCTGGAGCATCCTTTACCTTGCATTTCATATCTCGCTGCTACGGCGAACGGTGATCAGCGCGGTTATCGTCGCGGTAATGGTTGGTGTGAACAATCTTCCCGAGGACTCGGTGCGACGTTTCATCAGCCAGCAGGCTTTCCCGCTCAAGCAGCAATGGCTGCCGCCGGCGTTGCTGATCGGCAAGCCCATGCCCGCCGATGCGTTTCGCGAAGAGGTCGAGACGCTGTTCGACATGCTCGATGAAAAACGGACCGAGGCGCTCGAGGAGCGCGAAGCCGAGGAAGTCGGGTCGCAATCCGGCATGGAAACACCCGCAACTCGGGATCAGCCGCCGGCGGGCGGGGAAGAGATCGAGCCCGAACAAAACGTGCCCGATGAAAGCAGCGAGATGCCGGCGCAGTCAGGCGTCGAGCCCGGCCCTGGCGCGCCAGACGCCGAGCAGCCGGTCGAGTAGCGCCAGTTCCGGGTTGCGGTCGATCGCGGCCTTGAGGTAGGCGAAGAAGCGCGGTGCGTCCTCGAGGTACTTCGGCTTGTTGTCGCGGTACCGGATGCGGGCAAAGATGCCGAGCACCTTGAGGTGGCGCTGCACGCCCATCAGGTCGCAGGTGCGGCGCCATAGCTGCGAGTCCTCGGGGACGGGCAGGCCCTCGGCCAGGGCGCGCTTTCGATAATCTTCCAGCCAGGCGTCGACCCGGTCGGGCGGCCAGCTCAGGAAGGCATCGCGAAAAAGGCACACCGGGTCGTAGCTGATGGGCCCCAATACCGCGTCCTGGAAATCCAGAATGCCGGGGTTCGGCTCCGAGACCATCAGGTTGCGCGGCATGAAATCGCGGTGGACGAACACCCGGGGCTGGTCCAGCGCCCAGCGGATCAGCGTCATGCAGACCATCTCCCAGTCGTCGAGTTCGATGTCGGTGGGCTCGATCCCCCACTGGCGGGCCAGGAACCAGTCGGGAAACAGGCTGAGTTCACGCAACAGCAGTGCGGCATCGTATTGCGGCAGGCCTTCGGCGTCGACCTTGCGCTGCATCGTCGAGAGCGCGGCCATCGCATCGCCGAACATGGCATCGGCGTTGCGCTCGTCCAGCACGGCATGCCAGGGACGTTCGCCCAGGTCGGTCAGCAGCAGGAAGCCGCGCTGGCGGTCTTCGGCCAGGACTTCAGGTGCGTTGAGCCCGGCCCTGCGCAACCGGCCTGCGATGTCGACGAACGGTGCGGTGGCCTCGCGCTCGGGTGGTGCGTCCATGACCACCCGCGACTGGTCAGCGCCAGTGATTCGGAAATAGCGGCGAAAACTGGCATCGCTCGACACCGGTTCCGCATCGTGAATATCGAACCCGGCCCTGCTCGAGGCCCAATCCAGGAGTTGAACGGTGCGCGGGTCAGTTGCGGGACCGGGCGGTATTGATCTGGGCGACAAGGCGGCTGACTCCGATGGCGATGTGCTGGAACGAAAGAGAACACAGTCTGGCATTCGAGCCGAGCGCCCAGACCTGCGCAAGGTCCGCCCGTCGTGACGCGCGGTTGCCATTTCGGTTAAAATAATACCAAATTGGTCTTGTTTTTCACGGCTTCGATGGCACTATACCAGTGGAGCCTTATTTTGGACGCCCGGCAATGCTGAGAATCGGAAAGCTGACCGACTATGCAACGGTGGTGATGGCCGAACTGGCCGAACACCCCGGCGAATGCTGGTCGGCGTCGCAAGTGGCCGAAGCGACGCGGCTGGAGTTGCCGACGGTTGCCAAGGTGCTCAAGACGCTGGCGCGGTCCGGTCTCATCGATTCGGTGCGCGGGGTCAACGGCGGGTACCGGCTGCGGCAACCGGCCGAGTCTGTTTCGGTTGCCGCGATCATCCGGGCCATGGAAGGCCCGATCGCGCTGACCGAGTGCGGGCTGGAGCCGGGGCTGTGTTCGCGCGAGCACGAGTGTAGCCTGAAGGGCAACTGGCAGCGTATCGGCGAGACGGTCGAGCAAGCGCTGGAGTCGCTGACGCTGGCCGACCTGGCGGCGCCGCGCGATCCGGGTCTGAGACTGGTCACGCGCACGGCGGCGGTCGAGTCGGGTAAATGAATTGATCAAAATGAATGGTGTGGCATGAGTGAAACCCAGCAGCAAGTCGAGGAACTGATCCAGGGCCGCTACAAGGCCGGTTTTTACACCGACATCGAGTCGGAATCCGTCGGCGCCGGTCTGAACGAAGAGATCATTGCGATGATCTCGGCCAAGAAGGACGAGCCCGAGTGGCTGCTGGAATGGCGCCTGAAGGCGTTCCACCACTGGCAGACCATGACGGGTCCGAACTGGGCCAAGCTGAACCTGCCCGGAATCGACTTCCAGAAGATTCATTATTACTCCGCGCCCAAGCAGAAGGACCGGCCCAAAAGCCTGGACGACGTCGATCCCAAGCTGCTGGAGACCTTCGACAAGCTGGGCGTGCCGCTGCACGAACGCGCACGGCTGGCCGGCGTGGCCGTGGACGCTGTATTCGATTCGGTCTCCGTCGGCACCACTTTTCAGAAGGAGCTCAAGGAAGCCGGCGTGATCTTCTGCTCGTTCTCCGAAGCGGTGCAGGAACATCCGGAACTGGTGCGCGAATACCTCGGCTCGGTGGTGCCTTATCGCGACAACTATTTCGCATGCCTGAATTCGGCGGTGTTCTCCGACGGCTCGTTCGTCTACATTCCCGAGGGCACCAAGTGCCCGATGGAGTTGTCGACCTACTTCCGGATCAACGCCCGCGACACGGGTCAGTTCGAGCGCACCCTGATCATCGCCGAGCCCGGCGCCGAAGTCAGTTACCTCGAAGGCTGCACGGCGCCGATGCGAGACGAGAACCAGCTGCATGCCGCGGTGGTCGAGCTTGTTGCAAGGAAGCAGGCGAAGATCAAATACTCGACCGTCCAGAACTGGTACCCGGGCGACGAAAACGGCAAGGGCGGCATCTACAACTTCGTGACCAAGCGAGGCGATTGCCGCGAGGACGACTCACGTATTTCCTGGACGCAGGTCGAGACCGGCTCGGCCATCACCTGGAAATATCCCTCCTGCATCCTCAGGGGCGACGGTTCGGCCGGTGAGTTCTATTCAGTCGCCCTGACCCACAACCATCAACAGGCCGACACCGGCACCAAGATGATCCATCTGGGCAAGAACACGTCCAGCAAGATCATTTCGAAGGGTATTTCGGCAGGAAAAAGTTCCAACAGCTATCGTGGACTGGTCCGGGTTGCGAAAAAAGCATCCGGCGCGCGCAACTACACCCAGTGCGACAGCCTGCTGATCGGCAAGACCTGCGGCGCGCACACGTTTCCATACATCGAATCGGCCAATCCAACCGCGAAGATCGAGCATGAAGCGACCACATCGCGCATCGGCGAAGACCAGCTGTTCTATTGCCAATCCCGGGGCCTGGACGAAGAAGAAGCCGTGGCGCTGATCGTCGACGGCTTCTGCAAGGAAGTGTTCAAGGAACTGCCGATGGAATTCGCCGTCGAGGCCAAGGCGTTGTTGGAGATATCGCTGGAAGGGGCGGTGGGGTAAACGCGGGATCAAGGATCAAGGATCAAGGATCAAGGATCAAGGATCAAGGATCAAGGATCAAGG
>CAYYZR010000097.1:0-9046 GCA_964476005.1 uncultured Halomonas sp.
CTTTTGCGGACATGCGCCGCATAAGCCGAATGCAGCCGCGGCCCAGCGGCTGCATAAATAAAAAAGAAAGCGGCCCGAAGGCCGCTTTTGCCCCAAACCGGATGATGCTCTTTCCAGCTGGTGGAACGGTGCCGTTGTTGTTAAATTTTTGTAGGCACCAGGGCGTTATACCGCAACCGCCATCGGCCAGTCAAGCGAACGATGGCCATGGAAAGCGTCAAGCGCGCCGATAAAGCAGGTCGGCAATCTCATGTCCCTTGCGCTCGCCGCGCCGCTCGAAATGGGTTTGGGGTCGCCATGCCGGCCGTTCGACGCACGGCTTGCCGAGGTTTTGGAAATGCGGGCTGGGTTCCAGTTGATCGAGCATCCATTCGGCGTAGGACTGCCAGTCGGTCGCCAGGTGCAGCAGGCCACCGGACCGGATGCATTGGGCCAGCAAGTCGATGAAGCCGGGCTGGACCAGGCGTCGCTTGTGGTGGCGTTTCTTGGGCCAGGGGTCGGGAAAGTAAATCCTGGTCTCGCTCAGGCACCCGGCTGGAACCTGGCCGGCCAGGACTTCGACCGCGTCGCGCATGGCCACGCGCACGTTAACCAGGCCTTTTTCATGGATGTCGCGAAGAAGTCTCCCGACGCCCGGTGCGTGGACCTCGATGCCAATGAAATTCTTGTCCGGCTCGTTGGCCGCCATCCAGGCCAGTGCTTCGCCGTTGCCGAAGCCGATCTCGACGACCAGCGGCTGATGGTGATCGAACGCCTGAGAGACGTCGGCGATGTCCGGCCCGATTTCGTAAATCGGCAGCAACTCTTCGAGCGCGCGCTGCTGGGCGACTGTAAGCCGTCCCGGCCGTCGGACGAAACTGCGAACGCGGCGATGGTGCCGTTGGTCCGGATCACTTCGGCCGCAGTCGGTCGCATCGGGCATCAGAAAAAGGTGCCCTCGATGGGCGACGAAGCCGAGGCATAGCGCTTGCGCGGAATGCGGCCGGCCCGATACGCCAGGCGCCCGGCCTCGATCGCCAGCCGCATGGCGTGCGCCATCGCGACCGGATCGCGGGCGCCGGCGATCGCGGTATTCATCAGTACGCCGTCGCAACCCAGTTCCATCGCGATGGCGGCATCCGAGGCGGTGCCCACACCGGCATCGACGAGAATGGGCACGCTGGCTTCCTCGACGATGGACAGGATATTCCAGCGGTTCTGGATGCCCAGCCCGGACCCGATCGGCGCGGCCAGCGGCATGACCGCGCAGCAGCCCATCTCGCCGAAGCGACGGGCCAATATGGGGTCGTCGTTGGTGTAGACCATCACCTCGAAGCCGTCGGCGAGCAGCGTTTCGGCGGCCTTCAGGGTTTCGACCACGTCCGGGAAAAGCGTTTTTTCGTCGCCCAGAACTTCGAGCTTGACCAGATTATGGCCGTCCAGGAGCTCACGTGCCAGGCGGCAGGTTCGAACCGCGTCTTCGGCGGTAAAACAGCCGGCGGTATTGGGCAGGATGGTGTAGCGGTCCGGCGGCAGCACGTCGAGCAGGTTCGGTTCGTCCGGATTCTGGCCAATATTGCTCCGGCGAATCGCGACGGTCACGATTTCGGCGCCCGCGGCTTCGGTCGCCAGGCGGGTCTGCTCGAGGTCGCGGTATTTGCCGGTGCCGGTCAGCAGGCGCGAGCGGTAGCTCCGGCCGGCGATGACCAGCGGCGAGCCGCCGCTATGCGGGCTGTTGTCGGATTTTGTCGGGTTATCTTCCTGCACGTTATTCAGCCTCCGCCAATGGCGTGTACGATTTCAATTCGGTCCTGCCCATGAATCGTCTGTTCGGTGTGCAGGCTGCGCGGCACGATGTCGCCGTTGCGTTCCACGGCCACCCGCTTGCCTGCGTGGCCGAGCCGTTCCAGCAGTGCTTCGATGGTCAAGTTTTCGGGCAGCGAATGCGGTTCGCCGTTGACGGTAATTTCGATCATTTGAATCCGATTCCTGAAATTATGTGCTTCGACTTCGAATATTGAGGTCAGGCGGCGTCGATCAACCACTCGAACAGCGCGGTTCGCAGGTGAACCCCGATTCGGACCTGTTCGAGGATCAGCGCGCGTGGCGAATCGACCAGCGCGTCGGCGATCTCGACACCGCGGTTGACCGGCCCCGGGTGCAGGAACCGCGCGTGGCCCGGCATGGCGCCAAGCCGTTCGACTGTCAGGCCCCAGCGCTGGTGGAACGCCGCGCCGTCGAGATAGCCGCTGGCGGCCATTCGCTCGCGCTGAATTCTCAGACAGATCACCGCGTCGACCCCGTCCAGGGCGGTGTCGATGTCCGGCATGCGGATCGCCTCGGACAACTCGCCGGCGTCGGGCATGAATTCTTCCGGGCCGGCAATCCGGATTTCCGCCGCGCCCAGCCGCGAGAGCAGCGCGATATCGGAACGTGCGACCCGCGAATGCCGGATATCGCCGACGATCGCCAGCGTCAGACCCGCCAATTCGAATCCCGCATGCGCGAGCGTTGCCGCGTCCAGCAGTGCCTGGCTGGGGTGAGCGTGCTGGCCGTCGCCGGCATTGACGATACCAACATCCGCGCCGCCCAGTGCGGAGGCCAGTTCGGCGGCCGCGAAATCCTCTGGATGACGCAGCACGATCGCTCCTACGCCCATCGCGGCAAGCGTGCGGGCGGTGTCGGCCAGGCTCTCGCCCTTGCTGGCGGATGAATGCTGCTGCTCGATATTGACTACGTCCAGTCCGAGCCGACGGGCGGCGATCTGGAAGGAAACCCGGGTTCGCGTGCTCGGTTCCAGGAACAGGTTGGCCACGATGCCTGCGCGCGTGCTGCAGGACGCGCCTGCGGCCAGTTCCGCGGCCCGGCCCAGCAGAGTGGCAATGTCGGCCTGGTCGAGGCGCCCGATGTCGAGCAGGTGGCGCGTCATGGCGAGAATTCCGTTCGAACGGCGGGCCGACTCGCCGCCAGCCAGGATTCCACGATTATTGCGGCTGCCACGCTGTCGAGATTGCGCGCATCGCGTCGGCGCGCGTGCCCGTCGCGCCTGGCCTTGGCAAACTGGGCGTCGGCCATCGTGCTGCTGTAGCGTTCGTCCTGGAAGCTCATTTCGATTTCAGGGTGACGTGCGTGCAGCTCGGCGGCGAATCGGCGCGCCGCGCGGCTGCTGTCTGTCTCGCTGCCGTCGGCCGCCAGCGGCAGGCCGACGACGATCCAGCCGGGCTTCCAGCTTTGGATGATCCGGTCGATCTCTTCGGCCGGCGCGCCGTCGTGATGGATGGTGTTCAGCGGGCGTGCCGTTCCGGTCAGCGTGTTGCCGGTGGCCAGGCCGATGCGACGGGTGCCGAAATCGATGCCCAGGACCAGAACCGATGGCGCCCGTTCAGGCATGCCCGCCGGTGGGCTGCAGCGTGGACGCCTCTATGCCCAGCGAGGCCACGGCCCGCGCCCAGCGGTCGTCCAGCGGGAGGTCGAAAATGATCGCCGAATCGGCCGCGGTATTGAGCCAGGCGTTTTCCTTGAGTTCATCCTCGAGTTGCCCAGCCGACCAGCCGGCATAACCCAGGGCCACCACGTACTTCGACGGCCCGCGATGCTGGGCGATGGCTTCCAGAACATCGCGCGAGGTCGTGACCATGATGCCGGGCGCGACTTGGGTGGTGGCTTCCCACTGGCCATCGTCGGAGTGCAGGACGAAGCCGCGCTCCTGCTGCACCGGGCCACCCTGCAACACCGGTTGATTGGCGATGCTCTCGTCGTTGCACTGGATGTCGAGCTGGGCCAGCACGTCCATCAGCGTCAGATCTGAATTGCGATTGATCGTAATGCCCAGCGCCCCATCCTCGTTGTGCTGGCACATGAGGGTCACGCCGTGATCGAAATTGGGATCTTCCATCCCGGGCATCGCAATCAGGAGTTGTTGGTCGAAATAGCTCACGTCTGCAATGATACTACCAGGGCTTCGGATTGACTCGATATATCGGGCTGGACCGGCAAGGATGCAAGTCCCGCGCGCGCCGGCCCCGGACGTTCGCGGCCGCGGCCCGCTAATGCGAAGAATTTGCCTGTGGCGCGGAAGGCAGCCCGCAGTCGGCGCGTGCAGCGCCCGCTTGCGGGTGCGTGTACCCGCAAATCGAGCTTGCGGCCAGAAGGCCGCACACTATGGTCTTTCGGCAGACTTAGTTCAAGCCCGTACGGGCCGAAAATTGCCAGGTCCGCGTGATCGTGAGAATGTCGGTTTCCTCGCGCACGTCGGGCGGCAACTCCGCATAAGGCGCGGCCAGGCGAACGATTCGCACCGCGGCCTCGTCGAGCAAGTCGTAGCCGGATGAACGGAGCACCTGGACGCGCTCGATCGAGCCGTCGGCGAGCACGTCCACGCTGAGAACCAGGCTGCCCTCGAGGTTGCGTTGCCGGGCCTGTTCCGGGTAATTCATGTTGCCCACGCGTTCGACCTTGGCGACCCAGGCGCGCATGTAGCTTGCATACAGGTGCTCGCGGGTATTGGCGGTGATGAACTTGCGGCGCGGCCGCTTGGGCACGACGCGCTCGAACGCCAGCGGATCGGGCGCGGCCTGCGTGACTGTTCTCGCCTGCTGCAGCAACTGGCTGGCATCGGGCAGCGACTTGTCTTCGGCCGGCGGCTGTTCGATTCGGGTCAGATCCGGCGTGTCCGTCTGGCGCGCCAGCACTGTCCGGGGCGCGGGGTCGACTTCCGGCTGAGGCCGGGAGGATACTTCCGGTTGCGGCTCGGGCGTACCCACGGTTTCGCTGGGCGGCGGAGCCGAGGGACGTTCGAGTTCGGGGTTGTCGCCGCCGCCGGTCTGGTTGGCCTGGGCCAGGAAGTCCGCTTCGTCCGGCGGCTTCTCGCTGGCCCAGTCGACCAGGATCACGTCCAGATCCGGGGCGCGCGATTCAAGTGTTGCGCTGATCCAGTCGAAATGCAGTTGTGTGATGACGGCGACATGCAGCACCAGCGCCAGAACCAGCGCCAACCCCAGCGTCTCGGTCTCTGTCCTTGCCGGTGCGGTCGCCCTGGTCGTCATTGCTCGCTGAGTGCGTCGAAAAACATTGCGCTGATATTGATTCCAAATTGGGCGTCAAGTTCGCGCACGCAGGTCGGACTGGTGACGTTGATTTCGGTAAGTTTTCCGGCGATCACGTCCAGGCCGGCGAATTCGATCCCGTTTTCGACCAGCACAGGCCCTACCGTATTCGCGATGCGAAGCTCATCATCGTTGATCGGCTGGCCTTCCCCGCGCCCGCCGCGCGCCAGGTTTCCCCGGAAATCGGAGCCGCCGGGTATGCGCGCCAGTACGTAGGGTACGGGTTTGCCGTGCACCAGCAGGATGCGCTTGTCGCCGTTGGAAATGCCGGGCAGGAATTCCTGGGCCATTGCCGGTCGCGTGCCGTCCAGCGTCAGCGTTTCGAGGATCACGTTCAGATTCGGCTCGTCGGCGCTGGCCATGAATATGCCGCGTCCGCCCATCCCGTCCAGCGGCTTGATTACGGCGCGGCCATGTCTGGCCGTGAATTCACGCAGGATGCCCGGATCGGCCGCGACCCGGGTGGCCGGCGTCAGTTCCGGAAAGCGCGCAATGGAGAGCTTTTCATTGAAGTTCAGCAGTGCGCTGGGGCGGTTGACAACGCGTGCGCCATGCGCTTCGGCCCGGTCAAGCATCATGGTTGCATAGATATAGCCGTCATCCACCGGCGGGTCGCAACGCATCAATATCAGGTCGCCGCGGCCCAGTGTGCGGGTCGTCTCGGATTGGATCTCGAACCAGTGTTCGGGATCATCGAAAAGCCTGATTCGTCTCAGTCGGGCGGTGCAATCGCCGCCGGCAAGAGCAAGATCGGTTTCGTTCGCGTACCAGACTTCAAATCCGCGTCGCTGCGCTTCCAGCAAAAGTGCGAAGGTCGTATCCTTGATGGGTTTTATGCGCTTCAGGTCATCCATCACGCAAACAACTGCGGTTTCCATCACACTATTTTCCTCCTGGCGATATTCGGATCGAAGTTTATCAGCGCGCGCGACAATGTCCGCCGACAAAAAAGAATGAACTGCACTGGATTCAATTGTTTCAAGCGTTTAGACTTGGTATAAAAGAAGGTACTATAACCAGTGACACTCCGGGACAAGTGCAGTTGGAATGAGTGACGAATCTATGAATGAGATTAACGGTGGTGCGGCCTCGCGACTCGAGGGTCTCAAGGTCATGGTCATCGACGATAGCCGGACCATTCGCAAGTCGGCGGAAACGATGCTGGGGCGAGAGGGCTGTGAAGTGCTGACCGCCGATGACGGGTTCGAGGCGCTCTCGCTGATTCATGAACACCATCCGGACCTGATCTTCGTCGACATCATGATGCCGCGTCTGGATGGTTATCAGACCTGCGCGATCATCAAGAACAACGACAACTTCCGGTCGACGCCGGTGATCATGCTGACCAGCAAGGACGGCCTGTTCGACAAGGCGCGCGGAAGAATCGTCGGATCGGATCATTACCTGACCAAGCCGTTTACCAAGGACGAACTGCTGGAAGCCGTTCGAGAGAAAGCGCCGGCCAAGAATGTTGCTTGATGGAAAATCGTGACGGGTCGGGCCGCTCAGCCAATACTGGATGAGGGAAGCAGCCAGTTGAAGCCGGGCCAGGAATCACTGAAAGGGAGGATCGACAGGTTCAGATGGTAACCAGAGCAGCCAAATCCCTGTTTGAGCTGCTGGAGGATTTCGAGCGCAGAAGCATTGCGCACGACGCCAGCGGTTCCTCGCAGCGCGATCGGGACAACACCTGGGATGGTGTGGTGTTCCGCTTGGGCTCGCATCGACTGACTGTCGGCATTACGGAAGTCGATGAAATTCTCCCCCTGCCCCAGGCGACTCCCGTTCCCGGCGCGAGCGACTGGCTTCTGGGCATGGCCAACGTGCGCGGAAACCTCGTCACCATCGTCGACCTGGGCTGGTTTCTGTACGGGTCGCGCACGCCAATCACCGCGCGTACCCGGCTGGTGCTGACGCGCCTGCAGGGTCGCTATCTCGGTCTGATCGTGGACGAAGTCTTTGGCCAGCGGCATTTCAGCATTCCGGACATGGTCGAAGAAAAACCCGACGACGAAGCATTGAAGGGCCTGGTCGACCAGGTCTTCCCACAGGGAGACGAACGCTGGGGCAGGTTCCGCGTGAATCAATTGATGACCGATCCGGCGTTTCTGGACGGGTCGGCATGACGGTGCAGTTGGCCGGGGGTCGACATGCGCAAGAAACAGGTTTGAATGAGCCATTGAATCGAGAGGCCAAGGCATGAGCAGCAAAGCAATCCCAATCACCGAGCGCCGGTTATCACCATTTCAGGTGCTGTTGTTCCTGGCTCTGGTCGGGCTGGTGGGCGCCGTATCACTGAACTTCTTCTTGCTCAACCAGCGTAACGCGCAGGAAACGCAATACCTCGCGTTGACGACCGAAATTCAGGTGCGCGCGCAACAGCTCGCCAAGGCCGCAGGTGAAGCGGCAGTGGGTAACTTCGACGCCTTCGATGAACTCGCCACTACGCGTGACATCATCTCCGAGTCGATCAGCCAGCTGCGCAATGGCAATCCGGAAACCAATCTTCCGCCATCGCCGGCATCGGTCAACGACAGCCTTTCGACGCTCGAACAGATCTGGCAGGGCATCGATACCGAGGCCGAAAGAATTCTCAGCCGCTCGCAGCTCGTTCTGGACCTGGCCGACGCCGCCGCGGCATTCGCCACCAATATTCCGCGCCTTCAGGGTTTGTCCGACGAGGCCGTCAGGCTGATGATTCAGACCGGCACACCCACCGGC
This sequence comes from uncultured Halomonas sp., assembly GCA_964476005.1. Classification (GTDB taxonomy): domain Bacteria; phylum Pseudomonadota; class Gammaproteobacteria; order Xanthomonadales; family Wenzhouxiangellaceae. The sequence continues at coordinate 7,806 of CAYYZR010000097.1, forward strand.
CAGATCTATCTGGCCAGTCGCCAGCTGGTGCTGGCCGATCGCATGCTTCGTCGAGTCGGCGAGATTCTCGGCGGCGGCGGCGCGGCAATCACCGCGGCCGACGCGTTCAGCCGCGAGGCCGAGCTTTTCGATCAGGTGTTGCAGGGCTTGTTGCTCGGCAACGAGGAGCTCAACATTCCTGCGGTAAGAAACCAGCAGGTGCTTGATGCCTTGGCCGAGATCCAGCCTGTATTCGAAGAAGTCAAGATCGATGTCGACACCATTCTGGCCGGCTCATCCGATCTGTTCGAAGTGCGCGAAGCCGCCGATGAAATCTTTCTCGATTCCCAGGAGCTCACGGCTCAGGCGAGCATTCTGGCCGACGAATACGCAACCTTGGGCGAAGGGCGGCTTTGGCCGTCGCTGATCGCTGGTATCGCACTGGCGGGTGCCGCCTTGCTGGTGCTTTTCCTGGTCGGTCTCAACCTTTACGTAGCGCAGCGCAGGCGGGCGCTGGAAACGGCCAAGGTCAACCAGCGCAATCAGGAAGCCATTCTGCGTCTGCTCGATGAAATGAGTTCGCTCGCCGACGGTGACCTGACCGTGGAAGCCACCGTGACCGAGGACGTCACTGGGGCGATCGCCGACTCGGTCAACTTCGCTGTGGAAGCGTTGCGCGACCTGGTCTCGGGCGTCAACTCGACGGCCCGGCAGGTGGCCGCCCAAGCCCAGGAAACCGAGGCAACCACCACCCAGCTTGCCGAGGCCAGCGAGCACCAGGCTCGTGAAATCCGTGTCGCCACTGATACCGTCAACCAGATGGCCAAATCGTTCGACGAGATGGCCAGGCGATCCAGCGAATCGGCCGACGTGGCGCAGAATTCGGTTCAGATCGCCAACCGCGGCGCCGACATGGTGCGCCAGACGATTTCGGGCATGGACCAGATTCGCGACCAGATCCAGGACACGTCGAAGCGAATCAAGCGATTGGGGGAATCCTCCCAGGAAATCGGCGATATCGTGGAACTCATCAACGGCATTTCCGAGCAGACCAACGTGCTTGCGCTCAACGCCGCCATCCAGGCCGCATCCGCCGGCGGGGCCGGCCGCGGTTTCGCGGTCGTGGCCGACGAGGTCCAGCGCCTGGCTGAACGCGCCACGAACGCCACCCGGCGAATCGAAACGCTGGTGCAGACGATTCAGTCCGATACTTCGGAGGCGGTCACGTCGATGGAAACCACGACGTCGCAGGTGGTCAGCGG
>CAYYZR010000098.1:0-8950 GCA_964476005.1 uncultured Halomonas sp.
CAGCGTGATGACCCGGCGGCGCCCGGTTCCGATCAGTCGATTCAGCATGTTCATGGAAACAGTCTCTTGCAGGATGACAACAGGATATTTCTACATGGGGGCTTGCATGCTTCGGGGCAAATGCGACGGATGCAGGGACCACCGGGGCGTGATGCGCGTCACATGGGGTATGATTCAGGCAAAGGGAATTCCAGCGCGACAGCCGAACATATCGTCTCGAACCCGAAAGCGGGTCGAACGCGCCCCCCTCGCGGCCAGGCGATTGGAAAGGTGCGCCTGGCGGAAACAAGAAAATGGCCACAATCGAAGGGAGTCATGGACAACGATCCGCGCCAGATCACGCAGCTTCTCAAGCAATGGGGCAACGACCAGGAGGGTGTCCGCGAGGCCCTCATGCCGATGGTCTACGAGCAGCTCAGGCGCATCGCCGCGCGCCAGTTTGCCGGCGAGGGCGGCGGACACACGCTGCAGCCGACGGCGTTGGTCAATGAAGCGTTCCTGCAGCTTGAAGGCAGCACACTGGATTTCAACGACAGGCGTCACTTCTATGCCGTCGCGTCGCGCACCATGCGCCGGATCCTTGTCGATCATGCTCGTGCCCGGAAACGCGAAAAGCGCGGCGGTGACCGATTGCGCGTCACGCTATCGGACGGCAACGCTGTCAGCGACGCGCCGAGCGCGGACCTGCTGGATCTCGACCAGGCCATGTCCGAACTCGAGCAGCACGACGAGCGCGTCGCACACACGCTTGAATTGAGTTACTTCGCCGGGCTGACGCGCGAACAAGCCGCCGAGCAGCTGGATGTCTCGGTGCGCACACTCGACCGCGATCTGCGCATGGGCCGCGCCTGGCTCAAGGCGAGACTGGCATGAGCGCCGGCGACTGGAAGCGCCTTGCGGCGTTGTTTCACGGCGCATTGGAGCAAATTGAGGACGCGCGCGACGCCTGGTTGGCGAGCGAATGCGAAGACGATGAGATATTGCAGCAGGTGCAGGCAATGCTGGCCGCCGATGCCGAAGCGGGCGATCCGGCCGAGGAACTGGTCGCCGCCACGCTGCATGACCTGACCTCGGGTGGGCCGGGCGTGGCCGGCAAAAGCCTGGGCCCGTGGCGGATCATCGACGAACTCGGCAGCGGCGGCATGGGCAGTGTGTTCCTGGCCGAACGCGCCGACGACGAGTACCGGCGGCGGGTCGCCCTGAAGCTGATTCGAGGTTTTCCGGATCCGGCCAGCCTGGATCGTCTCAGGGCCGAACGACAGATCCTGGCCGACCTCAACCATCCCAACATCGCCGCGATGATCGACGGTGGGACCACCGACGACGGTCAGCCTTACCTGGTGATGGAATACATCGAGGGCGTGCCGGTCGACCAATGGTGCAAGGAAACGCTGCCGTCGCTCAGACAGCGCGTGGCGCTGTTTCGCCTGATCTGCGACGCCGTTCAATACGCGCATCGAAACCTCGTGATACATCGCGATCTCAAGCCGAACAACGTGCTGGTGACGGCGGAAGGGCGGCCGGTGCTGCTCGATTTCGGGATCGCCAAGCTGATGCAGCCCGATTCGAACGAACCCGACCAGGTCACCCGGGGTGCGCGCTATTACACGCCGGGCTTTTCGTCGCCGGAACAGCTTGCCGGCGCGCCGGTTTCGACCGCCAGCGACGTCTACAGCCTGGGCAAGCTGTTCGAGCTGATGCTTGCCGCCGGGCGCGGCGCCACCGAGGCCGCGCCGCAGGATCTCCAGGCGATCGTTGCACGCGCGACGGCCGATGATCCCGTCGATCGGTACTCCAGCGTCGAGGCGCTGGCTGCCGACGTGGCCAATTATCTCGACGGTCGGCCGGTCCAGGCGGCTTCGCGCCGCCTCGGGTACCGGGCCTGGAAATTCGTCAAGCGCAACCGGCTGGCGGTCGGTACGGCGGCTGTCGCGGCAGTGGCGATGCTCGGGCTGATCGGCCAGGTCGTGGTCGAAAGTCAGCGCTCGCGCGAAGCCGAAGCGCAGGCCAGGGTCGAGGCCGCGAACGCCAACCAGGTGCTTGAATTCCTGGTCGAACTGATCGAATCGGCCGCGCCCGGCGAGGCGCGCGGCGAGGACGTCACGGTCATGCAAGTGCTGGAGCAGGGTCGGGAACGCATCTCGGCCGAAGCCATCGCCGACCCGGCGCTGCGCGTCCGGACACTGTTTGCGCTGGGCAACGTCTACTCAGCGCTGGAAGTCCAGGCGCCGGCCCAGGAGCTGCTGGCCGAATCGGCGCGCCTGGCGCGCGAGCTGGGCGACGTCGAAGAAGAGGTGCGGGCGCTGAACGTGCTCGGCGTGAGCGCCGTACTCGTGGACGACCGTGAACTCGCCGACGAGGCGCTTCGACGGGCCGCCGCGTTGGCTCGTGCCTACCCTGACATCGAGGCCGGCGAGCGCGCCAGCGCGATCAACGACCTCGGGCTGATGATGATTTACTTCGAGGATCGCCAGCGGGGCCGCGAACTGATCGCCGAGGCGCTGACAATACGCGAGGAGGCAGGCCTGGCCGAGCGCCGCGTCGCGACTTCATACCACAACCTGGGCGTGGCCGAACGCCAGCTCGGCAATTATCGCGAAGCGATGCGATTTTATCGCAAGGCGCTGGAAATCAAGGCGCGCACGATCGGGCGGATTCACCCTTCCTACGCCATCAGCCTCCGCGGTCTCGGCAAGGTCGCGGCTAAAGTCGGCGAATGGGAGCTCCGGCGGGACTCGATCGACGAGGCGCTCGAAATCCGACTCGAACTGTTCGGACCCGATGCGCCGGCTCTTCATCGCGACTACAAGGATCTCGCGGATCTCCATTCCGACATGGGCCGATTCGAAAAGGCCATCGAGACCTATCGCCGTGCGATGGACCTCGATAGCGCGGCGGTCGGCGGCGGCAGCAACGAATGGCTTTTCGCCGACCACATCGGCACGGCCTACAAAGGTCTGGGTCTGCCCGAGCGCGCCGAGGAACGGTATCGGCATTCGATCGACCTCCGGGAAGCGCGCTTCGGTGACGACAGCGCCACGACCGCGCAGGCCCGGCACAACCTGGCCTGGGTCCTGTTGCAGCAGGGTCGTCTGGAAGAAGCCCGCTCGATCGCCGATCGGGTACTGGAAGTGCGCCTGCGCGAGCTCGGCGAAGCGCACCCGGATACGATTGCCTCGCTTTTGCTGTCCGAGAGGATCGATCACGCCGGGCAGCCGTCGCCGGATCGGCTGGACCGAATCGCCGAGCTGATTTCGCAACTGGCCGAAGCGCGCAGCGAGAACAGCAGCGGCGTACTGGCGGCGCGTTCGGCGTTTGTCCGGATGCTGCTCGATGACGGTCAGACCGAGCGCGCGCGGGCCGAAATGGAGACCACGATCGATCGCTATCGAACCCGGTTGGTCGAGGCCCACCCGCTGGCCGCCGCGCTGGAACTGGACCTGGTCCGGCTGGATCTGCTCGAAGATCGTACCGACTCGGCTCGCGCTCGGCTGGAGGCGCAGCGCGCAACGCTGCTGGAGGCCTTCCCCGAAGACTCCCGGCACCGAACCAAGCTCGCCTGCCTCGACGACGGCAACACCGACCCTGCCTGCTGGCGCTGATCCGCCCGATCTGCCGGTTTTCCGCATCCGGACGCCGCTCCGACAGCCTGATCACTCGCTTTCTTCTGGTCCACACGGATGCGGCGGCACCGTTCGTTTTGCCGCCCAAGGTGTGGCCCATCGGCTCGAACCGCGTTTTTATGAGCTGTTTATCTCGTTGTTCCGAATAAGCTTTTCGAATTTTTAGGTTTTGCACAGGACATTTTCCGGTTCGCGGGTCATGTTGATGGTTGTTCGCCGGATGGCAGGTTTTCTCGTCCCACGTCGCTTAACTGATAAGCAGCTCATGAAGGGCCCTTTGCAGAGGTTCAATATGCAACAAGTAAAACAAATGGCTTACCGCAACTTGGTATCAGCATGCATACAATTGCGGACAAGGTGTGAGATTGCATTGCTGGCCATGCTGTCAGCCTGCAAGTCTTTTGCTACTGTCTTGCAGCAAGCGCAACCATCGAAAATGCAGCCCGTGCTTGCTGCAGCGTATGGCATGTTGCCCATTGTATTGCTGGCATTGCTGACACAACAGCCTGCGCTAGCTCAAAGCGACGATGATGAAATTTTCTCCGCCGGCTTCGAAGATCCATGCGGCTTTCGTCCTTCCGGCCCGGGGCCTTCGCTCAGTTCAATCTCGCTGGGGGATGCCAGCGCCGGGTCCGCGATAACGATCAATGGTCAATGGCTGGAGGCATCGGCATTTCGTGTTTTTCTGGCCGGTCCGCTGCCTAACCGGGCTTTGCAGGTCGAGCTGATAATTCAGGATCGACAGCAGGATCACATCGTTGCCACGTTGAATGATCCACTGCGAATGGGCAGCTATGATGTGGTGTTGCAAACCTGTATTGATGACATCGTGCTCGCCGGGGCTTATGCAACGCCTGCCTTTGTGTCGGCTTTCGCCGAGCCTGGAGAGCAGGTGGTGATGGCCGGTGCTGCCTTCGGGGCTGAAACGGGATCCATTGTAGTGGACGAGACCGGTGATGCGCTGCAAGCGGGCATTGTCAATTGGCGCGACAACGAAATCGTTCTTGCCGTCGATCAGGGCCATGATTCGAATGGTGCGCAAGATGTCATGGTCTCTGCACAAAGTGGCATGCTGCGCCTGATCGATGCCCTGGTGATTCATGGCGTGGATAACGCCGACGATGACGAAGGTCCCAGCCTGGTCAGTGCCAATGCGACCAGCAACACATCGGTGATCGCGCAGTTCAGTGAAGCGATCGTGGGTGGCCCGGACGGCGCCGAGGACCCCACGCTGTACAGCATCACCGCGCCGGCGCGGTTCCCGACCGTCAACGTGCTTGCCGCCCAGGTGTTGCCGCCGGATTACACTCGTGTTCGTCTGACCACGATGTCGCAGTCAAACCTGATTTACACCCTGGAAGTTTCAGCGATCAAGGATCTCGCCGGCAACCCGCTGGCATCACCAGAACTGGGCAACGATCCGACGCAGACCGATTTCACCGGCATTCCGCCTGACGGGGGTGACGTGATCGATTCTGATGGGGACGGACTCACCGATGCTGCGGAACAAAGCGGCTGGACCGTGACTGTACGCAGGATCGACGGCTCGACGTTCTCGCAACATGTCACCTCGGATCCTGGCGACCCGAGATTTCCACTGGATGATCCAATCAACCTCGCCGCCCGGGACAGCGACAACGATGGTGTTCTGGATTTTGATGAAAAGACATTCTCTCTCAATCCCCGTGCTGCCGACACTGATGATGACGGCCTGAGCGACGACGCCGAACTGAACGAAATATTCTCCAATCCGGCGGAACAGGACAGTGATGATGACGGCCTGGGCGATGGACTGGAATTCAATTTCTTCAAGACTTCGCCCATCCTTGCCGATACCGACGGCGACCAGCTCACCGACGACGTCGAAATCAATCTCGGCAATCGCAATCCACTGATCGCCGATCTGCCTTCGCCGACCATCGAGGTGGGCGAGTCCAACCTGCAACTCGACGTGCGCTTTCTGGAATCAACTTCGCAGTCTACCGATGAGATCGAGACCCGTTCGGTGTCTTCCAGCCTGACCCAGGACAGCTCCAGAACCGTCAGCAATACCAACTCCAACACCCAGGAGGCCATGGCCAAGCTGTCGGTGGGCACCGAGTATTCGGTCGAGGCAAGCCTCACCGGTCCAAGTGCGTCAGTCACCTCGAGCGTCAACGCCGAAGCCGGCTGGACCGGAAGCTGGACCTCCTCGCACACCGCCGAGAGCACGCAGGCCACGCAGCAGGCTTACCAGGACTCGCTGGAAGAACAGGTCGCCGTCTCCGAAGGTGCCAGCGTTTCACGCGAGGTCGTCGGTGCCAGCATGCAGGTCACGCTGTCGCTGAAATCGACCACCAACCTGGCTTATTTCCTGCGCAATCTGCAGGTCACGGCGTTAAAGCAGGATCAACGCAATCCGTCGGTGCTGACGCCGATTGCCACGCTGCTGCCGGATCAGGAACCGCCCGAAGGATTCAGCCTGGGCCCGCTGAATCCGGAGCGTGGTCCGATCATTCTGTCCACCAGCACCATCTTTCCGCAGCAGATCGAGGATCTGATGCGCAGTCCACGCGGGCTGATCTTCAAGATCTCGAATTTCGACATCGTTGACGAGCTGGGCCGGAACTTTGTCTTCACCTCGCAGGACATTGTTGATCGCACCGCAACGCTGGTGATCGACAACGGCAGCTTCGACGAGGACGGCGACGGCGCCGGCGATCTGACCGAGTATGTGCGCGTCGCCACCGGTTCCGGGCGTGTGGTCGACACCAACGGCGACGGCGTCATCGACGACAACGACCGCCGCATCGTGTTTGACGCCTCGGGCCGCCAGGTCGGCGTCACGCTGGTTGACGCGCTGGACGCACTCGGGCTGCAGCGCTACCGGGAGAATTGCCCGCCGGGCGATGACGCACCAGACTGCCGCCCGACCGGCACATTGACCGATGCCGAGATCGAGAACAGCTATTCGGTCCAGCGCGAGGGCCCGAACGGCGAACGCGAGCGCATCTTCCGCATTCGCAACACGGCCATGGACAACATAAATCCCAAGGCCTGGGAAGTCATTACCCCCACCGGTATCGATACCACCAAGAATATTGACCAGTTGGTTCTGCAGACCGAAAGCGACCTCAAGCTGGCCTTTGTTCAGGATCTGGACCGGGATCGAATAACCGACGGTACAGAGTTTCTCAACGGCTGCAGCGACACCGTCGTCGACACCGACGGCGACGGCATGGACGATCGGTTCGAAGTGCTGATCGGCTGGGACGTCGAGACCGGCAGCGGCACGCGCCGGGTGTTCAGTCGCTGCAACAGTGAGGACTCCGACGGCGATGGTATTAGCGATCTCGAGGAGGCACCTGCCAACTTCACTTTCGAACAAGGCGATGCGGATGACCCGCAATTGATTGCCCAGGCCACACGGCTCAACGCCGACGATTTCGTCACTGACCCGTCGCGCCGTGACACCGATGGCGATGGCGTGGATGATTACGATGAGATCAACGGTTATGAAGTTGTGTTGCGTGGCCGCAATCCCGAATGTGAGAGTACGGTAACACTGTATTTCAATAACCTTCCGGATCCGCTTCCTGACTTGAGCAACACGGACTGTGTGTTCGTGACCACCAACCCAAACGATCCAGATACCGACAATGATGGCGCGTCAGACGGCCTGGAACTGGATTTGGGCGGTAACCCAACAGTTAGTGACATAGATGACTTCAGCGACGCCGATGGCGACGGGCTGGTCAACATTGTCGAGACGGAGGGCTGGGATGTCACCATCGAAGTAGTGAGCAGGTCTCCGTCACGCTGTATCACGGCATGTGAGCCCGGCTTACAGGTAACGATGACGGTGACTTCCGATCCGATGGTGGCCGACACCGATTTCGATGGCCTGCTTGATAGTGACGAATTTGTACTCCGTACCCATCCGGGTCTGGACGAGAACAGCTACCCGGTCGAATGCACGGAGCCGCCAGAACTGCCGGTACCCTGCGGCAAGGACAGCGACGGCGACGGCCTCACCGATGCGCAGGAGATCGACGGCATCGAGATCCGCGACCTGGGCATCATCACGCTTGATCCGCTCGATGCGGACACCGACAATGACAAGCGCTCCGATGGCGAAGAAGCCGAGCTGGTCGACGTCGAAGCCAATCGCTGGATCGTGCGCGTCGTCGGCGAGGCCCCCTATCGCGTGTTCAGCGACCCGACCCAGGCCGACGAAGACTTCGACACCCTGGTCGATGGTGATGAAAGAACTGCAGGTGGCACCGGCTCGGATCCCGCCATCGCCGATACTGACGGTGATGACCGCAGCGATGCCGAGGAAGTCGCCGGCAGTACGAACCCGCTGGCCGAGGATTTCCGGGTCACGGTGCGTTATCACAGGCTGAATATCTCGAGAGACTGTGATACCGGTAACCGGGGTGCAGGTGACATTGACTTCCGCCTAGGTGTAAGGCCACCACAGTCTTTTTTTGGTAGCACGTTGGTCGATTCCTTCAGCAATCAAGATGATTTGGGTATCGATGAAAGCTGTGATGACAACGGCGATGGAAGAATCGAGGGTGATGAGGTGCACAACACATTCTGTTATCGTCCAGCGATAGTCCGTGACCCGAACACCGGTCAGGAAGAAATCATTGAACGGACGCGTCTCATCCAGTTGCCCGACAACACGTCACTCGATTTCGAACGTTACTCGCGCAGCTTCGGCGTGACTGCAAATCAGGAGTTCAATCTGACTGGATTCTTGAGAGAGTTGGATGATGGTGCTGATTCCAGATTGGACCTCACGCTTGATGATCGCTTCAGCCAGGATCTGGAGATCGACGGCAACATGCGCAATGCGTTCTTCCTCGGCAGTGAGCTGCGTGACGGGCCGATCATTGGAACGTTCAAGAACGGGGCCGGAGATGGTGATTGCGAGGTCACTCTCGAAGTCTCGATCGTGCCGGAAAACTAGTCCGCTCGTAATGGTCATGCCCGCCGGACCTTGCTGTTTGGCGGGCGGATCCGAAGAGGTGCCACTTCGGAGAAGCCACAGACGCGAGAGGATTAAGTCCAGGTGCAGTTCGTACGTGATACCGATGGCGTTGATCTCCTGACCAGAGCCAGAACCAATCGGGCGTAAGATGCGTGAAGCGGCCCCGTTCGCCGGGGCGGTCTTGGTTTTGCTCCCGGCGTTTAGGTTCCTTAAAATTGGCCCAACGTCACGGAGTGCAGATGCATGTCGGATTACAGATCCTTTCGAGTCGAGCGCAACGACGAGTTTGTTGCTGAACTGGTGCTGACCGGTCCCGGGCAAGGCAACGCCGTCGGCCCCGATTTCTGGC
>CAYYZR010000099.1:0-8873 GCA_964476005.1 uncultured Halomonas sp.
ATGCCGAAGTGTCTAGTTATGCCTGGTCCTAAGTTGGGGAGGTTGACAGTTGACAATGTGCTGTACCAAATATTTGCTCTAGCGCATGATGCCCCCTTGCTCAGGACCGCCATCATGCCGAAATTACGGTTACTTGTAGTCCAATGTTAAGCGAGGGAGGGAGTAGGGCGAGTGTAGCCCACGGTTGTCGATGGGACTGGCTTGGACTAGAATTTAGCCCAGACAGTAGCTAATCCGAAACGGCCACCTCCGCACAAGACCGGGAAGAGCCAGTGCATTTCCGCCACACGCTACCTGTTCCTTAAATCGGCGGCGACGCCAGCCAGCACTTCGGCCCGCTTATGATCCAACAAATATAAGTGTTCCGCCTCCAATTGTATGCATTCAACGATCCTCGATCTTAGATTGCTCTATTCAATGGCAGGCGAAAAACTCATTAACGAGCTCACAGCAGACGCCCGCCAAATATCACCTTCGCCCCACAGAATAGGCTTATCTCGGTAGCCAACCCCTGTTAACCGCTGAACATTCTGGCGCTCATCTTGTATATACCATTCGAGCTCTTCAGTATACTCCAAGCGAAAGCAGGCCCCTTTAACTTGCGATAGGAATTTCACCCTTCTGATATCGTCAATAATACTTTCTCCAATAGGCCCCCTATCGCTCTCAACCGAAATCAGCCTTTCAATTAATCGAGCCGACTCGGACGACATCCGCCTATTGGCTCGATGATCAACATCTACACGGAAGTTAACAGATGACAGACCAAGTACGTTTAGAAGCATTCCGAATGGACCTAGATCATTCTCGGCCGACTTCTCGTAAGGTGAAAACGTTATTCTCAAATTAGGGACGTCTAGGGCAAGAAATCGTTCTATCTTTGATGACGCTCGAATGGCGTTTAACGCGGCCAGGCTTGAACTAAATAGTCTTCCTGAATGGAGAAATTCCTGATAGACGCTTGGTACTAAAGTGGAAGGGTCACGAAAAAAGACCAAAGATAACTATAGATTCAGTATGGTCGCATAAAACCCTTAGAAACTCCGTTAGTTCACTTTCATTTAAACTACTTATATCTTCACCCGATATAACTAGAGTGCCACTAGATTGGCTTAGCATAGACTCAACTTGACACAAGGACGGCTCGTGCGCCTCCCTTGGGTCGACCCCAAGAACTTTGTTTGCGTGATAAGAACTGTTGTCCGCCTTAAAGGCGTTGAAAATCGGTACGGAATGGTTCGCTAATCGCCGTCCCGAAATATTAAACGAGGGAATACGAACGCCATCATCAAGTAAAGCCCATCTGTTGGTATCAAGCTCCCGTTGTACAGTAGTACTCCCGGTCCGATGGAACCCGACATGCAACACGATCTTTTCAAACATTAAACTGCTCTCTTGGTACACTCATGGTGCCACCCTTTATTTCGCTTTGATTCAGCAAGCTAAAAGCGGCGTTTGCGTCTTTTTTTGGGTTTTCTGGAGCTCCATCGCCAGTGAAACCGGGGTTTCGGCTCACGCGGACCTAACTGGCAATATGTTTATGGGAGTCCGGTAGGTGCGTTAAGTTGTACTTGAGCATTCTGGACGCTTCCTGCTGTCAAACGGTCTAGCAACCAGTAAAGGCCTCAAGCCATTCTTCTACAACCAAGCCAGATTAATATCATACTTGTTCAAAATAATCACGGCACTACTCTGAAATCCTGTCCAGTGAGGTTTTGGAATATTAGCTTCCCTAAGATCCCCTTCCGTAAAGTCATTTGTCGCATTAAATGTCGCTGGTAACCTAAGCACCTTTCCAAGGTGCCTATCTAAATCATCACGACCGAACCGACGCACGTGGTCGTCCTGACCGAAACGGCGTACACGCTCCTCTTTACCAATATCCTGAAAACACTCATCGAATCCCCCCTTCATAAATGGCACGATAAAGACATGCCTTCCTGATGGCCTAAGCATGCGATGAAGATGACAAAGCGTGTAGGCAATATTGCAAGGCGTGTGCTCAAGGACATGCGAATGCACGATGAGATCGTAGTTGTCAGACGACTCGCTATCTAAATGACAAAGATCTATTTGCTGGCAGTTTTTTGCGAAACCGTACAATTTCGGATTAAAATCCGCCACCGTATAGTTTTCACTCGACAACCGCTTAGTCAGTACATCATATAGACCTTTCTCAGGCGCGATGTGCAAGACACGGAACGTGTCGTCCATCGGGATGCGACTTAGATACATCCACATCAAACGGGTTCGCTCAAAGGACCCGCAGTGTTCACAGCGCGCGTTAGGGCGTCCATTCATTTCAACAAATTCAGAGCTACCGCAAAGATTGCATTTCATAATCCAAACCTTATTTTCCAGGCGGCCAGAAGCCATCAGGACACATAAAAAATACTTTTTAACAAGTTCATATCGGCTTCATCTGCCACAAGTCACCCGGACAATACGGTACCACTGACGATGCGAATCGCTTCTTCGCGACATACTCAAAACCCACATTAGCCCACGACTTCGAGGCAATATGGTTGGGTCCAGCCATGCAGCTCCACTGAAGCCATAACTCTCCATCGTCGGAAATGATACGACGCACTTCTTCGAAAAATTTCTTGGGGATGTGCTCGTTATCATGGCAGGCTCTTAAAAGGACAAACTTCAAGCTACCGCTGCCGTGATTGATTCGGGCATTGCGATTCGCTTCGAACTCAGCCATAAGAGAAGCACTATCTTTAATACTACCCTGAAAGCTCTTCTTCCAAATTTCGGCCATAATGCCTTGGATGTCAGTGCCGAGCGCCGGCAGTCGCCTGTACATCAGCTGGCTTTCGGCCAAAGCCTTATATAGCGTTCGATCCAGATCCGTTGCGCCACAACCCTTACATCGATCCGTTTGATCAGCCCGCGCCCAAGTTGCCTTGCATAAATTACATGCACGGACTTTCCGTCCGGCTATCGCATCGATCCACGTCCGATCGCCCATCATCGGGGGGTGGGTCGCATAGATTAACTCATCGTAACGCGCCTCGATATTGGGGCGGGTTTTGTTGAAAAGCGACAGGATGTGGGGAATCTCTCCTAGCTTCCAGCCGCAGCTTTCGACATAGTAACTGAACTCTACATCGGTATAGCTATGGGGGACATCGTCACTGAATCCACCGATTTCATCAAGCATCGCGCGCCGCATTGCGAAGAATCCGCCCTGAACGTGGCAGAACATGCGGTCAGGATTTCTCACTGCAAACGACTGGTTACGAAAATTTGCCCACTCCGGGACACCTTCTGGATAGTCACGACCATGGAGGTATGATGGCGAGTAGCAAAGGGTGCCAGCGAGTCCCACCTCCGGATTATCAGCCATATAGTTGACAACTGCGCTGTCCCACCAGGGCTGGGTGATAAAGCCCTCCTTACCGCAGATGTAAACAACGAATTCGCCTTCGCCGAACGCAGCGGCAGTATTCGTTCCCGGCCCGACAAAACTGTTTCGGCCTTTGTTAATTAGAGTTATATTGTCGTGCTGGGCGTGCTGGGCTTCGAGCCAGTCGGTAACGTCCTTCTCGCTGTCGTTATCGCAGATCAAGAGGTGGAATGGAAAATGAGTGTAGCGATACAGGCGGGTAACTACTTCCTGCAATTCCGGCAGATTGTTCCAGGTCACGATTACGACATCGAGCCGGGCTTGCTGCCAGACGCGTTCGGCCATCCGCATGACTCGGGCTACGTCGAAACGGTCACGGACGTGGGCCTCGGCTGCCTCGATCATGCGCTCGACTTCAAGGTCAGGCATAAGATAAAACCGCTCCACGGCCGCGGCCAGACTGTCTGCGTTCCTAGGGCTGCAGACCATGCCCGTGTGCCCATCAATTACCAGCTCCGGCAGGCTGGAGACGTCAGTTGTCAACACAGGCAGCCCGCACATCATCGCTTCCATTACAACCGTGGGAATCCCATCCATGTCGCCGGACTCCGCCCGGACTGATGGTGCAAGAAACATATCGCTGCTCTCGAAAATCTGAATCATGGCCTCGCGATCGATAACGCCCTCATGGATGGTGACGATGTCAGCACCGGTTTCGCGTACTAGTTCCCGATATGACTCTGCCGCCTCCCCATAGCCCCAAAGTTCGACCTCCACTCCCAGTTCCGCAAGCCGCGGCGCCGCACGAATGACGTACTCAAGGCCTTTCTTCTCGGTGAATCGATGCACTGCCGACAGCCGTCGGTTCGTACGCGCCACGTGCCGAGGATCAACCGGCGGATACAGATTCGTGTCAATGCCCTGCGGATTGATGACAATCTTCCCGGCCGGAACGCCGCGCGCGGTCAGATATTCGAAATGGAAACGGCCGGCCACGAACACCGCGAGACATTCCGGCGACGATACGACCTCGCCGATACGATTCCTCTCGTCATTCTCATGCTTGAAGATGTCCTGGGCATGAGCACAGAACGTGAATTTCGCTCCGGACCGTTGACAGGCTGGCCACACCATTTCAGTTACTGTCGGATACGCAAAATGGGAATGAACAATGTTACGCTTTGAACGTTCTAGCGCTTCGGCAAGATCGTCGCGCGTATCAATGCGATTCCAGGAGATCGGGAAGTCCGGGTTGAAGTCAGGATATGGGCTCTGGCGACAGAAAACCTCGACATCGTAGCCCTCGGCGACCAGACTGCGCAGTTCGTTCAGCACGAACGTTTCGGATGGCACCGGGAAGTGCCACTGGAAATACGCAATTCTCAGTGGCGTATCGGCCGGAGTCCGCTCGAAGCTAGCCGGAAAGACTTGCGCTGCGGAAATGTCGTGACTAGTTAACGCTGACGTTATTGCTTCAGTGTCCGTCCCGGCAGGTTTGCGTTCTGATGACTCGATCGCACGCGGTGCCGGCCCAATACCAGAATCTGCGTGCTTGCATCTCGGCGGATCCAGAATTTCATCGTAGGCCTCACGCATTAACACTACGTAAGAATGCTTGTCGTACTTGGAAAGCGCAATGTCACGGCCGCGCACCCCGAGACGCTTGCGCAGTGCCCCGTCTGCCGCAAGTTCTTCCAGCAGCGGCTTCGCCGATCGGAATTCACGAAAGGGCACGACATAGCCGGATTCGCCGTCCTCCACCAGATCCGGAACGGCACCGAAATCATAGACCAGGGCCGGCTTGGCTGCAGCCATACCCTCGAGCACCGTGCGTCCGAATGATTCGGCGAAGTGAGAGAAGTTAACGATGACGTCCAGACGAGCGATTGCCTCTGCAGCCTGTTCAATGTAGCCGGTACAATAAAGGTTATCGGGCGTCCCGTTTGCCAAGTGGTCCTCAAGGTCATTCGTATAAGGGCCAACCAGAATGAATCTAAGCGGCGAGACTGATGGTATGGATCGTGCCAGCTCGATAAAGTCGCCGATGCCTTTCTTCTCTAGATTCGATGAAATCATGCCGACATAGACAAGATTTGGCCGTTTTTCATCCTCGCTCAATATGCTCTCCGCTCGCTTGACTTCTGCCTCGAACCTTCCAACATCAATCGTATTCGGGACCAAAAAGGAACTTTCGGGATACAAGCGTTTGGTTGCATGCGAATTGCAGATAAAATATCCGGCAAGCTCGTGCTGCGCAGCGATGGCCTCCTGCCAGCTCAAGCCAATTCGATTCTGAAGATGCTGGTCCTGGTCGATGATTTCTCGTACATGCACCACAGTTTTCCGCCCGGCTCGCTTGGCCGCGATGAGCGGCTCTCGCAGCATCATGGTGTTTACGTGGACAACCTGAATGGCCTCCTCGGCTTCGAGTACCCGCTCGAATCCCTCGACGACTGCCTCATCCGGTGGCCTTGCCGCATCCCACCACGGATAGTGCCCGATGTAGATTCCCGTCACGAATGGAAGAATTCGAGACACGTAGCCGGGATCTTCCTGCGGTAACGTCACAACGACGTCAACCAGGCCGGTACCATGAAGCCCCTCGACCATATCGAGGAAACTGCGCTCGCTTCCGAACAGGTTTCCGGTGGCTACGTGCGCGACCAGCAAAACCGCCGGCCTGTCCCGATGCGGTTTCACGCCACCCCGTAACCAGGACCAGCCGGGCACCGACCACACCGCACTATCGGGCTTCGGTGGAATCCGAAGAAGCTTGCCGATGAATAAATAATGCTCGAGTGGATTCCACCCCTCAGGCAAATCCACCTGTGACATGTAATGGCGCGAATCGAACTCCGGAGAAGGATTGCGTCCCTCGCGCCCTCCGTGAAGTACGAAGTGGTCAAACAACCCGTAGCAGGACCCCTGAAGATCTGGATAACGCTCTCGATACCAGGCATCATCGAACATTGGATGGGCTGACCGCCGCAAGGACGGCTTGCGTCCCAGGTAGTCTGCCAACGGATCGTCGCTCACCGACAGATTTTCCTTTAGTGCGTAATAACTCGCGTCGAAAAGGTTGTGGGGCTTGCGCCGCTCTCGCCAACCGAATTCGATATAGTGAACCAGCGGATTTACAGTCACATCGGGGTTGAGACGAAGGTAGTGTGCGTAGCTGAAAAGGTGGTTGGGGCGAACATCTCCCCGGGCGTCGACGAGCGTACGGAACCAATTGACGCCGCGTCCAAGTCGCGTCGTCATGTACTCGGCGTCGACGAGCGGGTGCGGAGAACGTCCTGCCGCAATTCCTTCATCAACTAGGTGAACGAGTGTATTTCGCGAGTCAGTGTCGAGACCGCGCCGGTACCAGCCGATACTAATGAAAGGATGTGGCGAACGCCCCTCACGGTCGCCATGGGACAGAAAATGAGTCAGAGGTTCGGCACCGGCCTTGCGCACGTCATCGTTCCGGTACAAGTACCAGTGGACGCAGAATGCCCAGTGCGGGTCTAAATTATGGCGCCACCCACGGTTCAGATAATGGCTGAGCGGTTCGACCTGCTCCCGAATTTCGCTGGGAAGCTGCGATTTATACCATACGGGATCAAAGAGCGGATGCGGTGGTAGACCGTCCCGTGAACCAAACAAAAGATAATGCAGCAGCGGGCAACCGGGCGCCGCGTCGAGCGATTTGTCGAAAGCCTGGCGGCAGTAATACTCGCTATCGAACAGTGGCAACGGGTCGACCCCGCTCCGCCAGCCACCCATTAGATAGCGCCGCACCACTCCACCGCGTGTCATGGAGGTCGCACCCGATTCCGCGACGTGGTAATCGATATCGAACAGGCCTCGCCTAACCAGCTCGCTTGCACACCGCCTGATGACGCCAGACGAAGGCTCACGCCAACGGTCGCTGTCGGCAGCGCCAAACGTCAAGCCCCATAGATCGGAACGATCATTGCGAGCGATCTCGTCTCGAGCCCGTATCCAGACGTTGAAGTTTCCGGAGACAGACGGGAGGTGATCGAAGATTTCCTGACGGAGTGCCTGCTCGGCAAGATTCGTGCGCGACTTGATTCCGTCGTTGTCAGTGGAATTACGCGGTGAAAAGGCAGTCTGGTAGCGGATGACCGTCCTGAGCTCATCTTGCGTCGATGCAAGTGATGCCTTTAAGGCATCACATTCCTGCGTTTGTCGCTCGCGCTTGGCTCTCTCTTCGCGGAGCAGTGTATCGGATTCGATTCGCCGCTTCCGTTCGCGCTCCAGGTCACGGGAAAGCGAGTCACACTCTGTCAGGGCATGGCGCAGTGCGGCATCTTTCTCATCGCGTTGGGGTTGCGCATTCTCAAGAGCACGCTGCGTCGACTTATTTTTCGCCTGGAGCGCTTTGTTTGCACTCTCTTTCTCTTCGAGCATCTGGCGCAGATCAGACAGTTTCTCCCTCGCGCTATTGCGGTCGGCCTGCGGATCATCGGCTTCCTGCGAGGCTGCGCGATTCCCGTCGCTTTCGAGTTTGAGCTGGAAATATTGCCGACTTGTATAGGCGAGGCCTGGCCCGACGAGTTCATCTGCGGTGTTCAGTCGCGACCAAATTTTATCGAGCAGGACCCGCGCTTCCCGATCTCCGATGGCGCCATTTTCCATTGCTGCGAATACGCCATAGGCCTCGTCAACCAGCGGCGGCAGATCCATGTCCCTGCACGCATTTCCGAAGTGGTCCAGCCCTGCCTCCAGAAACGCCGAGACTTCCTCTCCGGAATTGGACCAGTCGGCCTCCCAGACCGGTTTCATCGAACGGGTCACATCATCAGCAACGCTTGCCCAATCGTCCAGCAATCGCTCATATGCTACGATCGAGCGGTGCTGGCCCCGTGAACTGCGCTCAGCTTCGACCATGTGCCTGAGCCAGAGCAAACAGCCATGATCAAGCGGAATACTGTCGCGTTCGCGCAGAGATGCCGCAACGGCTCTGGGATCACGCAAGACGAGTACCACGCCGATACCGAAACGCTGCTCGCGCAGCACTCCTTCCCAAATAGGGAACAGCCGGCACATGCGCGGATCCTTCATCAAGAACACGGTTCGATTTCTCGTATGCTCGGTGAGATAATATCGAATCTCCCGGCGATGCTCTTCGAGACTACTGGCATCGAGGCGCTTAGGTTCGATCGGCTCAGTGGACCACCACTCGACCTGCAACGTGTTCAGAATGCGAATATTGGTACGAAGCAGCTTTCGAGACTCGAAGAATCCTTTCTCGTTGTTTCCAGGTATTGCCTCCGTGAGATCCTCGGGCAACTCCGCCCCGCCAAGGTTAAGGACGCGCGTCAGTGCTGATGTTCCGCTGCGATGCATGCCGAGGACAATGATCGATGACTTTGATCGGATCTTGGCACCATCTCCGCCCTTCGACTCCACTTGCGCTGCATTTTTTACAGAATTTTTTGACATGACTTAAAATCTACCTGATTACGTACTTTTATCAGCTATTGAGAAAGCCGTTTGTTAATTTCGTAAC
>CAYYZR010000100.1:0-8784 GCA_964476005.1 uncultured Halomonas sp.
GACGACGACGAGGCGGCCTCGATCTGGCTTGACGAAATCGGCATCGATCCCGCACGCCTGTCGCGCATCGGCGACAAGCCGGGCAAGCGCTTCGAGAGCGACAATTTCTGGGCCATGGGCGATACCGGCCCGTGCGGGCCATGCAGCGAGATCTTCTACGATCACGGCCCGGACGTGCCCGGGGGGCCGCCCGGCACGCCGGAGGAAGACGGCGACCGCTACATCGAGATCTGGAACCTGGTGTTCATGCAGTTCGACCGCGCCGCAGACGGCCGGATGTCGCCGCTGCCGAGCCCCTGCGTGGATACCGGCATGGGCCTGGAGCGGCTGGCCGCGGTATTGCAGGGCGTACATTCCAACTACGAGATCGACCTGTTTACACACCTGATCAAGGCCGCGGCCGAAAAGACTGGCGTCGACGACCTCAAGCAGGCTTCGCTCAAGGTCATCGCCGACCATATCCGTGCCTGCGCCTTCCTGGTCGCCGACGGCGTACTGCCGGCCAACGACGGTCGCGGCTACGTGCTGCGCCGCATCATCCGGCGCGCGATCCGGCATGGCTACAAGCTGGGTTGCAAGCAGCCGTTTTTCGCCGCCATGGTCGATCCGCTGGTCGAAGTGATGGGCGAGGCCTACCCTGAACTGGTGCAGAAACGCGACCAGATCGTCGATGCGCTTTCGCGCGAGGAGCAGCGCTTCGGCGAAACCCTGGACCAGGGGATGAAGCTGCTCGACGACGTGCTTTCGGACCTGGAGACCGGGGTGATTCCGGGTGAGGTCGCGTTCAAGCTGTACGATACGTTTGGCTTTCCGCTGGACCTTACGCGCGACATTGCCAGAGAGCGCGAGTTGAGCGTGGACGAACAGGGCTTCGAGACCGCCATGCAGGCCCAGCGCGAACGGGCCCGCGCTGCCGGTCAGTTCTCGGCCCGCGACGGCGTTTCGGCCGAAGCGGTGGCCGACCTGCCGGCAACCGAATTCCTGGGCTACCAAACCAGTGAATGCGATTCGGCGCGGGTGGTCGCCATCCTGGTCGACGGCGAAAAGCGCGAGTCGCTGTCGGAAGGCCAGTCGGCGCTGGTGATCCTGGACCGCACCCCGTTTTACGCCGAATCCGGTGGACAGGTCGGGGATACCGGAACGCTGGAGACCGACGGCGTCCGGTTCCGGGTCGACGACACGCGCAAGCTGGCCGGCGCCTACCATGCGCACGACGGGACGCTGGAGTCGGGCTCGATGAAGGTCGGGGGTAAGGTCTGTGCCGCGATCGACGAGCAGCGCCGGGCCGATATCGTGCGGCATCATTCGGCCACCCACCTGCTGCACGCCGCGCTGCGCGAAATCCTGGGAGAACACGTCCAGCAAAAAGGTTCGCTGGTGGCGGCCGACCGGCTGCGTTTCGACTTCTCGCATTTCGAGCCTGTAACGACCGAGCAGCTGCGTGAAATCGAGACCCGGGTCAACGAGCAGATCCAGGCCAATGTCGCCGCCTCGGCCGAGGAAATGGACTACGACCAGGCGATGGATGCCGGCGCGCTGGCGTTTTTCGGCGACAAGTACGGTGATCGGGTCCGGGTGCTGCAGTTCGGCGATTATTCGACCGAGCTTTGCGGTGGCACGCACGTCGACCGGGTCGGCGACATCGGCGCGTTCAAGATCGTGCACGAAACCGGCATTTCGGCCGGCGTTCGCCGCATCGAGGCGGTCGCCGGTCGACGGGCGGTGGCCTGGATGCAGGATACCGATCGCACGCTGCGCAGCGTGGCCGAGCGCCTCAAGTCCTCGCCGGAGCAGGTCGGGACGCGGGTCGAGCAGCTTCTGGATCGGTCCAGGGAACTGGAAAAGGAACTGGAGCGGATCAAGCACAAGCTCGCTTCGGCCCGGGGTTCGGACCTGAGCGCGAGCGCCAGAGATATCGGCGGCATCAAGATCCTGGCCGAACGACTGGCGGGCGTGGATCCGAACAGCCTGCGCGATACGGTCGATCAGCTCAAGAACAAGCTCGGCTCGGCGATCGTCGTTCTCGGCACCGAGGCCGGGGACGGCGTTCGGCTGGTGGCCGGTGTGACCGGCGACCTGACCGACCGCTTCAAGGCCGGCGAACTGGTCAACTTCGTCGCCGGCCAGGTCGGCGGCAAGGGCGGCGGTCGACCCGATTTTGCCCAGGCCGGCGGCAGCGACGCCGAGAACCTCGGCGCCGCGCTGGAGTCGGTTTTCGAATGGGTCGAGCGAAAAAAATGACGATATGGCCGGACGAAGCGCGGATCGGTTTCCGGTTCAAGAACGACCTGCCAGCCGCTCTTCATGCTCGTATTCGGGCTCGGATTGCGGAAACGTGACCGGAATTGGACTGCGCATCTGTTAGCCTGTTTAGTGAACTTGCATAAAGGCGAAAAGCAATGGAAATCGTGATCTGGTTGATTGTGGGTCTGGTGGTTGGCGGCGTGATCGGTGCGCTGGCGACATGGTGGATCAGCCGCGCGCGCGGCGGGGCCGTGTCGGTCATGCAACTCAAGCAGGAAAACGACAGGTTCAAGGACGAAGTTACGGAGCATTTCGTCGAGACCGCACGCCTGATCAACCAGATGACAGACAGCTACAAGCAGGTGTTCGATCACCTGAGCAGCGGCGCCGAGAAGCTGGTTGACGAGAAAAGCCTCGCCGAGCGTTTGCCGCCTGCAAGCGGCGAGGAAGTCAAGCTCAGCCAGTTCGGAGCGTCGGTTTCCGCCGGGGCAGGTCAGGACAGGTCGGATCAGCCCAGGCGGGGCGCGGACGAATCGAATCGCTCGCCCAGCGCCGCACCGACGAAGGCATCCGAAAGCACGGATCCCTTGAAGAACAAGTCGGGTGGGGCGGCATCGTCGGTCAGCCGACAGTCCGCAAGCAAGTCTGAATCAGACAAGGCTTCCAGCGAAAAAGCCGGGGGCAGGTCAGAAGCTGGATCCGAAGAAGAGAAATCCGACAGAAAGACGGCCGGCGAGAAAGAAGAAGCCGCTTCTGCGGCGCATCAGGCGTCGGCCGATTCTTCAGATAAATCCGCCCGCAACGCCTGAAGCTCGATCGAAACGGGGCTCGTCTTGGCGTCAGCAGGGGCGCGGATCGTCAGCACACTGCCCTGGGTATACCAGTCACCGAGCACGATGCGCTCCCGAGGCTCCCCTTCGATGACATGCACGTGTCTGAAGGGTCTGTGGGTGTGACCGTGGATCATTCGCAGCGCACCGGTTTGGCGGAACAGAGCTTCGGCGTCGTCGTCCACCACATCCATTTCCGGCGTATCGGCCTTCCTTGTGCGCAGACGACTAGCACCGCGCAGCATGGCTGCGATCATCCTGCGAAACCAGAGTGGCCGCGCGAGCATGCGTCGCTGCCAGTTGGGGTTGCTGACTCGGGCACGGTAGCGCTGATACTGATGATCGAGCGTGCACAGCTGGTCGCCGTGCAGCAGCAGCGTCGGTGTGCCGTAAAGGTCGATCAGGCGGGGCTGATCGAGCATGTCCATTCCGCAAAGCCTGCAGTAGTCCGGACCGAGCAGAAAATCTCGATTGCCGTGGAGAAACGCCAGTCGCGTGCCGCTATCAGAGAGTGCGCGCAAACCGTCGGCGATATCCTGTTCGAACGCCCCGACGGCGTCGTCGCCGACCCAGGCCTCGAACAGGTCGCCGAGAATGAAGATCGCCTCGGCCTCACGCGCCGGACCGGCCAGGAAAGTCCTGAACCGGTCACTGATGTCGGGGCGCTTCGGGCCCAGATGCAGGTCCGAAATGAAAAGCGTTTTTCGGCAGGTGTCGATTGGCCGCCTCAGAGAATCTCGATGCGCTCGATGACCACGGGCTCGACCGGCACGTCCTGATGCGGACCGCGCGCTTCGGTCGGAACGAAGCGGATTTCGTCAACCACGTCCATGCCCTCGGTAACGCGTCCGAACACCGCATAGCCCCAGGTACGGCCGGATTGCTTGCCGCGATGGTCCAGGGCCGGGTTGTCGACGACATTGATGAAGAATTGGGCGGTGGCCGAGTCCGGGTCATTGGTCCGGGCCATGGCAAGGGTGCCGCGCTCATTCGACATGCCATTGTCGGCCTCGTTCTTGATCGGTGCATCCGTCGACTTTTGCCCTAGATCGGCGTCGAAGCCGCCGCCCTGGATCATGAATCCGGGAATGACGCGGTGAAAGATCGTGCCGTCGTAATAGCCCTTGCGCGCGTAATCGAGGAAGTTCTTGACCGTTACCGGCGCCTGGTCTTCGTACAGTTCGATCTTGATGTCGCCCTTGGAGGTATGAATGATACCGGTCGGCAACTCCTTTTCGAACGGATTGGAAGGCGTTGATTCGGTCGGCTGGGCGCTGGCCAGAGCCGGCAAGAAAATGAATAGAGATAGAAATAGGCGTTTCATTGCTTCGTGTCCGTTGATGGATGCGGTCTGGAAAACTCCGGAGAATGATAATGCATGCCCGTCGGCGGCGGTTGATAGACTAATGCCTCGAGACAATCATTGGGAGCAAGCCGGCGATGCGGCAATCGACACCTGAATCCGATACCGCGCAAGCACCATCCGGTGTCGAAGCCATCCGCTGGCGAGACGGTGCGTTGACCCTGCTCGACCAGCGCAGGCTGCCGGCCGAGGAAATCTGGCTGGACATGCCCGACCTGAATACCGCAGCCACAGCCATTCGCGACCTGGTGGTGCGCGGCGCGCCGGCCATCGGCATCACCGCGGCCTATGCCAGCGTGCTGTCCATGCGCGCGCGCAACGCCGAACATCGAGGCAATGATCGGGCCGCTCGCGAGGCCTGGCTTGCGGATCTAGACAGGCTGGTCGCGGCGCGGCCGACCGCGGTGAATCTTCGCTGGGCGGTCGAGCGGATGCGGGCCGCAGCGGCCCAGGGGGAGGTCGGCGGTGCGCTGGACAGACTGGAGCGACTGGCTGCGGCCATACATGCCGAAGACCAGGCCGCCAACCGACACATGGCAGAACTGGGCGCGAATCTTATCAAGCCGGGCTCGCGGGTATTGACGCACTGCAATACCGGATCGCTGGCCACCGGCGGCACCGGCACCGCGCTGGGCGTGATCGTGCGCGCCTGGCGGTCGGATCGGCTGGCTCGCGTGTATGCCTGCGAAACGCGTCCGTGGTTGCAGGGCTTGCGCCTGACCGCATGGGAGTTCGCCAAGGAGGACGTACGATGCAGCGTGCTGGTGGAATCCGCCGCGGCCGGCCTGATGCAGCGCGGCGAGATCGACTGGGTGATCACCGGCGCCGATCGCATCACCGCGAATGGCGACGTGGCCAACAAGGTCGGCACCCTGATGCTGGCTACGCTGGCGCGCCAGTTCGGCGTGAAGATGATGGTCGTGGCGCCGGTGTCGACGCTGGACGCCGAGACGCCCAGCGGTGACCGAATCGAGATCGAGGAGCGGCCGGCCGACGAAATCTGGGGCAGCGTCGGGATGACGGCGCCGGAGGGCGTGGATGCGTACAACCCGGTGTTCGACATGACCCCGGCCGAACTGATCGACTTTATCGTCACCGACAGGGGCGTCATGGAGCCGCCATACGAAGGCCGGATAGCCGAGTTGGTGCGGGCCGCGGACGCCGCCTGACGGCAGGCCTCCAGCGCCCTCATGTGCTAGAATTTCCGGATTGTTTCGCGGGTTGTTGAAGGCCTGTCCCGGCCCGGGATAGATGTCTGTATTTCAATGACTTGAACGATACTCCCGGTCCATAATCACAAGACGATATGCATGGCTGAACTCGCGCAGGAAATTCTCCCGGTAAACCTCGAAGACGAGATGCGGCAGTCCTACCTCGATTACGCGATGAGCGTGATCGTCGGACGCGCGCTTCCGGACGTCCGCGACGGCCTGAAACCGGTGCACCGGCGCGTTCTTTTCGCCATGCAGGTCCTCGGTAACGACTTCAACAAGCCCTACAAGAAATCGGCCCGCGTGGTCGGTGACGTGATTGGTAAATACCATCCGCACGGCGATACGGCGGTCTACGACACCATCGTGCGCATGGCGCAGCCCTTTTCATTGCGCTACATGCTGGTCGACGGCCAGGGCAACTTCGGCTCGGTCGACGGCGATTCGCCGGCGGCGATGCGATACACCGAGGTGCGCATGGCCAAGCTGGCCCACCAGCTGCTGGCCGATATCGACAAGGACACGGTCAATTGGCTGCCCAACTACGATGAGTCCGAGTACGAGCCGGCGGTGTTGCCGACACGGGTGCCCAACCTTCTGATCAACGGCTCTTCCGGAATCGCGGTCGGCATGGCCACCAACATTCCACCGCACAACCTCAACGAGGTCATCGGTGCGCTGCTGGGGCTGATCGAGAATCCGGATCTCGACATCGACGGCATCATGGCGCACATGCCGGGCCCGGATTTCCCCACCGCGGGGATCATCAACGGCGCCGCCGGTATCCGCGAAGCCTACGAAACCGGCCGCGGGCGCATCTACATGCGCGCCCGGGCCCATTTCGAGGATGAAGACACCGGCAAGACCAAGATCGTGGTCACCGAGTTGCCGTACCAGGTCAACAAGGCCCGGCTGCTCGAAAAGATCGCCGACCTGGTCAAGACCAAGAAACTCGAGGGCATCTCCGAGCTGCGCGACGAGTCCGACAAGGACGGCATGCGCATGGTCGTGGAGCTCAAGCGCGGCGAAGTCGGCGAGGTGATTCTCAACAACCTGTTCCAGAACACCCAGATGCAGTGCGTGTTCGGCATCAACATGGTGGCGCTGGTCGACAACCAGCCGCGACTGCTCAACGTTCGACAGGTGCTGCAGGCGTTTTTGACCCACCGGCGCGACGTGGTCACGCGCAGAACGCTTTACGAGCTGCGCAAGTCGCGCGACCGCGCCCACACCCTCGAAGGGCTGACCGTCGCGCTGGCCAACCTCGACGAGATCATCGCGCTGATCAAGAAATCGCCGACGCCTGCGGACGCGCGCGAAGCGCTGCAGGGCAGGCGCTGGGAACCCGGCCCTGTTTCTGCGCTGCTGGGGCAGGCCGGTGCGGAACTTTCGCGGCCCGAGGACCTGCTGCCCGAGTTCGGTCTGAGCGAGGACGGCTACCAGTTGTCCCCGACCCAGGCCCAGGCGATTCTTGATCTCAGGCTGCAGAAGCTCACCGGCCTGGAGCAGGAAAAGCTTTCCAACGAGTATCGCGAGATTCTCGAGCAGATCCGCGAACTGATCCGCATCCTTTCCGAGCCGGATGCCCTGATGCAGGTCATCCGCGACGAGCTGGAAGCCATTCGCGACGATTTCGGCGACGGGCGCCGGACCGAGATCGTCGAAAACCAGCTCGACCTGACCATGGAAGACCTGATCACGCCCGAAGACGTGGTAGTGACGCTTTCCCACGGCGGTTACGCCAAATACCAGCCGCTGGACCGGTACCGCAGCCAGAAGCGCGGCGGTCGCGGTCGCAGCGCCACCAAGACCAAGAACGAGGATTTCGTCGAGCGGTTCTGGGTGACGAACACGCACGACACGCTGCTGGTCTTCACCAGCGCCGGCAAGGTCTACAAGACCAAGGTCTACGAACTGCCGCAGGCCGGGCACAGCAGCCGCGGCCGGCCCATGGTCAATCTGCTGCCGCTGGACGAAGGCGAACGCATCAATGCGGTGCTGCCCACCCGCGAATTCCCGGACGACTGGTTCGTATTCTTCGCCACGCGCTCGGGCCGGGTCAAGAAGACGCCGCTGTCGGATTTTGCCCACATCCGGTCCAACGGCATCTGGGCGATCGAACTCGAAGGCGATGACGAACTGGTCGACGTGGCCTTTACCGACGGCACGCGCAACATCCTGCTGTTTTCGTCGGCCGGCAAGGCGATCCGCTTCCAGGAGTCCGGCGTGCGCGCCATGGGTCGCCAGACCCGCGGCGTGGTCGGCATTCGCCTGAAGCCCGAGCAGCAGGTCGTGGCGATGCTGGTGGCAGACGAAGGCGACGTTCTGCTGGCCACCGCGAATGGTTTCGGCAAGCGCACCGCGCTGGAAGAATTCCCGGTCTACAACCGCGGCGGCCAGGGCGTGATCGGCATCCAGACCTCGGGCCGCAACGGCGAACTGGTTTCGGCGCTGGTGGTCGGCGAGGACGACGACGTGATGCTGACGTCCAACGCCGGCACCCTGGTACGCACCTCGGCCGCCGAGATTTCGCGCCTGGGCCGCAACACCCAGGGCGTCACGCTGATTCGCCTCGGCGAAGACGAACAGCTGATCGGCCTGGCCCGGATTGCCGTGTCGGAAGACGAGGACGAAGCCGGCGAAGCGGACGAGGAAGACGCTACCCCCGCGTAACCGCACGCCTCAGAAAATCTGGTGGCGGAGACCGGGGAAAACTCACGGCGCCTCCAGGCCACAAACTCCTCCGGGGCTCCCCCCCGGGCCAGCATGATGTGCTAACCAGGACAGGCATGAGATCTGCCTCATCGAGAACTCTCGCGCCATGCGGGCGCGGTGGATTTGCAATCTTCGACGTACTTCCCGGGTCCTGATGAGGGTGATCATCAAGATGATTGGAATGCCGATCGTGACGGCAAGAAGCCGGGCACTCGATTCTTCGGCCTTTTCCCTGACTTCTTGCCCATGCGGTATTGATCACGGTTACGTAGACTGAAGTTGGCATACACAGTACAAACCTGGCGGGATTCATCATGAAAAAGATCTTTTCCATAGCGGGAATTCTTCTTGCGGCAGCGCTACAGGCCGGTGTTCTGGGCGCGCAGGTCGTCAACTACAACAACTACGCTCAGAACGCGCC
>CAYYZR010000101.1:0-8735 GCA_964476005.1 uncultured Halomonas sp.
TCGATCCAGAAACCGCCGGCCTCGCAGTAGAGGCCGCCGGCGTCGGGACGCAGCAAATCGTTCGTTTTCATGGGCTCAAGTGTGCCGCCCGGGGGGTAAAGATTCCTACAAAGGCTCGTAGGTGAACTTCTGTCCGCCCACGGACGCTTCGGCCATCAAGCCGCCCTTGGCCATGATGAAAACGGCAACGCCTTTTTCGTAACTGGTCGTCTTGGCCGCCCCGGCGGTGACGGCAACGGCGGTGGCCTGGGCCGAGAATTCGAAGTTGCCTCGCTGGAAGGTGCGCAACGCGGCTTCGTCCTGGAAAAAGATGATCTGGGAGAAGTTCTGAACGCCGATCTGCAATCCCACTGTGCCCTGCACGCTGCTGGTGGTGCCGACGGGCTCCCCACGCTCGAACACCACCCCTCGGCCGTAGGAACCGCCAACGCCGAGACCGGCCTTGTTCATGCTCGGGAACACTGCATAGCCGTGCGCATGATTGACCCAGTCCTGAAGACCGGGATCACGGTCGACGAACCTGACCACGGCGGCGCGCGCGTCGGCAATCATCACATTGTCAGACGGCTTGCTGGCGCAGCCTCCGGCAACCAGTGCGGCGACCGCAATTGCGAACATGAAGGTGATTCGTTGATGTGTGCCTGCTGTTCGATATGCCATGCGTCGGGCTCCAGATGGTTTCACTACAAGATCAGATCGTGTCGGCGGTTTCCGGTTCCGCAATTTCGTCGGGGAATTGCAGTTGTGCCAGGCGTCGGTACAGCCCGGAATCGCGCATCAGTTCATCGTGAGTCCCCTGCTCGACCAGTTCGCCGTTTTCGATAACGAGAATGCGATCGGCGCGCCTGACCGTGGCCAGGCGGTGCGCGATCACCAGCACGGTCCGGTCGCGGCTGGCCTCGTCGATGGCCTGTTGCACCAGCCGCTCGCTTTCGGCGTCCAGGCTGGCCGTGGCCTCGTCCAGCAGCAGGATGCTGGGCGTCTTGATCAGGGCACGCGCAATGGCCAGGCGCTGGCGCTGGCCGCCCGAAAGCCGAATGCCGCGCTCCCCCAGAAAGGCATCGTAGCCTTCGGGCAGCGCGTGAATGAAATCGTGCGCCTGGGCCAGCCGGGCGGCGTCGCGGACCTGTTCGTCCAGCGCCTCCGGCCTGCCGTAACGCAGATTGTAGGCGGCCGTGCCGGAAAACAGCACCACGTCCTGCGACACCAGGCCCAATGATGCACGCAACTCGACCGGGTCGTAATCCCGGATGTCGTGCCCGCCGTCGTGCCCACCAATCATCACGCGGCCCGAATCCGGATCGTAGAACCGCAGGATCAGCTGGAAGATCGTGCTCTTGCCGGCACCCGAGGGCCCGACCAGCGCCACGGTCTCGCCGGGATTGACTTCGAAATCGAGATGCTTGAGGACCGGTTCGTCGGGCCGCGACGGGTAGGCGAAAGTGACGTCGGAAAACGCCAGTCCGACCGGACCGGGCGGAAATGCCGCAGGTTGTTCGGCCTTGGGCAGGCTGTTGGTGGCGGTCAGCAGGTCGGCAAGCCGCTCCATCGCGCCGGCAGCGCGCTGGACGCCGCCCCAGACCTCGCTGAGCGAGGCCGTAGAACCGGCCGCAAGCAGGGCATAGAGAACAAACTGGCTGAGCTGGCCCGGGCTGAGCCGGTCGTCCAGCACGGCATGCGCGCCAAGCCAGAGCACGAAGGTGACGGCGCCGAAGGTCAGCACGATAACCAGCACGATCAGGATGGTGGTTGCGAAGATGCGGCTTTTCTGGGCATCGAAGGCGCTCTCGACCTGTCCAGCGAAGGTTTCGGACTCGCGCCCCTCCTGGGCAAAGGCCTGAACCGTCGGCACCGCGTTGATGGTTTCGTCGCCATGCGCCGAGAAATCGGCCACCCGATCCTGCGCATCTCGGGACAGGCGCCGCACCCATCGGCCCAGAACCATGACGGGCAGAGCGACCAACAGGATCATCAGGCCGATGACGCCGGCCAGCGAAGGTGCCGTGACCACGAGCATGATGGAACTGGCAATCAGCATCAGCAGATTGCGCACGGCGACCGACGCGCTCGATCCGATCAGCGATTCGACCAGCGTGGTGTCGGTATTGAGCCTCGAAAGCACCTCGCCGGTGCGCGTGGTGGCGAAGAATTCGGGCTCCATCCGGATGACCTGCGAATAAACATCGCGCCGAAGATCGGTAACGATCCGCTGTCCCAGCCAGGACACCCAGTAGAAACGCATGCCGCCGGCCACCGCCATCAGCGTCGCGGCGCCGAACAGCAGCCAGAACCAGAGGTTGATGGTATCCGGGTCGTCGGCCATGAAGCCCTTGTCGATGACCTGGCCGACCGCTGCCGGAATCGCGATGGTGCCGGCGGCCGCGAGCGTCAGGAACAGCCCGATCAGCCCGATCTGGAGCTTGTAGCGGCGAACATAGGGCTTCAGCGCCTTCAGCGAAGTGACGTTGCGGCTGCTCGGCCGATCCTTGATCTGCTGTTGGTCAGTCATCGATTGACATCTTTTCCGATTCGATCAATAAGCTGCGCGAATATGCGCAATCAATGGCTCCGGAATTCTTCGGGTCCGGCGTCGAGACGATGTTAACCGCTCCGGCCCGCCGCCTCGGCGACAATTCTCCGCTGCTGACGCGTGCGTTGCCATATCGCACCCGTGTACAGCGCCAGCGCCGACCAGATCGCGCCGAATGCCAGGGCATGGTGCAGCGTGAAAGGCTCTCGGAACAGAAACACCGCCAGGCAGAACGAAATGGACGGCGCCAGGTACTGCATGAGCCCCACCGTGATCAACGGCAAACCGCGCGCGGCAGTAGCAAACAGCACCAGCGGGATCACGGTGACCAGTCCGGTGCCGATCAACAACAGATCCTGCGCGATGCCGAAGTCGCCGAACACCATCTCGCCATGGCGCGCCGTCCACAGCAGCCACAGCAGCGCCAGCGGCATCATCATCAGCGTCTCCCAGAACAGGCCCACCATGGGACCGACATCGGTCACCTTGCGGACCAGCCCGTAAAGACCGAAGGTGAACGCCAGCGCCAGCGCCAGCCAGGGCGGTTCCCCGACCTGCACGGTCAGATATATGGTACCGGCCGCGGCCAGGCCGACCGCAATGACCTGGGCGCCGTACATTCGCTCGCGCAGCACAAGCGTTCCCAGCAGCACGCTGACCAGCGGGTTGATGAAGTAGCCCAGGCTGGTCGACAGCACCCGATCGGAATTGACCGCGTAGACGAACACCAGCCAGTTGACCGCGACCAGCGCGCCGCTGAGCATCAGCGCAGCCGCGACCTTTCGGCTGATCGCGACATGCTTGAGAAAATCGCGACGATTGCGTATCGCAAGCACCAGCGCCAGAAATCCCACCGACCAGATCACGCGATGCGCGATGATCTCATCGGCGCCGGCAAAGGCAACCAGTTTGAAATAAAGCGGCACCAGGCCCCAGAACGAGTACGCGCCAAGGCCGGCGAACAGCGCTCTGCGTGCGGCGTCGCCGGCATGATCGCGCAACACGCGATCATTCATTCCGCCGGACCTCGTTCCGGCAGACTCGCGCGCCGCCGCTCAACCGACATCAGCCGCCATTGCCGCCTTCTTCGCTCTCTTCTTCCCTGGTCGCACGCTTCTCGAGGAAATCCATCACCCGCCGGCCCGCTTCTTCCTTAAGCGCCTCGCCCACGTCGGGAACGAGCTTCGGTTTGGTGAGCGTTCCTTCCAGGCCGATCGGAATCCGGTTGAGCTGCTCGCCTTCGAGCCGGACCTGGCCATTCAGGGCAAGGTCGGAAATGCCGATGCGGACATCGCCAGTAATGCCCAGCAAGTCGGTGATGATGTTGATTCCCGGCAGACGAATGGTGCCGTCTTCGATCGAAATCGCGCCTTCCAGCGCCCGGAATTCGGTCGTGCCGCCTACGCCGGTGCGGACGGCCTCGGCAATGTTGCGAGAACTCAGTCCCTCGACCATGCCGTCGAGATTCAGCCCCTTGATGCTGCCGTCGTGAAAATCGTATTTGCCGCGTCCGTTTAGCGTTGAAAGGATGGCGTCCACATCCAGGCCTTTCGCACTCAAACCCAATTCCAGGATGCCAGCACCGGTGATGAATTGGTCCAGATTCCAGGCGCTCAGCGCCGTTCCCAGGCTCTCCAGATCGAAGACCGGATCGATCTGGACCAGCGGCGGGGCGGTATTCAGATCGGCCACGACCACCGCATCGACTCTTCCTCCGGGCAAGCCGCCGGATAGCGGATCGATGGTGACCACGCCCTGAACCGAGCGCAGTCGCGCACGCACGTTATCAAGTTCGAGCCCGGACACGATCGCCCGCTCGAGCTCCAGCCTGGCATCCACATCGAATGCCTTGAAAAGCAACAACGGTGACTCTTCATCGTCGATGTCTTCGGCAGCCTCCTCCCCGCCCGGCATGACTGCCAGCAAGGCATCCACGTTGAGCATCTCGCCCTTCAGCAGCGCTTCGATGCTCGGCTGCTTGGTGTCCCGGTAGGTGAATGACGTTTCGAACTGCTTGCCGTTGAGGTTGAGCAATCCCTCCTCGAAGCGCGCCGTCAGCGGCGGGCCCGGGTCCAGCGTCGCCCGGCCCGACAGGCCAAGCGGCAAGCCACTGGCTTCGGCCGTCATCCCGAATTCCTGTACGACGATCGGTCCGGCATCGGAAGGCACCGTCAGCGTTCCCGCCACGTCGATGTCCTCGACAATGGCCGGATCGCCGATGCCGCCGGCGAATTCAAAATTCACCGGACGGTCGAAAGCGAACGATTTCACTTCCATGCGCTCGACCACAAACACCTGGCGTGCATCGGCAGCGTCATCGCTGACGGTCAGACGCGCACGGGAAAGCGCGATATTGCCCGTGGAAACCGAGGGCTGGCCCTGGCTGGATTGATCGCCGTCGGCACCGGCTTCCGCAGCACCGGTCAATCCGTCCAGTGAATTGCGCCCGGCGCGGTCGGTATGAATGGCCAGCCGCGCGTTATCCAGGCCGATATCGCCGGTTTCGATTTCGCCGCGCAAAAGCGGCAGGATCGACAGCGAAATGCGCAATTCGTCGGCCTCGAACAGATTTGGCCCCTCGAAGTCCTCCGGTCCGGACAACTTGACATCGTTGGCCACTAGCGATATCCGCGGAAAGATATCAAGCGTCAAGGGCCCGTCGATCTGAAGCTCCCGGCCGGTCTGGGCACGCACCTGCTCTATGGCAATCTGCTTGAGCCGCGCCTCGTCGAAATAAAGCACAAGCGTGGCCCAAAGGCCGAGAATGATTACGACGATCGCGGCGAGAAAAATCAGCAAGGCGCGCATGAGGCGGTCTCCAACCGGAAATTTGGCGCCATTGTAACGCCGGCGGGATCAACCGCGCCGGCTGCAGACAGGATTACGCGAGCATCTCGCGCGCCTTGCCCAGCGCCTCGAGAAATACGTCGATTTCGGCCGTCGTGTTGTAGACGCCGAACGAAATGCGCGCCGTGGCCGGCACTTCGAAGAACTGCATCACCGGCATGGCGCAGTGGTGGCCGGTGCGGATCGCCACGCCGAAGTGATCGACGATGGTGCCGATATCGTTGGGATGAGCGCCTTCCAGCGTGAACGACACCACCGGGCCCTTGTGTTCGGCCGTACCGATGATGGTCAGACCGTCGACGGCCTGCATCCGCTCGCTGGCGTAGGCCAGCAGTTCGGCCTCATGGTGGGCCATGGCTGCTATGCCCGTGCGCTGGATGAAGCGAAACGCCTCGCCCATGCCGATCGCGCCTGCGATATTCGGCGTGCCGGCCTCGAACTTGTGCGGCAGCTCGTTGTAGGTCGTTTCTTCAAAGCTCACCCGCGTGATCATCTCGCCACCGCCCTGCCAGGGCGGCATCGCCTCCAGCAACGCCTCGCGGCCATAAAGCACGCCGATGCCGGTGGGCCCGTACATCTTGTGCGCGGACAGGCAGTAGAAATCGCAGCCCAGCGTCTTTACGTCAACCTCCACGTGCGGGGTTGCCTGGGCCCCGTCGACCAGGGTCGCGACGCCATGGTCGCGCGCGATCCGGCATACCTCGGCGACCGGGTTCACGGTCCCCAGCGCATTGGAAACGTGGACGATCCCGATCAGGCGGGTGCGCTCGCTGATCAGTGCTTCCAGTTCGTCGACCAGCAGCTCGCCGCGCCGGTTGATCGGTGCGACCTTCAGCACCGCGCCGGTCTGCTCGCACAAAAGCTGCCACGGGACGATGTTCGAGTGATGCTCCATGTGAGTGATCAGGATCTCATCGCCCGGGCGGAGCTTCGGCCGCAGGTAGGACTGCGCTACCAGGTTGACCGCCTCGGTGGTCCCGCGGGTAAACACGATTTCGCGTTCGCTCTCCGCGTTTATGTGCTCGCGCACCGTCGTTCGGGTCCTCTCGAAGGCCTCTGACGCCTCCACGCTGAGCTGATGCACCCCGCGGTGCACGTTGGCGTTGTAGCGGCTATAGAAATCGCTGACCGCGTCGATCACCGACTGCGGACGCTGGGCCGAGGCGGCGCTGTCGAGGTAGACCAGCGGCTTGCCGTGCACTTCCCTGGTCAGGATCGGAAACTCGGCGCGTACGCGCTGGACGTCGAAGCCCGACGTCTCCGGCTGATCGTGCATCTTGCGGCTGTCCAGCGTTGCTGCCATCACAGGTGCTCCTTGAGTCGATCGGTAAGCCAGTCGCGGACCTCGCCCGGCGCCATGGTGTCGAATACCGCGGCGGCAAAGCCGTACTTCAGCAGCGCAATCGCCTCCGCCTCGCTCAGGCCCCGCGAGCGCAGATAGAATCGCGCATCTTCATCGAGCTGCCCGATCGTCGCACCGTGGCTGGCGGTGACGTCCTCGGCGTGAATTTCCAGTTCAGGCTTGGTGTTGATGCGCGCATTTTCACTGAGCAGCAGGTTGCCGGTGTTCATTTGCGAGTGACTGTCGTCGGCACCGGGCACGATGTGGATGCGTCCGTTGAAAACGCCGGTCGACTGGTCGTCGGCCAGGATCCGAAAGTTCTCGTGGCTTTCCGTGCCGCCCACGCGGTGCTCGATCGCCGTGTGGTAATCGACCAGCGCGCGCCCGGACAGCGTCGCGACGCCTGAAATACCGGCCGTCGCGCCCGGTGAGGCCAGTTCCGCCACCAGGTCCTGCCGGGTCAGCCGACCGCCACCGTCGAGTATGAATGCGCGATAGGCGGCCGCATCCGAAATGTGGGCCGTGGTGCGCTGAATGAGGGCGGTTTCGGCGAAGCACCTTTCAATGACGTGGGTCAGGCTGGACCGGGCGCCCAGCCGGAAATCCAGCACGCCGTTGATCAATCCAGCACCCGGGCCGCCCTGGGTTTCGATCAGGGTCAGCGCCGCGCCCTCGGCCAGTTCCACGCAGAGTCTCGGGTGAACCGCCACAGCGAAATCTTCGTCGCAGGTCGTGGCGACCACCAGCGGTTTGTCGGGCCGGCCCTGCACAAGCAATTTCCAGCCCTGATCGAAGCGCGCGAGATTCAGCCATGCGAACGCATCGGCCGGACCGGCGTCGTCCAGCATCGAAACGTCGATGTCGGCCGGCAGCATGCCGGTCAGCGAGACACCGTCGGGAAGCCGGCAGTTGTCCGGATCGAGGCGGCCGTTGTGAAAGTGGATCATGCCGGCCGCGAACGGACATGTCGGCGGCGATGGCGTCCCGGCCCCGCCGGGGACCGCGTCGCTGAAGGTGCGCTTTTCCAGCAGACCGAGCGGCAGATATTTCCAGTTCTCGGTCTTGCGATGCGGAAAGCCGTGTTGCATCAGGACTTTCTGCGCCTTCCTGCGCAAGGCGCCGAAGCTGCCGTCATCTTCGCCAGCGGCTTGCGGCAGCAGTTTTTCGATCAGTGCCGACATCCGAAATCAGGCCTCCGCGGTATCGAGGAAAGCGTAGCCCTCGCGCTCCAGGCGCTGGGCCAGCGAGCGGTCGCCGCTCTCGGCGATGCGCCCGTCCGACAGCACGTGGACGCGATCCGGCACGAGGTATTCGAGCAACCGCTGGTAGTGCGTAATGACGATGAACGAGCGGTTCTCGTCGCGTAACCGGTTGACGCCATCGGCGACCAGCTTCAGCGCGTCGATATCGAGTCCGGAATCGGTCTCGTCGAGAATCGCCAGCTTCGGTTGCAGCACGGCGAGCTGGACGATCTCGTTGCGCTTTTTCTCACCGCCGGAGAAGCCTTCGTTGACCGCGCGCTTGAGCAGCGCTTCATCCATTTTCAGCGACTTGAGCTGCTCGCGAACAGTTTTGAGGAAGGCCATGGAATCGACTTCCTCTTCGCCCCTGGCCTTGCGCTGGGCGTTCAACGCGGCACGCAGGAAATAGGCATTGTTCACGCCGGGAATCTCGACCGGATATTGAAGAGCCAGGAACAACCCGGCCGCGGCCCGCTGCTCGACTTCGAGTTCGAGCAGGTCCTGCCCGTCGAACTCGACCGAACCGTCGGTGACCTCGTAACCGTCGCGGCCGGCCAGCGCATAGCCCAGCGTCGACTTGCCGGAACCGTTCGGCCCCATGATCGCGTGCAGTTCGCCCGACCCGACCTCCAGGTCCAGCCCCTTGATGATTTCCTCGCCGCCGACGGCGACGTGCAGGTTGTTGATATTCAGCATTGCAATACTATCCAGTCTGTAATTGGCGTCACGCGCCGGAAAAAATCTGATTTGAGGATCAAGGTTCAAGGCGAAAGGT